>JANNXI010000257.1:0-35552 GCA_031409495.1 Betaproteobacteria bacterium
CAAAAATTCGCCAAGACACCTTATTTTAAAGAGGCTTGGGGTTTTTTAGGGGCGACTAAAATAGGGCGCCTCAAAGGTATTTTTCTATCTGGATATTTCGCGGCTGCCGCGGCTTTGCTGCTACTTAGCGTAATTCGCGCCGTGCGGATTGCCCCTTAGTACGATGTCGTCAGTCAATTATTTATAGTGGTGCCACCAGTAGTGGTTGTACCTCCGGTAGTTGTACCCCCGCCACCAACCACCCTGCCAACCGTACCCGTCAGCTTGCCACCCATCACCCTCACCCTAAGACCCATGGCAGCCCCCGCAGCCACACCCACAGCACCAAGCACCGCAGCAGCCAACGGCAGCGTCAGCCCTAACAGTGCGAACGGCATCTTAGAAGTAGCCTTCAACAACACGGTAGACCTCACCATCACCGCCAACCCCCGCTACTTAGCTAGCGTCGGCGGCACCTGCGGCGGCCGCGTTATTACCTCCCAATCGCTAGTGCCACAGGGTGCTGGCAGCAACATCTACCGCACCGCAGAAATTGGCGCAGAATGTACCGTCATCATCAACTTCAACCCCGCCATCCCCAGTATTACCGTATCGGGTAGCAGTAGCGTCACACCGCTCGACGCCACACCCGTTATGAGCAGCAGTGCCCCCGACCAAGCAGCTACCTTCACCGCCGCCATGCGCCAGGCTATCGGCATCGTCGGTCTATTTGGCACATCGCCGAGCACGGTATACATCAGCTTCTTTGCTGATGGGCAAGCTATTGTGGGCTGCGAGCAGAAGATCATCAACCAAGCGTTTACCTTTGATGAAAGCTTCTACCAAGCCACCTGCAGCACTGCAGCACTACCGGTAGGCATGAGCAAAATCACAGTGAGTTTTAGCGGCGATAAATACAACTTCCCCGCCATTACCGATGGCAATAGAATACCAACACCGGTGCTGACGCATGTGGTGCAGTAGGCGCCGTTTGGGCGTATTGGCATATGCGTGTAGTAGGGGTGCATTGCACGCGCCCAAACGTTGAAAGTTAAGCGCTGTCCAGAACTGTTACAGTAATAAAAATGCCTTGGAGAAGCCCGTATTTAGGGCGTTTCCAAGGCATTGTTGTTGGTGATGTGAGCTTGCTGAACTGGCTTACCTATTGGCGATGAGCAGGAATTCAGACCCGCCTAAACGCAGCGATTGCTACGAAAAAAACGCCTTCACCTTATCCATAAAGCCTTTGGCTTTTGGATTGTGGCGATCGCCGTCTTTAAGATTGATCTCTTCTAGCTCGCGCAGAATTTCTTTTTGACGGTCGGTTAAGCGTACTGGCGTTTCTACCACCACGTGGCACATTAAATCGCCGGATGTGCTGGAGCGAATGGGTTTGATGCCTTTGCCGCGTAGTCTAAACACTTGCCCCGATTGGGTTTCGGCTGGTACTTTAATGCTGGCTTCGCCGTCAAGCGTGGGGATGCGAATTTCGCCACCGAGTGCGGCTTGGGTGAAGCTAATTGGCATTTCGCAATGCAGGTCGGCACCTTCTCTTTGGAATACGTTGTGCGGCTTTAATTGCACTACAACGTATAGATCACCTGTTGGGCCGCCGCCTACGCCAGCTTCGCCTTCGCCAGTTAAACGAATACGATCACCTTCATCCACACCTGCCGGTATTTTTACCGATAGGGTTTTGTGGTTTTTAATTCTGCCTTGGCCGTCGCATGGGCGGCACGGGTCGGAAATGGATTGGCCTGCGCCGCGACAGGTTGGGCAGGTTTGCTGGATGGAGAAGAAGCCTTGTTGCACCCGCACTTGGCCTTGGCCGCCACAAGTGGCGCAGGTTTTTTTAGTTGTACCCGGCTTCGCACCGCTGCCGCTACAGATTTTGCATTCTTCTAGCGCCGGTATACGGATTTTGGTTTCAGTTCCGCGTGCAGCTTGTTCTAGTGTAATTTCTAAGTTGTAGCGTAAGTCGGCGCCGCGATACACGCCGCTACGTCCGCCACCGCCACCACGCCCACCGCCAAATATGTCGCCGAAAATATCGCCAAACGCATCGCCGAAGCCGCCAAAGCCCTGACCACCTGCGCCCGCATTTTGGCTCACGCCAGCGTGGCCGTGGGCATCGTAGGCGCGACGCTTATCCGGCTCGGACAGCATTTCATAGGCTTCTTTGGCTTCCTTAAATTTGTCTTCCGATTCTTTGGAATCAGGGTTGCGATCTGGGTGATATTTCATTGCCAGTTTGCGGTAGGATTTTTTAATTTCCTCGTCGCTGGCGTCACGGTTTACACCAAGAATTTCGTAGTAGTCGCGTTTTTTGTTTGACATGATTTGAAACCTTAATCGACTGCGTTAAAAATACAAAAACCGGGTACGGGTAAAAACCCGCACTCGGTGTTGTATGTTGCTGTTGTAGTGAGTGATTACTTCTTGTCTTTTACTTCAGTGAATTCAGCATCCACCACATTGCCCATGTCTTTTTCTTTGGCTTCAGCACCAGCACCTGGCGCTGCACCACCACCCATACCACCCATGCCCGCTCCAGCTCCTGCAGCACCCGCACCAGCGGCCGCGCCTTCTTTAGCAGCCATATCGGCATACATCTTTTCGCCAAGCTTTTGCGATACGGTTGAAAGGGCTTCGGTTTTGGCTTCAATCTCAACTTTGTCGTTGCCTTTTAGCGCTTCTTCTAGCGCGGCACTGGCCTTTTCAATCGCTTCTTTTTCTGCGGCTTCAATCTTGTCGCCATAATCAGCAAGAGACTTCTTGGTAGTGTGTACTAACTGATCGCCGGTGTTGCGAGCGGTTACTAACTCAATCGCTTTTTTGTCTTCGTCAGCATTGGCTTCCGCGTCTTTTACCATCCGTTGAATTTCTTCTTCGGTCAAACCAGAGTTAGCCTTGATGGTGATTTTGTTTTCTTTGCCAGTGGCTTTATCGCGTGCAGACACGTGCATGATGCCGTTGGCGTCGATATCAAACATCACCTCAATTTGTGGCGTGCCGCGCTGTGAGGGCGGAATACCTTCAAGGTTAAATTGCCCCAATGACTTATTGCCAGATGCCAATTCGCGCTCGCCTTGCAATACGTGAATCGTTACTGCAGATTGATTGTCATCAGCCGTCGAAAACACTTGGCTGGCTTTGGTCGGTACGGTGGTGTTCTTTTTAATCAGCTTGGTCGATACGCCGCCCAAGGTTTCAATACCCAATGATAGCGGTGTAACGTCTAGTAATAACACATCCTTAACGTCACCTTTCAACACGCCACCTTGAAATGCAGCGCCTACGGCCACGGCTTCATCAGGGTTTACGTCTTTACGTGGCTCACGCTTGAAAATGTCCTTCACTTTTTCTTGCACTTTCGGCATACGGGTTTGCCCGCCCACCAAAATAACGTCAGAAATATCATCTGTGCTCACGCCAGCATCTTTAATCGCGGTTAAGCAAGGCTGCATCGTGCGCTCGATGAGTTCATCAACCAATGATTCAAATTTAGCGCGCGTCAGCTTCACTGCCAAGTGCTTAGGGCCGGTTGCATCCGCCGTAATGTAGGGCAAGTTAACTTCGGTTTGCTGCGCGGAAGAAAGCTCAATTTTGGCTTTTTCAGCGGCTTCTTTTAGGCGTTGGAGAGCTAAAACGTCTTTGCGTAAATCAACGCCAGAATCTTTCTTAAACTCATCGCACAAATATTCCATCAAGCGTTGGTCAAAGTCTTCACCGCCTAGGAATGTATCGCCATTGGTCGATAGCACTTCAAACTGGTGCTCGCCATCAACGGAAGCGATTTCAATGATCGATACGTCAAACGTGCCGCCGCCTAAGTCATAAACCGCAATTTTACGGTCGCCTTCTTTTTTGTCCATACCAAACGCTAACGCCGCCGCTGTTGGCTCGTTAATGATGCGCTTTACGTCCAGCCCCGCGATGCGACCTGCGTCTTTAGTGGCTTGGCGCTGTGCGTCGTTAAAGTAGGCAGGCACAGTAATCACGGCTTCGGTAACTTCTTCGCCTAGATAATCTTCCGCCGTCTTCTTCATTTTGCGCAATACTTCAGACGAAATTTGCGGCGGCGCCATACGCTTGCCTTGGGCTTCTACCCATGCATCGCCATTGTCGTTTTTCAAAATTTTGTAAGGCATCATGTCGATGTCTTTTTGTACTTCTTTTTCTTCGAATCTACGACCGATAAGGCGCTTTACCGCAAAGAGCGTGTTCTTGGGGTTGGTTACCGCTTGACGTTTCGCTGCCGCGCCAACGAGTACTTCGCCGTCATCTTGATAGGCCACGATAGACGGCGTAGTACGCGCGCCTTCTGCGTTTTCAATCACTTTCGGCACGCCGCCTTCCATAATGGCGACGCAAGAGTTGGTGGTGCCTAAGTCGATACCGATAATTCTACCCATGATGAACTCCTTGTTAAATTCAAAAAATTAGGAACTGCTTATAGTTTTATATGTCAGGGCAACTAAAAAAATTTCAACTGCTAAATATTTAAGCTGATGCTGGTGGTTGTGTGGGTTCTGCAGGTTCAACTGTCTCAGTTGGTTGTGCAACGGCGCGTGCCTTCGCCACGGTTACTAACGCTGGCCGTAAGACACGGTCGTGCAACATATAGCCCTTTTGCATTACGCCCACCACGGAATTTACCGGTGCGTCAGATTCCAGTGCGGCGATGGATTGATGCTTGGTCGGATCAAATTTTTGGCCTTCTGGGCTTTCTTCGCGTATCGAAAATTTATCGAATACTTGGCCAAGCTGGCGTAGCGTAATTTCCACGCCGCTTTTAAACGTTTCAACTGATGCGTTTTCAACCACTAAAGCCGCGTCTAAACTGTCTTTGACCGCTAGTAACGACTCTGCAATTTTTTCCACGCCAAATTTTTGCGCTTTCAGCACATCTTCAGCCGAACGGCGGCGGATATTGTCGGTTTCGGCCTTCGCGCGCACGAACTGGTCGTAGTTTTCTTGCGCCTTGCTGTTGGCTTGCGCTAACAGCTGTTCTAATTCTGCGATAGGGGAAAGCGGCTCTGCAGCCAAATTTTCCGCACCCGCTGTATCGGTTGCATTCGTCTTAATTTCAGCATTAGCCGGGTCAGGCGATGTGCCAGCGGTTTGGTTTTGGTCAGACATAGAGTTCTCCATTAAGGATATTTTTGAACGATACGGTAATAATTGTGATGCATGTCGCAATTTCAAGGGTTGCTTCAGGCGTGCCAATGACTGCCGAAACAAACGCGACACTAAAATAGGCAAGTGGGCAAAAAAATTCTTCAATTGAAAGAGATGGGGACGCGCGATTGTTTTTCAACCTTTAGGCGTTCCTTGGATTGAATGGGTGGAATGCACCGCTCCAATCGCGTGACGTGAAGTGCTACCGGCGTCACGAGCCGAGAATTTTGGACAATGCCGAGCGCATCCCGAACAGATCTGCGGTGCAAAGCGTAGCTAGTTGCACAACCAGTCGCAAAAAGTGCCTGAAGATGCCCTGTTATAAGGCTTCTTCAGGCACTTAACCACGTGGCTTTTAGGTGGCGATAGCCAGCTTATTGGAGCGCTTTTCTAGCCGTGCAATATCGTCGCGTAGGGTTTCTAGCTGCGCTTGAAAATGTCGAGATTCGGCGCGGCTGACTAATATTTGCGCTTCGTGTACTAAGTATTCGGCACCGTTTTCGCCTAGGCGCTTGAACGCTTCACGTGAGCCTTCATTGGTTGCGCGCGCGGCGTTTGCCACGCGATGGGCGGCAATTTCGCCGATTATTTTGCCTAAATCGTGTTCGGCATCCCAGCTTAAGTGGTTTGCCAACTCATGCAGTAGGGCGGCAAGGTCGGTATTGCCTGAAAAAGTGGCGAGCTTCAACGCGTCACGCCCGTTGGCAATGCCTGCGGGAAGGGCGGAAAGGGGAATGGAAACGGTTAAGTCAGCGGCAGTTAACGCAGCGCTGTGTTCAACACCGCAAGGTTCTAAAACACCTTGGTCGGTAATTCTTAGCGCTATAGCCACACCTGCTGCTGTTACAAAGAGGCGCGATGTGGCAAAGGCTTGCAAGCGTTGCTGGGCGATTGGATAGTCGCCCAGCACGCGATTGGCAAATTTTGCTGCCAGGTGATTCAGAGGTGTCATTTACGACGATTCAACAGGTGATTTAGCTAAGTTGCTGAATGCCCGCAACAAGCCAAGTTGCATTAGCATCGTCCGTACGCTTTACAACATGCCAAACTTCGTCAAACTTTTCAACCGTGGTTTCGCCATCAAATTGCAATTCGCCCATAAAGCGCACGCTGGCGATTGATTTGCTGTTTTCAGTGACTACTTCTAGCACTGTTACATCAAGCTTGGTGACGTCGGTGGTTTGCTTTTCGCCTTTACGTTCCTGAATTTGCATGGAAATTTCTGCGTACATTTCAGGTGTGGTGAAGTCCCGAATATCAGCTTTGTCGCCAACATCGTTGGCGGCTTGCATGCGGATAAAGGCACCCCGAGCATGACGAGCGAACGGTTCAACAGCAAAATCAGCTGGAATGCGTGGCGCTTGCGCTAGTGCATTGGCTTCGCTTGGCGTATCTACCGATTGTAGGCGGCTACCAATTTCTGGGGTAGCAAAACTACCGCTTGCGCTAGTGCGTTGCATCGGTTGGCTTGCGGGGGCGGATGCTGGGCTGTCATTGGTATTGCCAGCGCCGGCATATTGTAAGTTGCTTGGCGCGGCGTTGTTGGCTTGGCTTCTGTTGCGCCACATGCGGAATAAATAAAACGCGGCTACGGCGAAGCCGATAAGCAAAATGATGTCAAAAAACTTAATGCCACCAAAGCCGCCCATGCCACCACCCATGAACATCGATGCTAATAAACCACCGGCGGCTAAGCCAGCTAAGGGGCCTAACCATTTGTTACCTGCTGCAGCGGCTGCTGGTTTTGCGGCTGCACCTGCCGTTGCGGCGGCTGCCGCTGGTGCTGCGGCTGCTGCCGGAGCGGCTGTGGGTGGCGTGGCTGCAGCCGGCTTGGCGCTATCGCGCTGCATGCCTGATGATTTGCCGCTGCCGAAACGGCTTTTTGCATCTGCCGGAAAGGTGAACGCAAGGGACGCGGACACAGCAATGGCTAAACTGACTAAAAATGTTTTCACGGTATTCTCCTTAAGGATAAAAATAACTAAAATCTTCTAAATCTTATAGCCACGATGCACGGCCGCTACACCTGCCGTCAAATTAAAATATTCAACACGCGATAATCCCACATCTTCCATCATTTTTGCTAGTGTTGTTTGATCGGGATGCATGCGAATAGATTCTGCTAAATAGCGATAACTAGCCTCATCTTTTGCGATCAATTTACCCATGAGCGGCAGCAGTTTGAAGGAGTACGCATCATAGGCTTTTTGTAATGGTTGGGCCACTTTTGAAAATTCCAATACCAGCAGCCGGCCGCCGGGTTTTAACACGCGCTTCATCTCGGTCAGCGCTTGGTCCTTGTGCGTCATGTTGCGTAAGCCAAAGGCTACGCTGACAACGTCAAATGTGTTGTCGGCAAAGCTGAGCTTTTCAGCATCACAGAGCAACGCCGGCACGCTGTAACCTTCATTAAGCAGCCGATTTCTTCCCACGCCGAGCATGGCAGCGTTTATGTCAGTTTGCCACACCATGCCGCCACTTTTGCCGTTTCGGGTTTGGCCATGTCCCGCAGCTTTTGCCCACGCCAACGTTAAATCGCCCGAGCCTGCGGCCACATCCAACACGTTTTCACCAAAGCGCACTGCGGCTAAATCGACACAAAACTTTTTCCACACGCGATGCAAGCCAGCCGACATCACGTCATTCATTACGTCGTAGCTTGGCGCTACAGATGAAAACACGGAGGCTACCTTGCCCGCCTTTTGGCTTTCGTCTACCTGTGTAAAGCCAAAGTGCGTTTTCTCTTTACTTGAATCGTTCATGACTGACATCCTTTTTTACCGATGGCAAGATTGACGGTTGCAGCGCTAGAAATATCTTGAAAATCACGACTGGCCCCCGCTGTTGTGAGCCGATCTAAATATTGCTGCCAGTACACATCATGATTTTTGCCAAGATCATAAAAGTAATTCCAAGCGTAAAGCCCCGTGTTATGGCCATCTGAGAACACCAGCTTGACGGCATAGGTGCCTACTGGCTCTACATCGGTGATGGAAACGTCGCGTTTGCCCACTTGCAATACTTCTTGCCCGGCACCGTGCCCGCGCACTTCGGCGGAAGGCGAATAGACGCGTAAAAACTCCCATGACAGTCGAAAACTTGAATCGTCATCAAAGCTAATTTCAAGCACACGGCTGGCTTGATGCAGGGTTAACTGGGTAGGATGGGGCATTTAATTCGCTCGCGACGTGGTTCAGGAGAGGGCTCAGGACAGTAATTTGCCATGATGATACCAGCATGCACCGAAAACCAATGATTAAGTCGAATTCAATACCAGTAACCAAACAGTAATATTTCATAAATATAATATGAGTACGGAAACCATATACACACGTGAGGGTCTGGATGAATCCCGTTATTTTAGTTGTTGAAGATGAACCCGCTATTTGTGACCTAATTACAATTAACCTAGAAATGAGCGGGTATCGGGTGATGCGGGCTTCTTCTGCTGAACGCGCCATGCCACTTGTGGCGCAAGAATTGCCAGACTTGGCGCTGCTAGATTGGATGCTGCCAGGAATTTCCGGCCTAGAGTTTGCCCAGCGCTTGCGCGATGATGCACGCACGAAAAACCTGCCCATTATTTTGCTCACTGCTAAGGGTGAAGAAGAAGACAAGATTCGCGGCTTGGGCGTAGGTGCCGATGATTATGTGACCAAACCGTTCTCAGTCCGAGAGCTAGAAGCCCGCATAAAGGCGGTTTTGCGCCGGCGCGCACCGCAAATGACCGATGATATTGTCAAATATCAAGGCTTAACGCTTGATCCTAGTGCTAGAAAAATAACCGGCAAGCTTGGCGACGCGTTGCTACCACTTACGATGGGGCCGACTGAATATCGCTTGCTACATTTCTTTATGACGCACACCGATCGGGTTTACTCGCGGTTACAGTTGCTCGACTTAGTCTGGGGCGATCATATTTTCATCGAAGAACGAACCGTTGACGTGCATATCCGCCGCCTGCGCTCGGCTTTGCAGCCCAGCGGCCACGATGTTTTGGTGCAGACAGTGCGTAGCGCGGGATACCGGTTTTCAATCGATACTTAACTGTAGCGCCGTAAATTGCCAAGTCGCGGCATAATTGCCGCATGAACTTATTGCCCAAGCTAATACTGATAGGTGGATTTTCTTTGCTCCTGATAGTGCCTGAAGGTGCCCGTATTTCGGGCATCTTCAAGCATCAATTAAGTCGAAAAATTGAACATCCTGCACTAGAAAAACTGCCGCTTGAGATGCTTTGGGCATGGCAGCGGCCGGAAGATTTACGCGGTTTACCGGCAAACATTGGCGTAGCCTTCGTGGCTACTTCTATCAACATTGAAGGTGAAGTGGCAACGGTACTAGCGCGCCAGCACCCGCTGTTAGTGTCACCGCATACTGCGCGGGTACCGGTGGTGCATGTGGACGCATCATGGCGTAATCCGCCGGTACTCAACTCAAAACAACAGGAAGCAATAGTTACTGCCCTACGCAATGCGGTGGCATTAAGTAATACCCAAGTAGTGCAGTTAGATTTTGAAGTGCGGCGGTCGCAACGGCGCTTTTTGGCCGACTCAGTTATTGCCGCGCGTCAGCAGCTCTCGCCTGAAGTAGCGTTATCAATGACGGCGTTAGCATCGTGGTGTGCGGGAGATAACTGGCTAGCATCAGTTCCCGCTGACGAAGTGGTGCCGATGGCGTTTAGGATGGCTGCTGGGGACCAAGAAATTCGGGCTTTACTGGCTAAATACGGGCGTTTTCAGCCAGTGCATTGTCAAAACGCAATTGGCACAGCAACTGACGAGCCGCTGCAAGATCAATCGTATTGGCTGTCGCTAGTTGAAAAAAATACTCAAAGCAAAAATTTCAGGCATTATCGTTTTTCCCCTAAACCGTGGACAAAATCACAATGGCATCGCTAATGGAAAAATTAACGCTTGGTTTTTCAAGGTTTTGCGTAACGCCACGTTCAGGAAAGCCTATTTTTGATTGGTTTGATCGGCTAACTAAATCCCTAATCATGGCAGGCACTGCCGCGCTGCTTACACTAGTGCTTGCCGTTGCGCCCCAGTACAACGCCATGGCCAGCGGCGGCGATGGCATCAGCTACAACGCGTTTCAGCCGGAAACCTACGTGCCCAAGATTGATATTGCGGCCTACGCCGCCGGTAACGTAGGCGTCGTGCCCACTTCGTACTGGCGTATTTATCACCTGCTGGCCTACCGCGCGCTCACTGGGCAGCCGCTCAGCAAGGCAGAAGTGGAAATCTTAAACATTAACGGTTGGCTGGTTGACAATAGCAAAAAAGTGACGCATTTTAGCTATGAAAAAGACGCAGGTGTCATCACGTGGATCGAGGCGCGTTTAAAAGTAAAGGGTAGCATCCCCATAAAAAGCCTTGAGGCACATGCCGCCGCCGGTAATTACAACAGCTATGAGAATTGCCCCTTAGATGCGTTTAACCGGGCCGCACAAACCCTGAGCGAGCGTGCCAAAACAGCTACAGAAGCGCAGCTAAAACTTTGGTTGGATGGCCAAGATGCCGTGTTTAAAAACTGCGACAGCGCACGCACTTGGGAAAGTAATAAAATTGAAAGTGATACCAAACTCGCCGTAATCACCCCCCCTGAACTCCCCGCCAATGCGCCGACATGGCTTGTTTACGATCGCGATTATCAACTTGCCGCCGCAAACTTTTATGCTGAAAAATTTGATGAAGCACGGCGGCGATTCACCGCGATTGCTGCCAACACCGCGTCCCCGTGGCAGCCTTTTGGCGCGCATTTAGCTGCGCGCTGTTTAGTACGCAAAGCCACCCTGTACTACAGCCCAAGGGACGTACCTGCCGCCGATCGTCCAGCGTTGGAAAAGAAGCAAGCAGCGCTGCTGGCCCGAGCGCGTGCGGAGCTATTGCCGCTTGCTAAAACATATCCCCCGTCGCAACAACTGCTCGGTTTTTTGGATGGTCATCTGCGCCCTGTCGAGCGTGTGACCGAGCTGGGCGCGCTCTTGGCAAGCGGTAAAATCACGGTATCGTCATTGCAACATATTACTGATTATATTTTTCTACTCACCAAGTCTAGTAACGGTGAAATTTCTCGCTCAAAAGACCCGATGACCTCGTGGATAGGGCTAATGCAGTCGGGCAATAGTCGTGACGAAACTGGTGGTGTAGTCACGCCACCAAAAGGCAGTATCTTAGACATTGGCCGCAGAAGCTGGCAAGCTGATAAATCGAAAGCGGTGTGGCTCTTAGCGATATTGGCCAACGCCAATGCGGGCGACATCACGGCCGAAGAGCGCAAGGCAGTACTCAGTGTCGCTGAAACATCGCCCTTGTACCAGCCGCTCAATTTCGAATTGACGAGAATTCTTATTGCCGAGAAACGTCTCAATGATGCCGACGAAATTGTGACGAGGGTACTGGCCAAACAAAACAGCACCATGCTTCGCTCCACCCGTAATCGTTGGCTGGGTTTGAAAGTAAGCACCGCTAAAACGCAAGCCGAATTTTTTGCCGCCTTGTCGCGAGAACTTGCAGATGTAGAGATGCAAGGGCCGATACCGAATGAAGGCTTAAAAACGACTGCGCAATTGGATCAAGACTATACCGACAGGCTTTATCATGATTTTTCTAATGCCGATTTGATGGCGCTGCTAACTGCGCCCAACTTTCCATCTTGTGATAAAAACAGGGCGTTAAAACTGGTTATTTTTACCCGTGCCTTAGCCTTGGATGATTTTGCCGCTGCCGATAAATTAAGTGATGATTTGGCGGCGGAGCGCAAGACCACTAAGCATTTATATGAGCGGCTTAGGCTTGCAACAACAAGTGAAACTAAAAGGACTGCCGCAGCGCTCATTTTAGTGAATACCCCCGAACTTACCACCGGCTTATTTGACTACCAGAATGTGCAAATTGATCGTGGCTGCCCCTTAATGCCCGAAAGCCCGCTCAAAGCCTGTGGCCCGTTGCCGCTTAACTTTATGTCGGCTGAAAGTATTGCTGCCGCGCAG
The DNA here is from genome assembly GCA_031409495.1 of Betaproteobacteria bacterium. Classification (GTDB taxonomy): domain Bacteria; phylum Pseudomonadota; class Gammaproteobacteria; order Burkholderiales; family Usitatibacteraceae; genus JANMDR01. The sequence goes on from JANNXI010000257.1 coordinate 12,158, forward strand.
AAAGAGCAGGGTATTTTACGTAAATGGCGCAATGGCGAAGATTTTTTAACCGCAACGTTGATGGCTTTGGCAAAGCAGAAGCCAGATGACGTTGAGGCACCAAAAGCGCTGCATTTCCTCATCACCACCAAACGCGTAGTGGGTAAACCATCCCGTGAAGCATTTCAGTTGCTGCACAAACTTTATCCCCGCAGTGATTGGGCTAAAAAAACCAAGTACTACTATTAAGGTTTAATCTCATAAACGTGAAGCCACCTAGATATTTTTTAGAGCGAATTTTCAAGCGCCTTTTGTTGGTGTCCATCTGCGTTGCGTTGCCGGCCTTCGTCATCGGCTTGCTATTTAGCGCGGTGGCGGCACTGAGTTTTGCGTTGGTGGCATTAGTGGTGATGTGGGCACTTGATGCCTCACGCGTCGCTGCGTTTGCCGATTGGGTGCAGCAGCTAGCTACCGATGAGCGCGGCTTACAGGCAGCCGTGGTGCCTGAAGGTGCAGGGGTGTGGGAGAACATCATTGGACAGCTAAATCGCGTGGTAAGGCGCGAAAATAAAGCCCGCACCGCACTCTTGGACGCGCTCGCAAAGTTCGAGGAAGCATCGGAAGCGTTGCCAGATGGCGCAATTATGTTAGACGCCCAAAATAGCATTATCTGGGCGAATCAAGTTGCGCAACAGCACTGGGGCATCCGCCGCGAAGAAGATCGACTGCAGAATATTACGTATTTAATTCGCCAACCGGAATTTGCGGAATATTTAGACCGTGAGCGCTATCGCGAGCCATTGATACTGCGGCTAAGTAGTCGCGACGCCAACGGTGAAAGTGTCGAACAGGTGCTATCGATTCAACTCATTCCCTATGGTGCAAATGCCGAGCGAGGTCGCGTTGGCGGAGCCTCTGGACTCCCCGTTGATGCCTTGGAAAGCCCGGAAATACAAGAATCCTCAGATATTATTGAAGGGGAAAGGCGGAAATTAATTTTGTCTCGTGATGTCACCCAGCTAGAGCGCTTGGAACGCATGCGCCGTGACTTTGTGGCAAATGTATCGCATGAACTGCGGACGCCGCTTACGGTGATGTCGGGGTTTTTAGAAACGCTTACTTTGCGCGGTGTTGATAATGCCGAAATGACGAAGAAAGCGCTTGCACACATGAGCATACAGGCCTTGCGAATGCGCGGCATTGTGGAAGACTTATTAGTGCTCTCAAGGCTTGAGGACCGCACCAACGCTCTGCAGGTTGCCCCGGTAGACATGCGCCAAATTATTGATTGCGCAGTTGAAGATGCGCAGCATATAAATGTTCACGGCCACAAAATTGAGATTGAAGTTGCGCCTAATTGGTTACTGGCCAGTCGCGATGAAATGGCAAGCGCTGTGTCCAATTTACTCAATAATGCCGTGCGCTATTCTCCAGCGGGTAGCCATATCAAAGTGCTGTGGCGCATAGAAGATGGCGTACCCTTGTTTGCGGTTCAAGATAATGGGGATGGTATCCCACCAGCGCACTTAAATAGGCTCACTGAGCGATTTTATCGTGTGGACCAAGGCCGCTCGCGCGATACCGGCGGTACCGGTTTAGGCTTGGCTATCGTGAAGCATATTGCTCTTCGCCATGGCGCTATCCTTAAAATCGAAAGTAGCATCAAGCCGCAAGATAAGGGCAGTAAATTCACCATTACTTTCCCCGCTGCGCGGTTGTGCGATGCTGAAGTGCAAATTAACGCAATTCCAGCCTAAACTTTTTTCGGCGCAAAAAAATGTATCGAAAGTATGTCTGGAGAAGCCCGCATTTAGGGCATCTTCAAGCAGTTCACTTCGCTATATTAGGGCTACACATTTGCCTGCGAGTTTGCCCGCGCAATAGCCTCTGCGACCGTACGCGCGTGCTCTCGCAACTCTGGCACGGCGGTGGCTTCCCACAAATTGGCGCGTAGTAATGGACCAACGTAGTACAAGCCAGCAGCAGCTAGACGCAGGTCTTGCGTCACTTTAAATCCAGTGCCGTTGTCGAGCTTCTGGGCCAGCCCCTGTTTAAGAAGCGAATCGATTAAGGTGTCGTTCAAGTGCAATAAGCTATTTTGCGGGCCGGTACAATTGACCACAAGATCATAGGTTTGCGTTTGGATAAGCGCGCTGCCGCGGGGCTGAGTGCTTACTAAAAGCCGCGATAAAGCTTCACCGCGAACGCCAATGCCAATACCAACGCCTTTTAGCGCAATAATCCGCGCGGCTTTTGTGCTTACCCTCCCGCTGGCAATGGCTTCTTTAAGCGCTTGTGCAGGTACAGGGGCGGCACGATGGCGGTGGGTATCCCAATAGGGCGCTAGGTGCTGAATGAAGCGTTGTTGTTCGGCTTCAGGTAGGGCGCACCACAGCGCCGGTGTAATGGGGCGAATCGCGGCGATAATGTCGCGCCAATCGTTAGGCGCGTGTGCGGCAATGCTGGCACGTAAGGCACGCAACAGTCCTAGTGCCGTAGCGTTTACTTTTATTGCGGCAGTTCGCGCTGGAATACTAGCTACGGCATAGGCGCGCAGCGCCGGCGGAATCAGTTCCTCATGCAGCGTAAAGTGCGCCCCCGGTAAGGCCACCCGGTGTGCCTGCGGCAATAAGCCGCGGCGTGAAATCGCGTCGATTTTTACGCTTTTGTGTGCGCTGGTTTCCAGCAGCATCACCACATCGAGCATGGATAGCCCGGTGCCAAGTAATAGCACCCGCGCATTTTTTGGCAATGCTTGTAAAGCCTTGTTTGAAGCTGCGCTCCACGGGTCCCGCAGATAAGCGGCATGCGCAAACGCGGCTGCTTCTTCGGCTTCCGATAGCAAGCGTAAGCGCGGATTTTGTGGCTGAAAATTACCCAGCGCAAGCACTAGTTTGTCAGCTAGCAGGGTGCTGCCATCCGCGAAAACCAGCGTAAACGATTGGTTTTCGTGCGCAACCACGTCCACGACCTTGCCCACGCGATGCTGGAGCGTATGTGGGCTATGTTGCTGCGCTACGGCTAAGGTGTGCTCTAAGTAATCACCGTAACGGCTACGCGGCACGAAATCGTGGCCGCTCACTGGCGCGTCATTTGTGCTGGCGCTTATTTGCAAAAAGCGTAAAAAGTCGTCTGGCTTTTCGGCCCATAGGCTCATGCGCCCCGCGGGCACGTTGAGTACGTGGCTACGGCTCTCGGTACCGTACGCCACGCCGCGCGCACGCTTACCGGAGGCATTTATTAACACGATGTCGAGGGCGCTGGTTTCGCGCTGGCAAAGCAATCGCGCAGCAACAGCTACACCGCTAAACCCCGCGCCAACGATAGCGATAACGGGCCGCACCGAGGTTGCGGTAGAAGCAGAAATTGGTGCAGTCTTTAAGTTAATTTCAGTCAATTGGCGTAAAGAAAAAAGTGATAAATGTGCTAATGTTGCACTGCAGCAGGAAGGGCGCGTTATAATCGGGCGGTGAAAAAAGTATCCCACCACGCGCTAGTGTATATGCTGGCCGCCGTCGCGAAAAAATCCATCCAATGAGCGCAGCCGCTAAGCCCACCCGCATTATTATTCAAGGCATTACCCAAAACGGGCGAGCATTTAGGCCGAGCGACTGGGCTGAACGCCTGTGCGGCATTATGTCAACCTTCGGCGGTGATAATCAAATGCGTTATTCGCCCCATGTGCGCCCAGTGATGCTCGATGGCGTGCGCTGCGTGGTGGTGGAGCCTGAGCTAACGGTTGTAGAACCCCGAGCGCATCGCTTCTTGCTCGACTTCGCCAACGATAATGAATTGGTGGTGATTGATCCCACGGAGCCGTTTGGTGATGATTATTGCCCGATTCCGAATAATCAATTTGAGCGGCTGCAATCAGGTTAGCTCTATTAAACGCGGCAATAAAAAATGCGACCCTCGGGTCGCATTTTTTTATCCAACCAAAGCCGTAAAACTTAAGCAGCTTTAGCAACGCCAATCGCCTTGATAGCAGCGGAAAGGCGGCTCTTATGACGTGCAGCTTTGTTTTTGTGGATAATGTTCTTATCAGCCAGTGAATCGATGGTTGATGTTGAATCTTTAAATACTGCCTCAGCAGCAGTTTTGTCGCCAGCAGCAATGGCTGCGATGACTTTTTTAACGGCCGTACGCAAAGTGGAGCGCTGTGCCATGTTGTGGGCGCGCTGTTTTACTGCTTGACGGGCGCGTTTAATTGCTTGTTTCGTATTTGCCATGATGACTCCGCATGTACTGGTTAGTGTTACTGGTGGGTATAATATTCGGGCACAAATGCAAACGCACATCGAAGCCCAACATTATGACAGTTTTACGTGGTTTTGCCAAGCAAAGCTTGCTTAAAATCGTTGGTTTAAGCTGGTAATCACAAAGTGCGCACCTTTTCTTGAAAAAATGCCTTGGAAACGCCCTAAAATAGGGCATCTCCAAGCCTAGTTCTGCCGCCACGGTAGCCCGCGATGCCGCCAGCCGCCGGTCATACCGCGATGCGCGGCGTCATTCGGGTCACCCTCAAAACCCTCCAGGATATTCCATGCTTCGTAGCCTAAAGCCTGCGCGCGTTGCGCTGCGGGGATGGAACGTATGCCGGAGCGACACAGCATAAGCAGCGGTTTGTCGGTAGTGACAGCGGCTTTAAGTTGCGCATCAAAATGTGGATTTATTTCCATGCCTGGCCAAGCTTTCCACTCGATGTCGATGGAATTTGGCACAAAACCGACCCACGCGCGCTCGGCGTTGCTGCGAATATCTACCAGTACCGCGCGGTTGCTTTGCATTTTTGTGTAGGCATCTTGCGGGGTAATATGGCCTGCGAAACTAAGGGGGTTGGCTTGCTGAGCGGCGGCGTCTTGACGCAGGCCGAGGTTTCGGTTGGCGGGCACGGCTTCGTTGAGCCGCTTTGGCATGGGTAAATTCAGCGCGTTCATGCGGGCGATAAAGTCGAGTTTGCTGATAATTTGTTGATCTTGTGTAAGCCGCACGTTTGCGGTTTTTTCTGCGGCGATAGTGCTTGAAAATTTGCCGTTATAGTCGTGCCCCGGCCATACGCGGGTTGCGCCGGGCAAGCTAAATAGTTGCTGCGTAATGCTGTTATATAGCTGGCCGGCATCACCAGATTGAAAATCAGTGCGGCCACAGCCGTTGATGAGCAGTGTATCGCCAGTAAATACGCAATCGCGCCATAAAAAGCACATGCTGCCCGCCGTGTGGCCGGGCGTATGAATAGCTTGAATCGTTTCACCACCAAATTGCAAAACGCGCTGGTGTGTTAGCTGAATTACCGAAGGCAAAATAGCGCAATCAACTGGGGTAGCGGCCTGCGCGCCGGTGTGTTCGATGAGGGCGGCAGCACTGGTGATGTGATCTGCGTGCGCGTGGGTTTCCAGCACGTAGCGCAGCGTTAAGTTGTGTTCGTGCAATATCGCTAAATCCCGTGCCAACAGCGTATCTACGGGGTCAATGATTATTGCCTCACGGCTCGCCGCATCAAACACAATGTAGGTAAACGTGGATGATGCGGTGTCGAATAGCTGAATTGGCTGTGGAGTGTTATTCATGCGAATTTGGCCAGCATGGCAGCTACTTTGTCGCTGGGAATGTCGCCTTGCTCAATCGCGCAGGCCACCATGGTGAAAAATGCTTTGTCGAGTGCCTTGCGGGCAGCGCTCAATTGTTGCGCGATAAGTTCACAAGAGTGCTCTTCTTTAATCGCGCGCTGTACGCCGCGCAGTTGCCCTTCTACTCGTGCCAAGCGGGCGCAAATTGCGTGTTTTTTTGCAGGATCATTTAGTGTAGGCATGTTGTAGGCTTCCGTAAATAGGCTACTTGCATCTTATACTGGGTGGGGTATACAATGCAAGCACATATTATTTAAGGTAAAAAATGATGATGGATCCAAGCGTAATGGCAGCATTGCAAGCGGTAACTGGTGGTGTGTTAATCGGCTTAGCCAGTTGGTTTTTGCTTGTTTCAATTGGCCGCATTGCAGGCGTAAGCGGCATCGCAGCGTCGGCAATGGTGCCAGCGCCGACGGACATTAAGGCCGATCGGTTTTGGCGTGTTGCATTCATTTTGGGCCTAGTAATTGGCGGTGCAATTGCGTCAGCCTGGGTGCCAACACCTGCACAAACACTGCGGCCAATTTTGCTCCTCATTTTGGCTGGTTTACTTGTTGGCGTAGGCACTGTTATGGGCTCAGGCTGCACCAGCGGCCACGGGGTATGTGGCTTGGGACGGCGCTCTGGGCGGTCGTTAGCCGCTACCTTGGTGTTTATGGGCGTGGGTTTTGCGACGACGTTTTTGGTGTTTTCAGTCGTTGGTAGATCGCTAATTTAAGGAGCTTTACATGAATAAAAAAATAACTTTTGCGTTTGTGGCGGGCTTAATTTTTGCCCTAGGCCTAGTGTTATCCGGCATGACGCAGCCCGTCAAAGTAAGTGGCTTTTTACATCTTGCGGGATTAGCAAAAGGAATCTCATGGACGGCCGCACCTGGCTATTGGGATCCATCACTGGCTTTGGTGATGGGCGGCGCGCTAATTGTGACGTTAATTGCCTTTGCGGTGACGCCAAAAATGCGCAAACCGTGGGCCGATGTTGCTTTTCATCTACCTAAAACAACTAAAATTGATTTTAAATTGGTCGGCGGCGCGGCGTTATTTGGTGCCGGTTGGGCGCTGGCTGGCTATTGCCCGGGGCCGGTTTTTGCGTCGCTACTTACGGGTGGCGTTGATGTGCTGGTTTTTGCGGTGGCGATGGTTGCGGGGATGTGGGTTGCAAAGCGGAGCTTCGTTTAAATCTTCCCTTCTATAGCGCATTGCGTGGCTCTGGGCATAGTTTTGCCACAGTTGCAGGGTATTATCTTGGTTTAGCCAGCAGCAAAACGTCTGTCATTTGCCAAATATCCCATGAATCTTCTTAAAGCCGCCGGTGCCGTTTCGGTGATGACACTATTTTCGCGCATTACGGGTTTGGCGCGTGAGGTAATTAGCTTCACTTTTTTTGGCGCGGGGCCGCTGCAAGATGCGTTTCAGGTTGCTTGGCGGATACCTAATTTTTTACGGCGCTTGTTCGCTGAGGGGGCGTTTTCGCAAGCCTTTGTGCCGGTGTTCGCTGAGTTCAAAGCACAACGGGGTGAGGACGAAACGCGCCTGCTATTTGAGCGTGTGGCAGCTACGCTGGCATTGGTGTTGCTGGTGGTAAGCATTATTGGCGTGTTGGCGGCACCGGCATTGGTGTGGATGATGTCATCCGGCTTTGTGTATGGCAGTGAGAAGTTTGAGGTCACGGTGCAGATGGTGCGGATTACGTTTCCGTATATTTTCTTTATTTCGCTCGTGGCCTGCTGTGCGGGCGTGTTGAATACGTTTTCGTCATTTAAAACACCAGCATTTACGCCGGTATTGCTTAATTTAAGCGTGATTGGCACCACGCTTTTGTTGGCGCCACATTTAAAAACCCCAATTCTTGCGCTGGCTATCGGCACGATGGTGGGCGGTGCGGTGCAGTTGGCGTTTCAGTGGCCGGCGCTCAAGCGTATTGGCATGTTGCCGCGGCTGCGCTTACCCCCGCTGAAACCGCTAGATCCCTCTGTGGCGCGGATCTTGAAGCTAATGGTCCCGGCACTGTTTGGCGTTTCTGTTGCGCAAATATCCATTTTAATCAATACGCAAATCGCTTCCCATTTAGGCGATGGCGCAATTTCTTGGCTAACGATGGCGGATCGGTTAATGGAATTTCCTTCCGCAATGCTAGGTGTCGCCATTGGTACGGTGTTGTTGCCATCCCTTGCCCGTTCGCACGCCACGGCGGATACCGCACAGTATTCGCAATTGCTAGATTGGGGTTTACGTTTAACCTTTATGCTGTGCTTGCCGGCGGCATTGGGCTTAGCAATGTTGGCGCTGCCACTACTTTCTACCTTGTTTCAACACGGCAAAATTATGCCCGCTGACGTTACCCAAGCAAGCTATGCGCTGGTTGCCTATAGCGTTGGCTTAGGTGGCATTATTCTGGTTAAAATTTTGGCACCTGGATTTTATGCGCGGCAAGATATTAAGACACCTGTGAAAATTGCGATTGCGACATTAATCATCACGCAGTTGCTTAATTTTGCCTTCGTGCCCTATATTGGGCATGCTGGATTAGCCTTATCTACGGGCTTAGGCGCGGTATTTAATGCTGCAGTGTTGTTTTACTTCATTCGTAAAGGTGGCGGCTACACGCCTAATGCGGGGTGGTTCAAATTTGTGGCTAAATTATGCGTGGCGTTGACGGTGATGGGATTGCTTCTGTGGTTGTGCGCGAGTGATGCGAAGGCGTGGACGGCCGTCAGCGGTTGGGTGCGTGGCGGCAAATTGGCAGCGGTAATTTTGGCTGCAGCAGCAGTTTATTTTGGCACTTTGTATGCGCTTGGCTTTCGGGTAAAGGATTTTCGACGCAATGGTTAATCAAGTGAAGCTTCTAATCACGCGGGGCTTAAAACGGCCTTTGCCTAATGCCAATGGTCGCGGTTTGGCATTAGCAATAGGTAATTTTGATGGCGTACACGAAGGCCATCGGGCGATCTTGGCGCAGCTCACAAGTTACGCCGCACAACATAATTTGCAACCAACCGTGATGAGTTTTGAGCCGCTGCCGCGTGAGTACTTTGCTGCACAGTCAAATACGCAAGATGCACAACCTGCAAGGCTTTCCAGCGTGATTGAAAAGGCTGCATATCTGCAGCGCGATGGAGTGGAAGGCTTATTTATTGCTAAATTTAATCAGGCGTTTTCAGCGCAAACGCCTGCGCAATTTATTGAAACTCTAGTAAAGTTAAAATTAAAGTACTTGATGGTGGGCGCTGATTTTCGCTTTGGCGGGCAGCGCGCGGGGGACGTGCGCACCTTGCAGCAGGCGGGTGTTGTGCACGGTTTTACGGTGGAGGTATTGGCAGATGTGACGGTGAATGGGCTGCGCGTGTCGTCTACGCAATTACGTCAAAAATTAGCCAATTGGCCGCTGCAAACAATAGCTGAAGATGCCCTGAATACGGGATTCTTGAAGCACAACTATGCAATCGTAGGCCGCGTTATTCACGGCAAAAAGCTTGGCCGTACCCTGGGCTTTCCCACCGTTAACATCGCCCTCGGACATGCGCGGCGGCAAAAACCCGCTTTACATGGCGTGTTTGCGGTAAAATGCACGCTTGTATCTCGCGGGCTCGAGGGAGTGGCGGGCGATGGATTGCAAACCTTTAATGGTGTTGCAAACCTCGGGACAAATCCTGCAGTCCAATCGGGCGGCAAATACAGTCTAGAAGCCTTCCTCTTTGACTTTTCTGGTGATTTATACGGAAAACGTCTTCGCATCGAGTTCGTCGCAAAAATCCGCAATGAAGCCAACTTCGTGTCTCTTGATGCGCTAATGGTGCAAATGCACGACGATTGCGATAAAGCCAAAGCTTGGCTTAGCTGATACTTCCGTTTTTGGTCAGGTGACCAAAAAAGTTTACAAAGGAAGCTGCCATGACTGTTAAAACGACTGAAGCCCCAGCAAAACTAGACTATAAAAACACCCTAAATTTGCCTGATACACCGTTCCCAATGCGTGGGGATTTATCTAAGCGCGAACCGGCTTGGGTAGCTAAATGGCAAACGCAAGGTCGTTACGAAAAAATTCGCGCAGCATCCATTGGTCGCCCCAAATTTATTCTGCATGACGGCCCACCCTATGCCAACGCTGCCATTCATATTGGTCACGCCGTAAACAAGGTGCTGAAGGACGCGGTAGTAAAATCAAAGCAGCTTGCTGGCTTTGATGCCGCCTATATCCCCGGCTGGGATTGCCACGGCATGCCAATTGAAATTTTTGTCGAAAAACAGCATGGCAAGGGCTTAGTCGTTGATAAAGTGTTGTCCTACGCACGCGCGCACGCAGAAAGCCAAATTGACTTGCAACGCACTGATTTCATGCGTCTTGGCGTATTGGGTGATTGGTATAAGCCCTATAAAACGATGGACTTCAAAACCGAAGCCAATGAAATTCGCACCCTCGGCAAACTGTTTTCGCGCGGCTATGTTACCCGTGGATTAAAGCCGGTAAATTGGTGTTTTGATTGCGGGTCTGCACTGGCTGAAGCGGAAGTTGAATACGAAGAAAAAACCTCCATCGCCATTGATGTTGCATTCCCCCTAGCGGCCGAAGACGCGCCTAAATTGCAGGCGGCATTTGGCCTGAGCGCGCTACCGGCAAGCGGTGTAAAGCTCGTCATCTGGACCACTACCCCGTGGACGATTCCTGCCAACCAAGCGGTTAATGCGCACCCTGAATTTGAATATGTATTGTTGCAAACGCCCAAGAGTGCTGCCATCATCGCCAAAGAGCTTATCGCGGCATGTTGTACGCGCTGGAATATTGATGTGGCCGCCACCCAAGTATTGGGCACATGCAAAGGCCAAGCGCTTGAGTTGATTAAGTTTCGTCATCCGTTTTACGATCGCTATTCGCCCGTGTATTTGGCGGATTATGTAACGCTTGAGACCGGCACCGGTATCGTGCATTCAAGCCCTGCTTATGGTGAGGACGACTTCGCATCGTGCAAGCGCTACGGTATGAGCAACGATGAAATTCTAACGCCCGTCATGGGCAATGGCGTGTACGCGCAAACGCTGCCAATTTTTGGTGGGCAGTTTATTTGGAAGGCGCAAGCTGCCATTGTTGCCGCCATTGATGAAGCCGGAAATTTATTCGCGCGCGAAGATTTTAAACACAGCTATCCGCATTGCTGGCGGCATAAAACGCCCACGGTTTTCCGTGCCACTTCGCAGTGGTTTGTGGGGATGGATCGTATTGCTCACGGTGGCACCAAAACCCTGCGCGAGCTAGCACTAGCGGCTATTGACGCCACCACGTTCTACCCCGATTGGGGTCGCGCGCGCTTGCACGCGATGATTAAAAATCGCCCTGATTGGTGCATCTCGCGCCAGCGAAATTGGGGCGTACCAATTCCGTTTTTTGTGCATAAAGAAACTGGCCTAACGCACCCGCGCACGCTTGAAATACTGGAACAAGTGGCGTTGCGTGTTGAGCAAACTGGCATTGAAGCTTGGCAGCAAATTACGGCTGAAGAAATGCTCGGCGCAGACGCTGCTAATTACACAAAAATTGCGGACACGCTTGATGTGTGGCTTGATTCCGGTGCCACACATGAAACGGTATTGCGCCAGCGCGAAGAATTTGCCGGCCAGTTTCCAGCGGACATGTATTTGGAAGGCTCAGACCAGCATCGCGGTTGGTTCCATTCCTCACTGCTGGTGAGCTGTGGGCTTAATGATGTCGCACCCTACAAAGCCTTGCTGACGCACGGTTTTACGGTGGACGGCCAAGGCCGCAAGATGAGCAAGTCGCTCATGAACGCAGTGGCACCGCGTGCAATCTCTGATACTTTAGGTGCAGAGATTATTCGCTTGTGGGTCGGTTCTACTGATTACTCGGGCGAGCTTAGTATCTCGGACGAAATCTTTAAGCGCGTGGTAGAAAGCTATCGCCGTATTCGTAACACCCTGCGGTTTTTAATGGCCAATACAGCAGATTTTGATTTTGCTACCGATGCCGTTGCAGTTGCAGACCTAAGCGAAATTGATCGTTATGCCTTGAGCCTAACGGCTACTTTGCAACGCGATGTTGAAGCGCATTACGCCAAGTTTGTGTTTCAACCGGCGATGCAAAGCATTCAACAATTTTGCTCTGAGGAACTCGGTGGATTTTACTTAGATATTTTGAAAGACCGCTTGTACACGTGTGGCAAAAAATCGCCAGCCCGACGTGCTGCGCAAACTACGCTTTGGCATATTTTGCAAAGCCTAACCAAGCTCATCTCGCCAATTTTGTCGTTTACTGCAGAAGAAGTTTGGGAGACGCTCTACCCAAATAGCGATGCGACAATTTTCACGGAAAATTTCCACAAGTTGCCGACCGTTGCGGACGAGCAAGCGTTGCATAACAGGTGGAAACGTCTGCGCGAAATTCGTAGCTTAGCGCTAGGCGCCATTGAGGCGCAGCGTAGCGCGGGTGCACTGGGTTCGTCATTGCAGGCGGAACTTACAATCCATACAGGTGCTGATTTTGCGTTGCTGCAAAGCCTTGGCGATGATCTAAAGTTCTTGTTCATTACCTCTAGCGTGAATGTGGTGAAGGCCGATGGGCAAGACGGACCGCCAATCATGACGGTAGAAACAAGTAAACACGAAAAGTGCGGGCGCTGCTGGCACTATCGTGCAGATGTAAGTGAAGACGCGCAACATACGGGCATCTGCGGGCGATGTGTAAGTAATTTGTATGGCTCAGGGGAAACGCGTAGCTATGCTTAATGCTAAAAATTCCGGTGCATCATGGTTGAAGTGGCTAGCCATTTCAACCGTAATTTTGATCGCTGATCAAGCCACAAAGCTTGCAGTAGCGGCAAATTTCCAGTTGGGCGAGGGTAAGGTAATTACATCCTTCTTTAATCTGGTACTTGCGCACAACAAAGGCGCTGGCTTTAGTTTTCTAGCCGATCAAGGCGGCTGGCAGCGCTACTTTTTTATTGTGCTTACTACGGTTATCTCCGCCGGTTTGCTTTGGCTTTTGCGCAGCAGCCAAGGCAATAAATGGTTGTGCACCGCATTAGCACTGGTGCTAGGCGGGGCGTTTGGTAATTTAATTGATCGCGTAGCGTATGGCTATGTGATTGATTTTATTCAGTGGTACATACCTAACACCACCCTGCCGCCGTGGCCTACTTTTAACATCGCTGATTCTGCCATTTGCATCGGTGCGGTGATGATGGTGATAGATAGTTTTAGAAAGCAGCCGGTAGTCGAAACGGACGCAAGAGTGGAAACTAAGCCATGACCGATTGGGCAAAACAAATTGCTGCTAAAACAACGCTTGCTAAACGCAATATTGAGCAAGGCATGAAAGCCGGTAAAGCCAGCGACAACGCGCGTATTCCGCCCGGGCAATCGCGTGTGAGCAATTTTCCCGTATTAGATATGGGTGTGCGTCCGGTGGTAAGCCGCGCTACGTGGTCGCTGAAAATATACGGGGCGGTAGCAAACGAATGCACATTAGACTGGCCGCAGTTTTTAGCGCTACCGCAAGCGAATGTAGAAGCCGATATGCACTGCGTAACCCGTTGGAGCCAGCTCGATATGCCTTGGCAAGGTGTGCTTGCTCGAGACATCATTGCGCTTGCGCAACCAGCTGAAGATGCCCAATTTGTAACCCTTCACGGACTAGATGGCTATACTACTAATGTGCCATTGGCAGCACTGATTGATGATGACGTGCTCATTGCCCACAGTGTTTTTGGTGAACCGTTGAGCGAAGATCACGGCTGGCCGGCACGTATGGTAGTGCCCAAGCTTTACGCTTGGAAGGGCGCAAAATGGTTGAATGCGATGGAATTTCACGTTAAAGATAAGCCGGGATTTTGGGAACAGCGCGGTTATCATAACGTGGCGGATCCTTTCCGTGAAGAGCGGTTTGGGTATTTTGAAGAGTAGTTGTCATGCAGGCTTAGTTGTCATTTTTATTTAGGATTCAATATGCAAACCCAAACTGCCGTCAATGATTTCCCCGATTTAATTCTCGCAAACCCACGAGGGTTCTGTGCAGGTGTGGATCGTGCGATAGAAATTGTCGAGCGCGCCCTCAATCAGCGCGGTGCGCCAATTTATGTGCGGCACGAAATTGTGCACAATAAATTTGTAGTGGAAGACTTGCGCAGCAAGGGCGCAATTTTTATCGAAGACTTAGCCGAAGTGCCCAAAGGCGCCACCCTTATTTTTAGTGCGCACGGCGTATCTAAAGCCGTTCGCGCTGAAGCCGATTCTCTTGGCTTTGAAGTTTTTGATGCTACCTGCCCCTTAGTAAAAAAAGTGCATATTGAAGTTTCCAAACGTCGCGCCGAAGGCTTTGAAGTCATCATGGTGGGCCACGATGGCCACCCAGAAGTTGAAGGCACGATGGGCCAATCAGATGCGGGTATGTATTTAGTTGAAACCGCAGAGGATGTCGCGAAGCTGCACGTTGATGCGCCCAAACTCACCTATGTTACGCAAACTACGCTATCGGTAGACGATGCTAAAACGGTCATAGATGCCCTAAAGGAGCGCTTTCCCCACATAGTCGGCCCTAAACAAGCTGATATTTGCTACGCCACTCAAAACCGGCAAGACGCCGTAAAGTTTATGGCACCGCAATGTGATTTAGTGATTGTTGTAGGCTCGCGCACCAGTTCCAACACCAACCGCCTACGCGAGCTAGCGCAAACTTTCGGCTGCGAAACCTATCAAGTGGATGCCGCCGATGAGCTTCAACCAGAATGGGTAGTTGGCAAGCGTCGCATCGGTATCACCTCAGGCGCTTCGGCGCCCGAAGTGCTGGTAAAAGATGTCATCGCGCGATTACGTCGTTTAGGTGTTGCCAGTGTGCGTGAACTTGATGGCATCGTAGAGAACATCACTTTTCCGATTCCGAAGGGGTTGAAGGATGAAGCAATGGATGAATTTTAATTTTAGTAAGCTAGATTCAGCTTTTAGCACCTTGTAGATAGCCTATTTCAGGGCATCTACAAGGTGTTTTAATTTTCTAATGTGATTCGATAGCTGCCATGTCTACCTTTGATCTTTCCGTTCTCTTCTTCCTGCAAATAGCCGTTATCCTTGGCGCATGCCGCCTTGTTGGCATTGTTTTTAAGCGTTTCGGTCAGCCGCAAGTGGTGAGCGAAATGCTTACTGGCGTATTGCTTGGGCCATCGCTGCTGGGATGGTTAGCACCGGGGGTGAGTGCGGCGCTGTTTCCGCCAGAATCAAAACCGATTATTTTTGCGGTTTGCCAAATTGGCCTATCGCTTTATATGTTTTTGGTGGGTGTCGAATTTGATCATGATTTAATTCGCAAGCGCTTGCGCAGTGCGGCCTCAGTTTCTGTCGCGGGTATTGCGGTGCCGTTTGCGCTAGGTGCGGCACTTGCTTATTGGATTACTGGCAGCGGTGGGGATAGTCAGCTTTTTTCGCTCAAAACTACGACCACGCAAGCTATGCTATTCATGGGTGCTGCGATGTCGATTACTGCCTTCCCGATGTTGGCGCGCATTATTTTAGAAAACGGCTTGGCTAAAACATCGCTTGGCACCTTGGTATTAGCCGCTGGATCTATCGATGATGCCGCAGCCTGGTGCGTGTTAGCGGTGGTATTAGCAAGCTTTCAAAGCAACTTTACGATTGCTTTGTATGCCATAGGTGGTGGCGTGGGCTTTTGTTTAATGTGCTTATTTGTAGTGCGTCCTGCATTGGTGAAACTGGGGCGGCATGTGGAAGCCACGGGCGAGATGAGCCCGGGTATTTTAGTATTTGTGTTGATGCTGGTGATGCTCGGTTCATGGTTCACCGACATCATCCAAATTTATGCGGTATTCGGCGCTTTCATGATGGGCCTAGCCATGCCGCGCGGCAAATTTGCGGCAGAACTTATCCGTCAAATTATGCCGCTCACCACCGCATTACTGCTGCCGATGTTCTTCATTTATTCTGGCTTGAACACCAAGCTAGGATTGGTCAACACGCCCTATTTGTGGGCGATTGCAGGCATTGTATTGTTTGTAGCTATATTTGGAAAAGGCGTTGCCTGCTACGGTGCTGCGCGCTTAAATGGCGAAACGCATTACCAATCAATGGCGATTGGCACACTGATGAACGCTCGCGGTTTGATGGAATTGATTATCCTAAATATCGGCCTTCAGCGCGGCATTATTGAACCGGCATTATTTACGATTATGGTGTTTATGGCGATTGTGACAACACTGATGGCAACGCCGATTTTTCAGTGGACGAGAAGAGCGGCGGCGCGGTCTGGCGAGGTAGTTTGACTTTAGTCGCAAGATTTACCAGCGGCAGGCTTAGTTTTGTTAGCGCGCGGCTTGTCGGGATGTGTGATATTTAAGTAAAAATCTGCTAAGTTTGGCGTGGTGCAGCCAAAATTTGATTCCGATTGCAATCACCCAACAGACTGCTTGGATTAACTGATTCCATTTCCAAATCATTAGTGCCGCAATAGAAAACTCCCATAAGTCGTCGTTCCTGTCTACGCGGGAACGACGAAACATTGAGACTTTCAATAATAATTATCCCTTTGATGTAAAAATGGAATAATCAAATAATCTGCTTGAAATTGCTCTGCCAACATAGGTATACTGTATAAATATACAGTATTAAAGTTGGTGATTATGCAAGTCTTGCAATCCATACCGTTCACAGCACCTATTAACCTTGCGCGTCCCGCGCGGCCAGTGGTTCATGTTACGCACAACGCCGCCATTCAGGCCGCGATGGCGCAGGCACTTATTTTTAAAATGGGTGAAGCGCCATTGTGCGCTACTGCTGGCTTGCAAACAGGGTTTAGTTTGCTTGATGCGCAGTTGCCGGGTGGTGGTTGGCCGCGCGGGTCGTTAATTGAAATTATGTGTGATGTGCAAGGCTGCGGGGAAGTGTCGCTGTTGTTGCCTGCGCTACTTAATGGTGCAGAAGATGAGGCAAAAAGTAAGGTTAAGAAGCGTAAAAATGGCTTAAATGATGTGCTGAAGACGCCCTGTTTATGGGTGTCTCCACCCTATTTGCCCTACGCACCGGGGCTTGCGCAGGCAGGGCTAGATATGCAGGCGCTCACTATCATCGATGCCACACGTACCGAAGATGCGCTATGGGCTGCCGAGCAGGCGCTGGCAAGTGGTGCGTATCGGCGCGTGTGTGTGTGGGTGAGGGCGGCGATAGCCAATACGTCATTGCGTCGCCTACATTACGCGGCCAGTGTGGGCGGGGCGCATTGTTGGTTAATGCGGCCATTGCAAGCTGTCAATCAACCTTCGCCGGCGCCGCTACGCATTACTTTGCAGGCCTTAGCCGATGGCATGCTGCGCCTACATCTGCTAAAGCTGCGCGGCATGAAGCCCGGTAAAACCATTGTGCTGGCAACGCGGCACTTAGCTTGTTTGAGCCGCAATGAGGCAGAAATTGAAGCACAGGTGCACTTAAAATCGAATGCCGAATTTAGCCAATGGTTGGTTAAATCCACAATTGTTAGCCCTGAGCTGTCTGTGCGCCAGCGCGCACTAGCGCCAGATCGCTAGGGGCTAATTATGCTTTGGATAGCCTTACATTTTCCGCAATTAAGTATTGATGCTTTCGGTGGTGGTCATGGGCAAACTTTGTTGCAAGATATGCCCTTGGTGATTCATGATGGTCAATCACGGCGACCGGTGTTGTATGCGTTAAATTTGGCCGCGCGTAATGCTGGCTTGCAACCGGGAATGACATTAGCGGCTGCGCGTGCAGTTTCAAGTAATCTTATTGCGGTGGCGCGTGATGTTGATAAAGAACAGCAGGCTTTGGTGCAAATTGCCACGTGGCTAACGCAATTTAGCCCGTCGATAGCACTTGAACCACAGGCTATTTCTATTGAGGTTTCTAGCTCCCTGCAGCTTTTTGGCGGCATTGGTGCCTTAGTTACGTTAATTCGTGAAGGCACCCGTCAATTGGGCTTCTACAGCTTATTTGGTGTTGCAACTACGGCTTTAGGTGCGCAGTTGTTGGCGCGCGCTACGCAATTTGCGCCTAATACCCGCATGTGTAGAGAGTGCAGTTTATTGCCCGAGCGCTTAAGTATGTTGCCGCTCAATTTGTTTGATTGGCCAGATGCACTTAAACACACGCTAGATACCCTTGGCCTCACGCGCATAGGCCAATTGCAGGCCATGCCGCGTGCGGGGTTGCAGCAACGCTTTGGTGACACGCTGGTGCATGATTTAGACCGTGCTCACGGCTTGCGTGGCGACCCGCGCATTTACTTTGCGTTGCCCGATAAGTTTAGTAGCCAACGCGAATTCGTTTTTGAGCTGAGCGATTCAAATCATTTAACGCCTTATGTTTTAAGCTTATTTACCGAAATGGAAGGTTTTTTGCGTGCGCGTAGCGCTGGCGCTACTAGCGTGCAACTGCGGTTAACAAGCGGCAGTAAAACCCATCGTGAAATTAACCTAGCCGCGCGCGAACCCACGCGCCATGCCAAGCATTGGCAGCGCTTATTAGCAGAAAAATTTGCCAATGCCGAGCTTACCGCACCGGTAATTGCCATAGCGGTAACGGTGCTGGTTTATGCGCCGTATATGGCGCAAACCGCAAGTTTATTAGCCGATGCTGGCGCACCAAGATCAGCATCGGCTACGCACCATAAAGGTGAAAGTGTGGCCAATGTAATGGACCGCCTAGCCGCGCGTTTAGGCGATCAAGCGGTGTATCAAATAGCGGTGCATGACGATCATCGTCCAGAATTAGCGTGGCAAAAAAATAGCCGCAAGGTGACAAAAAAAGAAGCCATCAATGCGCCGTTATACAAGCCCACCACCAGGCCCGTATGGCTGCTAAAAGAACCGCGCCCTTTAACGGTTAATGCTCAGCAGCCACAATATCGCGGCGCGCTCACCCTAATGGCTGGGCCTGAGCGGCTAGATACTGGTTGGTGGGACGGTAAACCTATCACCCGCGATTACTTCATTGCTCAAAATCCACAGCATGAAGTGTGCTGGATTTATCGTGATTATCGTTTGGGCACGCCAAGTGGCCTGTGGTATTTGCATGGTTTTTTTGGCTAAAAAATGCGTCCCACCTTTGCTGCCCTAAACATCGCGAGCAACTTTAGTTTCTTAAAGTCAGGCTCACACCCAGAAGAGCTAGTGCATGAAGCGGCGCGTCTAAATTACAGCGCGTTAAGCGTGACTGATGATTGCAGCGTGTCGGGCCTAGTGCGCGCGCATGTGACGGCAAAAGAATGCAATATTAAGCTCATCATTGGTGCAGGTTTTGATACGGTGTGTACCGCGCCACAGCTGCCAGAATTTGCACGCTATATTATTTTGGCGCAAAACCGCGAAGGCTATGGCAATTTGTGCGAGCTAATAACCGTGGCGCGACGGCGTGCAGAAAAAGGGCAATATCAACTACAGCTTGCTGATTTTGTTCAATATGCACCGCACTGCCTGTTAATCGCTATGATTGACACCAAAGAAGTGCATTTAATGCCTTGTAAAAGCCCTAAAATATGGCATCTTCAGGGCATATTGGAATCACTTAAAAATGCATTTGCGGCACGTATGTGGTTAGGCTATGCACGCAGTTTTGGGTCTGACGATGCTGCTGAATTAAGCTTTGCGCAGCAACTGGCAAGCCATCATAATTTGCCGCTAGTTGCCACGCCGCACATCAATTTAGCTACGCAAGAACGCAAGCCTTTGCTTGATGCGCTCACTGCTGTGCGCATAAAAACAACGGTTGAAAACCTAGGCTATCACGCGGCGGCCAATGCGGAATCGCACCTTAAAATTATTGATCGTGTGGTGTGCGAATACCCATTAAAACTAGTGCTTGAAACCGGCCGTATCGCAGCGTTGTGTAATTTTTCATTAGACGAATTGCGCTATGAATATCCGCGTGAAGTGGTGCCTGATAATGAAACCACCACCAGCTATTTGCGTAAATTAAGCTATGAAGGCTTGACGATTCGTTATGGCCAAAAGCATCCACCCAAGGTAATAGCGCAAGTGGAGCATGAGTTAAAGCTGATTGCTGATCTTAACTACGAAGCTTATTTTTTAACCATTTATGATGTGGTGAAGTTTGCACGGTCACGCCATATTTTGTGTCAGGGCAGGGGGTCCGCTGCTAATTCTGCTGTGTGTTATTGCTTGCTTATTACTGAAGTGGATCCTTCACGAATGCAGCTTTTGTTTGAGCGTTTTATATCGCGTGAACGCAATGAGCCGCCCGATATTGATGTTGATTTTGAGCATGAGCGGCGCGAAGAAGTTATCCAGTATTTGTATCAAAAATATGGGCGCGACCGCACAGCGCTTACCGCCGCGCTGTCTACCTATCGCCCCAAACGGGCCATTCGCGACATGGGCGCAGCCCTTGGGTTGTCGCTGGATCAACTCGATAGCCTAGCCCGTAATATTGCGTGGTGGGACGGCCACACCATCGCGCCTGAGCGCTTACAGGAAGCGGGTTTTGACCCCGATAACCCACATATGCAAATGCTGTTAGCGCTCACCCGCGAGCTCATCGGCTTTCCAAGGCACTTATCGCAACACTCCGGTGGCTTCGTGATTGCAAGGGACAAATTAACGCGCTTAGTGCCCGTTGAAAATGCTGCCATGGTTGATCGCACAGTGATTCAATGGGACAAAGATGATCTCGATGAATTGGGATTATTAAAAGTAGACGTGTTGGCACTTGGCATGCTCACCGCCATTCGTAAAACGCTGGATTTACTCAATAATTTTCACGGTGGTAATTTGCGCCTGCAAGATATTCCCGCTGAAGATGCCGCCACCTACAAAATGATTCAAGCTGCAGACACCATCGGCGTATTTCAAATTGAATCGCGCGCGCAAATGTCGATGCTGCCGCGCCTAAAGCCCGAAAACTTTTATGATTTAGTCATCGAAGTAGCCATCGTGCGCCCAGGCCCCATACAAGGCGGCATGGTGCATCCCTACCTAAAACGCCGCGCTGGATTAGAGCCTGTAAGTTACCCCAGCCCCGCTGTAGAAGGCGTATTAAAGCGCACCTTGGGCGTTTCTATTTTTCAAGAACAGGTAATGCAGTTAGCGGTAGTGGCCGCAGGCTTCACCCCAGGCGAGGCTGACAAATTAAGGCGCGCCATGGCGGCATGGAAGCGTAAAGGCGGTATTGAGCCGTTTCGTAACCAATTGCTAAGTGGCATGCAAACACGCGGCTACACCATGCAATACGCAGAACAAATTTACAGCCAAATGCAAGGCTTTGGCGAATACGGCTTCCCCGAATCTCACGCAGCCAGTTTCGCCTTGCTGGTGTACGTATCGTGTTGGCTAAAACACCACCATCCAGCGGCATTCACCTGCGGCCTGTTAAACGCCCAGCCGCTAGGTTTCTATTCACCATCCGCCTTAGTGCAAGACGTAAAGCGTCACGATGTAAAAGTGCTGCCAGTAGATATTTGCACGAGTGATTGGGATTGTGCTTTAGTAGAAAATACTAAGAGTAGCGACACTATTGAAATTACCACAGCCTTGCTTTGCTCCTCTCTCCCCCTGAGGGGGAGAGGCAGGGAGAGCGGGGGCGGCACTTCTACAGCGCATAATAAATACCGTGAAAACGCCAAAAATACGGCTATCTCCAGCCATCCAAGGATCCGCCTAGGCCTAAGAATGGTCAAAGGCTTAAACCCGGCCGTAGCCACCCGCATCACTCAAGCACGCGCTCAACAACCCTTTACTACTATCGCCGATGTAAAGCGTCGTGCGCAATTAGACGACGGCGCAATACAAGTGCTAGCCGCCGCCGATGCCTTCGCCAGCCTTACAGGCCATCGTCGCGAATCGCTCTGGGTGGCGCTTGGCACGGGCCAAGACGCTGATTTATTCAATGCACCAACCGACAGCAAAATAGAAATTGCGCAAGCGCAATTAATCCCGCCAACTGAAGCCGCTAACGTACTGGCAGATTACCAAACCACAGGCTTAAGCCTGCGACGCCACCCAGTGGCCTTGTTGCGCGCCCAATTAGGCAAAAGCGCGCGTTGGGACGCGCAAAAAATCAGCGAGGCCAGAGCCGGGCAATTAGTCCACATCACCGGCATCGTCACCTGCCGCCAACGCCCCACTACCGCCAGCGGCACCACTTTCGTTACGCTTGAAGACGAAACCGGTTATGTGAACGTAATAGTCTGGTCAAGAGTAGCCGAACAACAACGCAAAGCCCTCGTCTTCTCACGCCTAATGCAAGTAAGCGGCGTGGTTGAGCGCGAACAAACGGTGGTGCATGTAGTGGCAGGCTTTTTAAGCGATTTAACCGTTTTGCTAGGTCAAATGGCGATCGCATCGCGGGAGTTTCATTGATGGGGTTTGGTAGCGAGATACGCATTCATTACACAGTATTGTTAGGAAGGCTACAACGGCTGGGCGCGCCCACTGGACGGCCATATACGGCGTCAACAATTTAAAGCGCGCCCGCTACAAAGAAATATTTCCTGTGCCCGCTAAAACCGACGCTATCGACGCACGGATTGGCTTGAATGGGAGAGTAGTGACCATGCCCGCCATTGCGTTCTAATTCGCGGCTGATCGTTGATCGAGCAATATTAAGTTCGAGAGCAATAGCAGCGCGGGTGTAACGCGCATTCAGACACGTTCTAATCTGGTATCACTGATAGATGCTGAGTTGCGTGTATGTCTTCATTGGTGCTCCTTCTTCTTGGCCGTTGACGGGGTGTCAATGCTAGCGAATCTCACCGCCTCATTTACTGAAAAAGTTGCACTTCATTTTTGAATCCAAGATTCCTTTATGATCTAAGCTTTATACAAAGCATCAATTTTCTTCCTGACAGCCAAACCCATGCAAACACTTTCAGCAATTCTCAACGGCCACCGCTCGATTCGTCAATACAAACCGGACGCTATCCCGCAACCAATGATTGAACAGGTTTGCGGCGATGCCTTCAACGGCACCTCGTCGTCAGGAAACTTGAATAGCGCCACGATGATTCTGACGCGTGATTCCGAACGGAAAGCCAAGCTATACAAAATGCACTCTGAGCAGGAGATGGTGTTGCAAGCACCGTTGCTGATTACCTTCTGCGCCGATTGGCACCGCACTCGCGAATGGCTGGCCGCGCGTGGCGCCCGCGATGGTTTCGACAATTTGATCGGCTACCACGTTGCCGCGTTCGACGCGATATTGCTGTCGCAGAGTGTGGCGCTGGGTTTTGAATCGCATGGTCTTGGAATTTGTTATATGGGTACCACGCTCCATGCGATGCGCGAAATCGGCGAGCTGCTTGAATTACCCGACACGTGTGTGCCGGTTACCACCATTGTGGTCGGTTACCCAGCTGAGAATCCGCCCAAGCGCGATCGGCTGCCGCTTGATGGTGTGTTGCATGACGAACGTTACCAACCGATTAGTGCCGCATCCATCGAGACCATTTTTGCCAAACGCGAGCAAGCCGGTTGGAATCGCTATATGTCCACGCCGCGCCTGAAGGTCATGATTGAAGAACACGGCATACGCTCACTTGCTGAGTTCTATACCAGCAAGGTGAAATACGACCCGGATCAATTTCGGATTGACTCCGACAAACTGCGTGCACTGTTGGAAGAAAAACACTTTTTGCCCTAGCCTTTGGAGGCGCATGCCGGGGTCAATTCTCAATACTGTTCGTTTAGGTAAATTTAGCGAATTTATGTTTCGGGTTTAATGGCGCTGGTTTTAGTATCGCAACGGTGCAATCAGGCGCTGTCGTTTTACGCTTTTTATGGTCATAACTTGGGTACGGTGAATTGCGGCGCT
>JANNXI010000258.1:0-15099 GCA_031409495.1 Betaproteobacteria bacterium
TAGATCTACTGTGTTACAAAAGACATAAATTAAAGCCTATGCTATTTTCAATTCGAAAATGACTTTATTTTAGCTGCACCAACGCTTAAAAATGCACTCACGTAGCCCGGCTCTCGCGGCTTTTTGCGACAGCCGGGGTCGGTAGTTAATCATCGATGCTACCAATCGTTAGCCACCGACCCCGGCTGTCGCAAAAAGCCGCGAGAGCCGGGCTACGGCATCGGCCTAGCTAGCAGGTTGTGCATGTGGCTCATAGGTTTTGCGTGGTGACGCATACGGTAATTTAAATTTTGCAACACAGTAGGATTAGCAAGCGGTTAGAGATCGCAAAGTGAAATGCCGTTCTGTGTCTGGGTGCTTATTTGGTTTTACGTACGCTATCGCACAGACCGTGCTTAATGATTTTTGGGACTATGAGTGTGTGCGCAGGTGGACGGTGAGCTTAAAGTTTAATGGCTCACTCGATAACAGGCAAAAATTAATTCTTTCTTGCTGATGCACAAAACTAAAATCTTAAATTTCAATCCCTTCTGGAGAAAATAATCATGAACTATTTCAAACCGCTACTGTCACTTTTTGCTATTGCTGCCGTATTTTTTATGATGGGTTGCGCTTCAACTCCGCGTGAAGAGGGCACCGGCGAATACATCGACGACACCGTAATTACCGCCAAAGTAAAAGCCTCCATTTTTGAAGCGCCGGAATTAAAGTCTGCAGAAATTAATGTTGAAACTTTTAAAGGCATCGTCCAACTCAGTGGCTTTGTATCATCGCAGGCCAACATTAATCGGGCTGTTGAAGTAGCGCGTGGTATTCGCGGCGTGAAGTCGGTAAAAAATGATATGCGTACGAAGTAACTAGGCAATATTGACTGATATTCAAGCGCTTCCTTTGCACCGAAGCGCTCTGAGTATTTTCCAAAACTACAATTTTAAGCCAACCCATTATGCAAAATAAAAATTCGTTTTTAGAGACAAAAAAACTCCGCAAGCAAGCACGTGATTATGTTGAGCAGGGTGCCGTCACCGCTGGTTACGGCGCGGACAGAGTTGAGGTGCTAAAGCGCTTAAACGAAGCCTTGGCAACAGAAATTGTCTGTGTATTGCGGTATCGCCGACACCACTTCACAGCGAAGGGCATTCATTCGCGCAGCGTTGCTGATGAATTTTTGGCGCATTCGAATGAGGAACAGGGTCACGCGGATCAAATTGCCGAACGCATTGTGCAGCTTGGTGGAGAGCCCGATTTCTCACCAGATAGCTTAACGCAACGCAGTCACGCCGAGTACATAGAAGGTAGTTCTTTGTTCGACATGATCAAAGAAAATATCGTAGCAGAACGAATCGCTATCGACAGCTACCGTAGCTTCATACAGTATTTGCAAGACAACGATCCCACCACTAAGCGCATGCTTGAGTCGATACTTGCCGTGGAAGAAGAGCACGCCGATGAATTGGCAGATTTGCTGCCACAAGCAACCCCGGAAAAAGTGCCTGCCGCTGAGCATGCGGAATTTACGGATGACAGCCGCGAACAAAGCGCTAAGAAGCAAATAAAACCCGACAAAGCCAAAAAGTGAACGACGCCGCTGCCGCTCCGGCCGACACAGAAGTACAAACCGACGGGTCGGGCGACGCGGAAGCGAGCGATGAGTTAATCGGGATTCAAAACACCACAACGTCTATGGCGATTAGTGTCGCAATACTTGCGGTCTTAGGGGTTGTAGCGGCACTCTATTTTGCACGAGCGTTTTTCGTTCCCCTGTTTATCGGAATTTTGGCAAGTTATGCCTTGCGACCTTTCGTAAACTGGCTAAAAGGTCGACGAATTCCTGAGCCACTTGGTGCCGCCATGGTGCTTGCGGTAGTAATTGGTGCGGCGGGTTGGGGGCTTGTGTCCCTAGGTGATGACGCCGCGGCCATGATAGAAAAACTTCCAGACGCCGCTCGAAAAGTGAGAATGGTGATAGCCAAAAATTCAGCCAATGGCCCCACAACGCTACAAAAGATTCAAGAAGCTGCAACTGATTTTCAAGGTACGGCAACGGCCGTAGCCGGAGGAACTATATTGCCCACAAACACCGTGGATAGTACCAATAGCGTGGCAGTAGGTACTCCATCAATGCCAATCAATGCTGCAGCAAAAATTAAACCGCCTGCAAATCCTAAGGTCACTAGCGCTGGCGACAAGCCCGTCGCTACAGCCAGCGCACCGCCACTTTCGCAGCCCACCGCTTGGTTACGCGACTACATGCTGGTGCAGACCGCGCTGCTTTTTACGGTGGCATCGCAGGCCCCCATCGTCATTTTGTTGACCTATTTTTTACTGGCATCGGGGCATCATTTTAGGCGGAAATTAGTACAACTTGTGGGGCCATCGTTCTCACGTAAAAAAGATACCGTGCGAGTTTTAGATGAAGTTAATGTGCAAATTCAGCGTTATCTTCTCTCCATGCTTGGTGCCAATGTATTGGTAGGCATCTGTACTTGGTTGTTGTTTTCAGCCCTCGGTTTAGAGTATGCGGCGGCATGGGGTATTGCCGCTGGTGTATTGCATTTCATTCCATATTTCGGCTCAGTCGTGTTGGCGGTGCTTTCGGCTACTGCCGCATTTGTGCAATTTGGCACGGTAACCGATGCTTTACTTGTGGGCGGGAGCTCAGCGTTAGTAGCGGCCATAATTGGTTCTGTGATCATGACCTGGTTACAAAGCCGTTTTGCGAAGCTTAACGCCGCAGTATTGTTTATCTCGTTGCTATTTTTTGGTTGGCTCTGGGGAATCTGGGGTTTGTTGCTGGGCGCACCCTTAGTCGCAATTGCGAAAGTGGTTTGCGATCATATGGATTCACTCAAGCCAATGGGTGACTTTCTGGGGCAATAGCCCCCCCTTAAGAAAGTATTTCTACTTATTTACGCTTGTGTACGCTAACCAACAGACAGGATTTCACGAAAACAATAAGCTGTTGTTGTGCTGGTAATTTTACTGGCCAGTGAAAGTAATACTCCAACTAATTAAAAGGAATACACCATGAACTGGGATCGCATTGAAGGAAATTGGAAGCAATTTAAAGGTACTGCAAAACAGCAGTGGGGCAAACTCACGGACGACCAGTTTGATGTTATCGCGGGTAAACGCGATCACCTAGTTGGTCGTATTCAAGAAGCTTACGGTATCACCAAGGAAGAGACGGAACGCCAAGTTTCGGATTGGCTTGGGAAGCAAAAGTTTGATGATGCTGTTGCCGGAATACCTAGTAAAAAATAATAAAGCACTTTGCTAAAGACGAAATCTCTCGTCTTTAGCTAACCCCAAAAAACTTAAGGAAAAAAATGAAAAAATCAATTATTTGCACGGCAATTGGCCTACTAACATTGAGCTTTGCCAGCACATCTATCGCACAAACTATGACTAAAGAGGCTTATAAGGTCGCTAAAACAGTAACGGCAAATGACTACAAAGCGGCGAAAGCGGACTGCAAGTTACTTAAAGGCAATGCTGAAGACGTCTGCATCGCTGAAGCCAAAGGTAAAGAAAACGTGGCGTTGGCTGAATTAGCGCGCATGAATATGCCTAGCCAAAAGACCCGTTATGACGTTCGTATGGCAACTGCTCAAGCGATCTATTCAGTCGCTAATGAGCTCTGCGACGAGCAAGCCGGCAATGCAAAAGACGTCTGCATTAAAAAAGCTAAAGCAGCACGCGTAAGCGCCACCGCAGATGCAAAAACTGAATTAGCCATTGTGGACGCTAGCCGTGCCTACAACACTAGCACAACTGCTGAGCGCGACCAGGCGAGCAAAAAAGTGGCTGAAGTGCGCGCCGATGGTGCCGCGGATAAGCGTACTGCCGAGTACAAAGTCGCTATTGAAAAATGCGATGCGTTAGCAGGTGCAGTTAAAGATCAATGTGTTGCAGATGCAAAAACGCGCTTCGCTAAGTAATTACACGGCGCGTAGTTGCTTCACATGCAGATAGAAGTGCTGTCCTTGGGATTTAGTACATTGCCTTTTATCTGCATGCAGTCTTATTTGTTCGGTTAGCTAAATAGTAACTCACAAAATTAAATTGAAATAGCGAAGGATGAAAATGCGCAATACTGAAAAAAAATCGGCTAAGCAAATTGCCAACGAGACCAACGGGAATACGCCACCACTCGCACCGCCACTCCGTGACGCCGCCAAGGTAGGTTCTATCGCCGCGCAAGATCGTGCGGAGATCAACACATTAAAAGCAGATCTGGTGGCTTCAACCGATACGTTGGCTTCAGAAACGACCCAGTTTGCGGATAAATTGACAACCTTAAATGGTGAACTTGCTGATCAAATTGGCAAGGTAGTTGAACGTGATGTATTGCTCGTCGAGCATGCGCAAGGTATCCGTGATCGTGATGCAAAAATCGCGAGCTTGGCGCAGCAACTGCAAGAACATAGTGTGCAGCTTGCGCAACATATTAAAGATGTAAAAGCCAGAGACGTGTCGTTGCTTGCGAATGCCCAAACCATTCGCTCGCGCGATGCATCAATAGTGAGTTTGCAAGCTCAGCTTAAAGAACATAGCGAGCAGCTTGCGGCTCATATCGCGATGGTCCAAGAGCGCGATGCAAAGTTAAAAGCCGTCTAGTCAACCGTAAATCAATAATACCAACCCATAAAATTAGGAAAATAAACATGAACACTGAACAGAGTTTTGCCGACAGCGCTGCCATTGCACTTAAAAATGGCGCGAATAAATTAGGTGATGCAGTCGATTCTATGAGCAACAGCGCGCATCATGGCCTTGAGGCCGCAGAAGGTGCCGCGAGCACATCCCTTAATAATGCTAAACACAGTGCCGAAGATATGTTGGCACGCGGTGAAGCTGCATTTGAACGCTTTGGCGCAAAAGCGAGCGACTATGCGGAACACGGTCTGAGCTCAGCCAAGCATGCAGCTCATGAGGCCGCCACAAACGCCAAAGGTTTGTACAACCGCTATAGCGACGCTACGTGTAGCTATGTTGCCGAAAACCCTGTGCGCGCGGTTGTAATATCGGCAGCGGTGGGTGCGGCGATCACTGCACTACTGATGTCGGCTCTGCAAAATCGCCGCTAGGACGGTTAACATTTAGAGCGAACTTCTCACGTAAACCAACAGGAAAATATCATGATTGCACGCCTCGTTCGAGTGGTGACACAACACCCAGAATTGTTGCTGGACTATGCGAGTGGTTATGTGGATTTAATGCAGATTGAGGCGCTTAACTATAAGCGTTACGTCGAGCAGAAATTCTATTTTGCGGTTGCGTTTGCGGCGTTAGGTCTCGTAAGCCTTCTGCTCAGCGCGATAGGTTTAATGATATGGGCCGTGGTGAGCAATCAAGTTTGGTTGCTTATTGCGGTGCCTGCGCTATCTATTTTAGCCACCTTGATCGCTTATCAAAAGTTGGCGAGTGGCGCGCCTAACCCAGCGTTTTCCCAGATTCGCGCGCAGATTAATGCAGACGCTGCGATGGTAAAGCATTTGGCGCGAGCACCGTAGCCACAGCTCGTGCATATTATTGTGAGTCAAACAACATGAATCAAGCAACCGGCATTAGCAAGAACTTACCGACACCCACAGTTGATGTTGTCGCAGCGCAGATGAAGTTACGCCGCGAAACGCTACGAAGCTTGCTATACACGTCAAACTCGGTGGCGGGTAGCGATACATTACCTGCCACTTTGCTAGAACGCAGACAGCACGCGCTTAGGGCAGCGACGATGAACTCCGATCCAATTAAAAATGGCGAAAGTAACGCACAAAGCCGACGGCAATCGCAGCACACTACTGCACCGCCCAATGCGGTCGCAAGCGTGTTGGGCGTAATTGGCGAAGGGCTGCTGCAAGGTTGGTGGCAAGCGCACCCTGCACGGGCGGCGGCACAGGTAGCCAAAAGCTTGTTAAACGATCAGGCGCGGCATCATCCCAAACGGCTGATTGCCGTCGGTGCGGCATTCGGTTCTGCAATTGTGATTATTAAACCTTGGCGCCGATTCAATATGAGCAAGCTACTGCTAAGCGCTGTTGCCGGTAGCAATACTGGCGTGGTCGCAAAGTTCTTCGGCGTCGATCGCAATGATAAAGCCAGAGATAGCCAGTTGCGCGATTAGCACCTGTGGCGGGTCGGATTAGGCACGTTCACGGTTGATTGGCGAGCCTTTTTGATTCGTGCGCTACCGAACCGAGTTTTACACAGATAGTCGCTATATTGGAATACGTTTGCCTTACTGATTTTTATTGGAGAATTTTCCCTATGTATGCCACAAAAATGAAAAGTTTTTTTACCGCTGCGACAACGGCGTTACTACTTGCTGGCTGCGCCAGCGTAGAACCACCGATTGCCCAAATGGCGGTAACCAAGTCTAGTATTGCCAATGCAGAAAGCGCCGGCGGCAACGAGTTTGCCGCGGTCGATATGCGCGCAGCACAGGACAAATTTGAACAAGCACGCCGCGCTATGGAAAAAGAGCAGTACGCAGAGGCTAAAGTTTTGGCTGAGCAAGCGCAGGCAGATGAACGGCTCGCTGAAAAAAAGTCCCAGTCAGTTAAAGCACAAAAAGCAGCTGCGGTGATTGCAGAAGATTTGCGCATTTTGCGCGAAGAAATTAACCGCAAAACCAAGTAATTTAAGCCGAGGAGCTTCGTATGAAAAAGAACTTATTATTGGTGTCTGTCGCTACAATGTCGATGTGTCTGAGCGCGTGCAGCAGTTTGCCCAACAGCAATGCCCGATTGGAAGAAGCGCGCGCAGATTTTCGTGCGGCGCAAACACGCCCACAGACCGCTAGTTTTGCGGCCATGGAAATGAAAGATGCCGGCGATTCACTTGAACTTGCAAATAGTGCGTGGCTAAAAGGTGAGAGTTCTGGAGCAGTAGATCATCTGTCCTACATTGCTAAACAGAAAGTGGCTATTGCCGAACAGACTGCGAATCAAAAAGGTGCTGAAAATTCTTCAACTACAGCAACAGCTGAGCGAGATCGCGTGCGCTTAGAGGCGCGTACCCGTGAAACAGAAACGGCGCGGCTCGAGGCATTTGCAGCTACTAGTGAAGCAAGGGCTTCGCAGCGAAGTGCAGAAAAAGCACAACGCGAAGCTCAAGCTTCGCAACAAAGTGCTGAAACCGCACAAAAAGCAGCGGAGACCGCGCAAAAAAATGAAGAAATTCAACGCCTGAACGCAGAGTCTCATGCGGCTGCGGCAGCCGCTGCACAACGTCGAGAGATGGCTGAAAAGCAGGTGTCAAATACAGCACTTGCGAGCGCTGCCTTGGCGCAGCAACAAGCACAAGAAGCGCAAGTTAAAACCGTTGATGCCGAAAGCCGCGCGCTGCAGTTAGAAGCGCAACTAAAGGAGTTAGAGGGCAAGAAAACAGAGCGCGGCTACATCGTTACTCTGGGCGACGTCCTATTTGATACCAACAAGGCGCAGCTAAAGTCTGGTGCTATAGCCAGTTTGCAAAAATTAGCGGCTTTCTCTAAGTTGTACCCTTTAAGAAAAGTGGCCGTTGAAGGCTTTACCGATAGTGTCGGCAGCCCCAGCAGCAACATAATCCTGTCCGAAAACCGTGCAAATTCGGTATTGACGGCCTTGATTGGTATGGGCTTGAGTGCTTCTAGAATTTCGGCCATCGGCTACGGCGAAGCATACCCAGTTTCTAGCAACGATACGTTTACTGGCCGACAGTTAAATCGCCGCGTAGAGATCATCATATCCGACGATAGCGGTAACATTGTGGCAAGATAGTACGCACGGTGGCGCTGTTTCTGTAACCGCTGCGAACGCAGCGTTCGCAATCCTAGCGCTGCCCACCAAGTTTGTATGTGTGATCTCGGAGACTTAGCTTGGGGGAAATCCCTTCTCGAAAATTTCAAAATCTTTATTGTTCAACCCAATCTCATTGCTCAACGCGGCCAACGTATCGCGTAAACGAACGTGAGATTCGGTCTTCACCACACTTGCAATAGTCTCGCGAACTTCTGCCTCCATACTGCGCCCATGCAGAGCAGTGCTCACCCGCAAAGCCCGATGAATATCATCAGGCAAATTACGCACCGTTAACATTGACATACCGTCACTTCAAAAAATACATTCAATGCAGTCATTAGGCATACACGCATTCGAAATCTTGCGCAATAAAGGAGGATGAGCTAATTTAAAGCTGTTGATGTCCAGATTCAATCTTCGAGGCGGGCAGTAAAGATTGCCCACCCTAAAAATGCCTGAACACGTCCTATATACGGGCGTCTTCAGGCATTTTTAGCCGCTAAAAAGTTGTCATTTTACCGCTGGCAATCCACTCAAATCTAATCCTGCCGCAATATCGGGCTGCCGTAGCGCTTTATCCAAATCGTTTATCGCGCGATCAATTTCTTCATTAAACGCCGGGATATAAAAATCATCCCAGAAGAAGTTTCTCGCTACGTTGGCTTCTATTACTCGTTCCCAGTTTGGGCTGGCTTCCTGCAGGTTTAGTACGCGGCCGGGTAGGAAGTTATCGAACACGGTGTTTACTTCGTTGCCATTGGCAAGAATGGTATTTTTAAGCGCCACGGCAAGTTTTACGCCGGTAATATCTTCGGGTTGATGGATAAGAATGGTGTATCTTGGAATACCATCTGCACCGGGATGGTTTAGTTCCCACATGAGTTTGCGCCATTCTGCGCGGTCGCGACAGGCTATGGTGCTCACCTCGGCTACGGGTTCGGTGTTCATGTCGCTCGCTTCTAGGCTGGCGCGCGATGATCTGAAAGTGAGGGCCAGCGCGCGGCCTGGGTTTTTGCTGAAGAAGCTTTCGACGTCACTACCACCACCATAGCGTCGCAGCGCGTCGCCTATTGATTGCATTTTAAAACTAGGCCCGCGCACATTGCCTTCAAAAAACATGAGTTTATCGATATTGATCGACTGCGCGCCATTTAGGCGGGTGAGCATGCGCGACATCATGCCCGACACAAAAATAAGTTCGCCCGGTACTTTGGTTCCGACAAAGCGCGAAAACGGTGATTTACTGGCAAGACCCGGTTGGTTGGCAATAGCTTGATTTGCCAAGCGACGGTAAGCCAGTAAACGCTGGCTAAAGCGGATGTATTGGGTATCAACTAAATCTTCCGCGCGAATGCGATAGCTTTCACGGAACAGGCTGGTGCCAAATTGATCGAAGCGATCATCGTCACGCGGTAGCTGCCATTTGGTGGCGCGGAATTCTTCGGTGACGATCGTGGGCGTGAGCACAATAATCACTTCGCGTTTTGCGGTTTTAGTGCCTTCAAAACCAGCGAGCTTTTTCAAAAAAGGAATATCGCCCAGTAGCGGTACTTTATCGGTGCGGGTAACTTGTTCGCGGCTGATTAAGCCGCCGATAATCAGCGGCTGGGCATCGCGTATGCGCGAGTAAGTTTGAACGCGCCGTTGTGACAGCGTGGGTGCTGAAGCAAGCGCTACGTTGGTCACAGGATCAAGCACCTTTAAATCCGCACCGGGCACGGGGGCTGAAATGGTGGCGTCAATCAGCATAGAAATTTCTTTGCCATCCGCACCAATACGCGGCCGCACATTGAGAATTGCACCAGTAGGAATATATTGGAACGAAAACGCCACGCGGCCGCCGCCAGAACCAGTTCCTGCATCTTTCGACGTTGCTACCGGAATATCGGTGCCTACGCGAATGGTGGCTTGGCGGTTATCTAAGGTCATCACCGATGGGCGCGCTAAAACTTCGGCTTGGTTGGTTTCAATAAGCGCGTTTATTTGCGCCATCATTTGCCGTGGCGAAATTGCTTTAGCGCCGTCGTACAGCGCGCTCAATGCCGTGCCGCCGAGGGGCAGGGCGCTTAGCGCACCAAGGCTATACGCTTCACTGCCTTTTTTTAGGTCCCACTTAATACCTAAATCGCGTAGCGAATCAGACGATACTTCTAAAATCATGCTGTCGATGAAAATTTGCCGTGCAGGGCGGTCAATGGTTTCTTCAATCACCCGTTTTAGCTTCGCAAATTGTTCTGGATACTGCGGGTGCGTTAACACCAATAATTGTGATGTGGTAGACGCAACCGTGGCCTGCAATTGTGATGCGGCACCAGGCAGTGCGGTTAAGCCAAGCTGGCCGCCAGCGCTATTTTGATTAGTCGGTGAGCCAAAATCGCCACCGGCTAGGCCGCTATTTCTAGCATCTGGATCAGGAATTTTAAAAATGAGCGGCAGGCGATCAAAGGAGATGCTAGTGGGAAAGTTTTTAGCCGAGGCGTAGCGCTGTGCGTTTTGCTGCTGGCTGCTACTGCCGCCACCAAATGACGAGGCGCCAAAACTAGAAGTTGTACCAAAGCTAGGCGTGGAGCCAAAACTAGGTGTTGATCCAAATGAGGGGGCACCAAAACTAGGTGGTGAACCAAAACTAGGAGCTGGACTAAGCGCCGATCCCGCACCGCTGGGTGCAAACGCATCTGCCGGGCTGCCTTGCAATAGCGCGACATCTAAACCCCGATAGGAATCATCTTTGGCCAGGCTTTCTTCGTCAGTGATAGCGGCATAGCCCATTGCCCGCAGTGTGAACAAGGCAGTATCGGCTTCAATATAGGAGAGAGTAATTACACGCGCTTCAAGCTCGTTTAGCGCCAGTTTATTCATGAGCTTGTTGCGCTCTTGCAGCAAGTTAGTGAGGATTGCGTCAAACACGTTTTTATCCGTATCTGGGTTGGCGGTGGTGGCACCATCAGTCAGCGTGCGGCCCTCAATCCAAAGCTGCGGCAAACGCCGCGGATGCTGCAATACGCCCAAGCGCACGAAGTCTTTTTTATTACCCGTAATGCGCTGTGCGATGCCAAAAAGCTGAATTTTATCAGGCACGACCGGTAGGTCTTTAGCTGCGTCTTCGCGCACACGCTTATAGTTTTGGGTAACTTCAAGTACGGTAATGGCATCTAAAACGAGCTCACGAACTTGTTGCTCATTAATTTTGGGTAGCGATACTAAGCGCGCGAATGCAGTGGAATTGCTGGGGGTGGAGACCAGTGCAAACTGATTGGTGGGAGTTGGTTGCCCAAATGGATTTGTCGGTGG
This sequence comes from Betaproteobacteria bacterium, assembly GCA_031409495.1. Lineage (GTDB taxonomy): Bacteria > Pseudomonadota > Gammaproteobacteria > Burkholderiales > Usitatibacteraceae > JANMDR01. The sequence continues at coordinate 11,076 of JANNXI010000258.1, forward strand.
GGCAAAAGGGTTTGCCGGTTGCTGCGGGGCAATCTGCGGCAATAACGCGGGCGGCACTGGCAATGGCACGCTTACCATGGGTGGTTCGGATGGCGTTGGCTCGATGGGGGCGACCACTTTTAGCTGCGCAATGGCGGTGCCTAGCCCTAAACAAACCAAAGTGAATCCTAAACTAAGCGCAATTTTTACCATTTATACGGTGCTCCAGATGTTTGAGTGCTGTGAGTATACATTGTGTCTCACCCGCCCTACTGTGGTGATGGGTCCCCGAGAGGCGCGTGTCGCTGACGTCTTATAGTACGCTAAAATACTGAAATCACACACAAATGGTCTCCTGAAAACGCCCTAAACTAGGGAATCTTCAGGCAATTATCCAGCGCCAAAACTAACGACTCAGCCCGCCGCAATACCCCCAGCGACTGCACTAACACTTCTAATCGATCCACATCCACCTGTGCTGCAGCAAACTTTTCAGCCGCTTTTTCGGCTAGCATTTTGCAGCGTTGGGAATCACTGTGAGCCCGACACAAACTAAAGTAAATTGCGAGTGAGCGGAGATTTTTACCACCTTGTACACATCCATTTTTCGTGAGTGAATCCAGTATCTCTAAGCCAGCATGCGGAGACTTTAAAAGTTTTTCACAGTTGTTAGTGCCGTTTAGATGCCCTAATTTAGGGCGTCTACACGACATTAACCGTGCTAGTCGTGCCACTGTGGCAATTTGCATCGTGATGTCAGCTTGAGCTGAAGATTATTGCGGAATTAGTCAATGCAGTCGACACGACTTAAGTCGTGTCGTCGATGAATGGTGAAGCACGAGATGCAAGAGTATCAGTGCCCTAGTTTTGGTAAGTTGTGAAGGGTCGTAATGCCCAACCCGGCCCAACCCGAATGCTAAAATTATAATCTAGAGAATTGATGAGGCAGCAATGGGTGGTCAGACGGTTTTAGTGATTGGTGATAATTTTAGGGAACAACTCGAAAAATTTCGTAACACCGAATTTATTGCGCCTTCGAGCCCATATCTTGTTCCGGTGAGCAACCTTGAAGCGGCGAAGGAAGAATACGCGACAGTGAAACGTAGCTTTTTGCAGCATGAAGATGGGAGTTTGCATAACCCGTGGGATCCGCAGTTTATGCGGGTTGTCGAAGGCCGCGAGATCCAAGTCGCCCGGCTATACGAATGCGTTGCTGCAGCCGAAAGGCAATATCGCCTTTAAAAAATGGGCGCGCCGTATTTTTGGCTTTGGCATTCTTAACGCTGGCGAGGAACCCGATTTTGCAGGCGAGCATGCAGGCGGTTGGGTGCGCGTGGACGCCCGAGGCTTGATTATTGAAATGATGCGGCGGGTTATTTCGGAGGGGTTTCTTGATTATTTTGTATCAATGGACCAATGGACAACGGTTTGCTGTTAAAGCCCGGCGCACAGGGAATGGTGATTCTGGAAGGTGAAGATGCCGAAACGCCGGTCACTGGAGGGCTTGCAGGCTCTGCAAGAAAAGGCGCTATTGACATTGCTGGCATGCAGTGCGCCATGCACAACGCTGCCACAGAGCGATGGAAGCGCGCGGCTCCAGCCAAAGGTGCTCGACCGTGGGAACCGTTTCAAACCATTTTGAAAAGGCTTGAAACCCAGCCGTTCACCCACGAGCTGCATAGCGCAGCCTTGAAGCAATGGGCGGCGCAGCCAGCCGTAAAGGCCATACTAGATGATCGCCCCAGTTTTCCGGATAGCGCGGTTGCGCTATCGGCGCAGCCAAGTTCGGGAATCGCTGAGGCATCCATAACTGACACCGCGGTTTGGGCGCAAATGACTGAGACCGAACGCCGTGCCGCAGAACTAGTGTGGAACAACCACACCCATTACGCCATTGACCCACTCGCACGACCGCTTGATGAATATGTACAGCGATTTGGGCTGTGTGACTTGCTAGGGTACGGCGAAGTGATTCACGATTTTGAGCGGATTGCGCCATTTGACGAAACGGCATTATTTGCCAGCCTACCCGACGAAACTTTGATTACCTTGGCGCGGGTGCATTACTAGTTTTTTTTGTGCCGGATGATGCGTGGTGAGTGCCCGCGACCCGATGGTATTTCCCTTTTGGGATAAATAGGGTATCGACAAAACTTGTTGCCAGAAACTGCCGTTTCCTGCGCAACGCTTTGTCGTCACAAATCATTTACATTTTACTTGTCCGATACATTTCGGGGGCGTACACTCAGTGATAGATTGTTTTTGTTACTCTCAGACCGCTCAAAATCCACGCAACGTATTTCACTCAAAAAATCGGAGAATAGATGAAAAATGCCACCCTTAAAGTTTTGGCCGCAAGCCTTATCAGCCTTGCTGCAACCAGCGCGTTTGCCTACGATAACGCCACCGTATTTAATGCCGCGCATTACCCGGCAAACGTTGAAGTGCGCTATTCGGGCTGCAGAACAGATAGCTTCACGGTGCCTGCGGCCACGCCGAACGGACCCGGGCGTGCTACGGCGCCGTCAAATCGCGGGTCGTGCTTAATTACCACCGTGGCTGCCGCGCTCAACGGCGCGACCTACCCAATTGCCGACTACGCGTCGTCGGGCACCTCGCATTCGCGCTTTTTGGTGCGCTTTATGGGGCCTGCTTACAGCAAAGCTGGCTACAAAATTTATTCTGATTGGGAATTACAAAACATTTTTGACCGAGAGGCAGCAAACCAGGCAAGCCCCGAGGGTACTGGTTTTAACGTTCCTGCCGTGCGCAATCCGCTAAACGCCCCATTGGGTAGCCCCGCACAAGTGACTATCGCCGCGTGTCGCGCAGCGAATGTAAAGTTGGACGGCGAAATTGATGAACTGTTTCGTAAAGCATTCGCCGCACGCAAGATAACTACTGCTGAATCTATACGCTATCAGCGGCTAGAAGAAGCCATTCGCGAACGCCGTAGAGTGCTGGCAAGTGATGGCTTCACGCTTGCCGATTGCAACACCATGACTCAGTTATACGAAGCCGAAAAAGCTGAAATCATTAAAATGAGCCAGTAATAGCGTAGCGGTTCGCCATGGTTGCGGCCGTTGATGCAGGAACCGAACCAACCAAAGAGCAGTAGTTTCTCTCAGCGAATGTGGATATAAAATACCTTGTAGAAGCCCGTATTTAGGGCATCTACAAGGTATTTTTTTATGCTGATTTTGAGGGGATTTTTGTTTAATCCGCCCATCCAAGTTACGATTGGTGTTTGCAGTAGTGCTGTGAAAAAAAAGCCTTTCCACCCTCCTCGCGGGAGAGGGTTGGGAAGAGGAGGTTTGGGTTCGAAGTAGGGCGATGAAAATACCGCTATCATTGTCCAGTTTTAGCCATCTACAGCCTATCTACTCAAGGCCGCAACAATTCCTTTAAGTTGTTGCACTAAAATTTCTAGTCTATCCAAATCAACTTGTACTACCGCAAATTTCTCGGCGACTTTCTGGCGTTTTTTCATTGGGTCTGGATGGAGCAACCGCTTCAGGACCGTGAATATATCGCTGGGCAGTTCAGCTTTGCTGATATCGCCTACTATGTGGCGCAATTTTTGCGGCACGTCATACCGTGCCGCTAAGCTGAGCGCATCCGAATTTCCTTGCATGGCGCGAGCGCATGATTAATCGGCCACCGGTGAAGCAGGTGATTACGGCAATGGCGGATTTTCTGCGCAGCAAGGGAAAAATGATACCGGAGCTTGGTAAACGTCGCGGTTGACGCAGTTAGAGGGTATTTCTCTTGCTTAGGCTTTCCCATTCGTCTAAAGTGGAAAAGGGTCTTCCAGTTTCACGCTGATCCTGCTTGCTGTGCTTCACTTCAACACTTCCCAATACCATTTATAAAATCGGAAAAAAATGAAAAATACGATCGTTGCACTATTGATTGCAGGTGCTGCTTGCTTTGCAACAAGCGGTGCGCTCGCAGAGACTCTCGCCGAATGTCGGGCGGCCAATGTAAAACTTGACGCCGAGATTGATGCCATCTACACCAAAGCAGCTCGTGAACGCAAGATTAG
>JANNXI010000259.1:0-4361 GCA_031409495.1 Betaproteobacteria bacterium
CCGGCACATTAGCCTTCGGCAATTCTTTGCCACAGCTCGCTCGAACATTAACGAATATCTACTGGACGGCAGGAAATGATGCGCCACCGCCACTAGCGCAAACCATCTCGTTTCCACAATTAAGCCGCACCGTAACTTTTACAGGGCAAAGCGCCTTCAACCTCGACGCAGTTTCAACGTCCAATCTGCCGATTAGCTATACCTCGCGAAGCACCGGTATTTGTACGGTATCTGGCAGTACCGTCACTATGCTGGCACTCGGCACGTGCATTATGACGGCATCGCAAGCGGGTAGTCAGGGTTTTCTACCCGCGTTTGATGTGAACCAAAACATAACATTGGTCGCGCCGGCTTTAACCGCACAAACCATCACGTTTTTACCTGTTTTTGGCAATGATAGTGTGCTGTTTCTTACTCAGGGCAGTTTTTTTCTGAGCGCAACGGCAAGCTCTGGCTTACCTGTGACGTATGCTTCACAAAGTGCCGGCGTGTGCACGGTAGCGGGCAGTATCGTTACTATGTTAGGAGTAGGTAACTGCGTTATGGTGGCGTCGCAGGCGGGTAACACTACTTTTGCTGCAGCGCCGAGCGTGACCAAAACGATCGCCATTAAAGCTACGATTGACATGGCCGACATTGTCTCGAGAGTCGCTGCAAACTATTACCAAACCTCTAGTTCGTCCGCCGTTTTCAAAACTGCCGCGTGTGCAGAAATCGTTACCGCCGACAGCATTACACTTAGGCGCAGTGGCCTTACAACTGGAACGTTGATCTTCAGTTCTGGCCGACAATGCCAGGTCGTAAATATATTTGTCCCTGCGACTTACACTATAGGTTCATACCGATATTCCACCGTCACTACCGGCGACGGATTTTATGAGTCGGTCGAAGGTAGTCGGCTGTTTAGAGCAACAGGTAACGATACTGCTTCGGGATTCGGCGCACTAACAACGATCACCACCACGTCGGCTGTCAACCAAAATACGGGCAGCGTTACCGGCACATTAGCCTTCGGCAATTCTTTGCCACAGCTCGCTCGAACATTAACGAATATCTACTGGACGGCAGGAAATGATGCGCCACCGCCACTAGCGCAAACCATCTCGTTTCCCCAATTAAGCCGCAGCGTAATTTTTACAGGGCAAAGCACCTTCAACCTCGACGCAGTTTCAACGTCCAATCTGCCGATTAGCTATACCTCACGAAGCACCGGTATTTGTACGGTATCCGGCAGCACCGTAACCATGGCGGCACCCGGCACGTGCATTATTGCCGCATCGCAGGCTGGGAGTCAGGGCTTTTTGCCCGCGTTTGATGTGAACCAAGACATAACATTGGTCCCGGCCACGCCAATCGCACAAACTATTACGTTTGCGGTGCAAACGCCGCAGAGCCTACCTTTTTCTCTAGGCGGCACCTTTGCGTTAAACCCTGTAGCGAGTGCGTCTTCAGGCTTAGCAGTCAGCTACCAGAGCACGACACTTTCAGTTTGCACCATCAGCGGCACAACAGTGAGCATATTGGCGGTGGGTACCTGCACCATTTCTGCGATGCAAGCGGGCAATGCAGTTTTTGCGCCCGCAGCTACGGTTACGCAGTCGATCACCATTGGTGCCGCAGGCAGGTTAGCCCTGGCCTTAGTCGTCAGTCCACTTAACGCCAAGCCCGGTACCGCCGCCGGGAGTGATTTGATTTATACCTTAACCGTTACTAACGCTACAACTGCGGTTGCGGGTGAAAGTGCCTTGGCCGTCACCCTTCCTGCGAACGCGCCGCTGGTCTGGTCTACGGCCGGATGTACTACTACGGCAACGGCGGTAAATTGTGCGATTCCCGCCATGGCAGTCGGCGCTACGGTTGTTCGCAATGTTGTCGTGCGGCCAGCCACCGCTGGCGAATTTGCGCTTCGTGCAACAGTTACTACAACGGGTGATCCTGTAAGCCCGATCGCAAGCGCGAATACGTCGGTGTTTGCTGCAGCTGCGGCAGTACAGGTTCCAAGATATCGTTTGTATCAAGCCGCAAATCGCAGTCACTACTTTACAACAGACCTCGCTGAATACAATGCGCTAAAAGTAGATACCGCAAAGTGGAGTGATGATAAGGAAACGATGCGTGTTTTCGATAATCCTGTCGTATTTGACAATCAAAAAGCGGTTCCTTACTACAAGATCGATATTCCATCGCAAACACGGTCAATTTGGACCTCCGAAGCAAACGAATACTACACGCTCACTACTATTCCAGGCGGTCCATTCGTTGGTCGAGGCGCCGACGGATGGGTTTTTCAACAGCCCGTTACAGGTTCAGTGTCTTTTTTCCGCATTTATTTTGACGCCATTAACCGTCACCTGTGGACTACCGATACCAATGAAGTTAATCACTGGGTGAATGTGGTGAAGGCCTACATTCTTGATGGTAGCTTTGGTTACCCGGCAGGTGTGACAGCCTATATCTTCCCGCCTAAACCTTAAACAGGTTGATCTGGAATAAAAAAACCGCACAGCTTGTGCGGTTTTTTTATCGCTAAAATTAACCAACATCTCCATCCACATAAAACCAACGCAATAAGCCATCATCACCAATTTCCCGTTCAAAGCGACTCGTTTCGCTTAGCCTGTGCACTCGGCCTTGGGTTTTGTAGCGGGCGATGAAGCTGACTTTGGCGTGTGTGGCGTCAATAACGTCTTGGTGGGTGATGGTAAGGCCAGTCCAAACAAGCGCAGCTTCGCCGTTAGCGGATGCATCCACAATGGCTGGGCGGGTGCGTGGGTGCCAGGTGCTTTGGATATAGCTTTGTAGGTCGAGCGCATAAGCACTATAGCGTGAGCGCATTAGGGCGACGGCGGTTTCAGTTGGTGTGCCGTTGTGGTGCGGCTCGCAACAGGCGGCATAGCTTGGTGGGCGGAGTTTTTTTGAGTGCTGGCTGCCGCCGCAGGGGCAGGCTTTGGGGGACGCAGATCGAGTCATTTTTTCGACGTATACGGGCTAAATATAAGGCTGAAGGCGCGCTAAAATAGGGCATCTTCAGCCTGTGTTATGATTGGTTTTGGTAAACTTTTTGAGCGATAAAAATGGCTGGCTTGAACAATCCTGCACCGTTATCGATTTTAATCTTCGGTGGCACCGGGTTTATTGGCGCACCACAAATTGATTATGCCTTAGCGCGTGGGCATCGGGTAACGGTGTTTAATCGCGGCAGCAAGGCACAAGTGCCTGCTGGGGTTGAAGCGGTGCTTGGTGATCGCTCCAGCAATGACTATGCTGCGCTGCAGGGCAGAGTTTGGGATGTTTGCATTGATACTCCAACGCGCGTGCCGCATCGGGTTCGCGATGCGGCCACGGCGTTGCGTGGGCAGGTTGCACATTATATTTTTATTTCCACCACATCCGTTTATGCATCTGATGTCGCTATTGCGCAGGATGAATCAGCACCACGGTTGCACTATGTTGGCACCGACGCCATGGCCATGACGGCCGCGCAGTTAGCTGCTGATATGTCGCATTACGGGGCGATGAAGGCGTTGTGCGAGGATGAAGTTATCAAGCACTTTGCTGCGTGCGCTACGATTATTCGCCCCGGCTTAATCGTAGGCCCGGGCGATTCAACGGATCGGTTTACCTATTGGCCGGTGCGCATAAAAGCCGGTGGCAAAGTGTTGGTGCCGCCCCTGGCGGATCCGCTACAGTTTATTGATGTGCGCGACTTAGCTGAGTGGACCATCAGAATCGCCGAGCGACGCAGCGCAAAGACTGAAACCGTCAGCGGCCCGCAGGGCACCTCCAGCGGGGTAGAGATATTTAATGCAAAGGGACCAGACTACGAATTGACAGTCGGTGCGATGCTCAATTGCATTCGTGATGTTACGCAAAGTGATGCGATGTTTTGCGAGGCAACTGCGCAATTTTTAGCCGAACATGCAGTGCAATTTTGGCGCGATTTGCCGGTGTGGTTGCCCGGTGAGGGCGAATATGCGGGTGCGCATCGGCGCAGTAATGCGGCTGCGATTGCTGCGGGTTTAAGTTACCGCCCGTTAGCCGAAACGGTTCGCGATACCTTGACCTGGTGGAGCCAAGAACTTGCGATGACACCGCGAGCGTTGAGGTGGGGGCTCACGGCTGCGCGAGAAGCTGCCGTGCTTGAAACGCTTCATCGCTAACCAACTTTTTAACCTAGAAACGGCAATTGGACGCGGGTGAGTGTGCGATTTTGGGACTTCCTAGATCTACTGTGTTACAAAAGACATAAATTAAAGCCTATGCTATTTTCAATTCGAAAATGACTTTATTTTAGCTGCACCAACGCTTAAAAATGCACTCACGTAGCCCGGCTCTCGCGGCTTTTTGCGACAGCCGGGGTC
>JANNXI010000260.1:0-2385 GCA_031409495.1 Betaproteobacteria bacterium
GGCAATTTCCTGGCGTTATTTGGCAACGACAAATTTAACAATTAGTACCAGCAGCGTGATGAAACAGGCCGCGCCCAGGAGCGCGGCGATCACTAAGTGCACCGGGTTAAGCTGCTCCACATCTTTTTCGTAATCGCTGGCCTTGCGTACCCCAAAAAACGACCAAGCCACTGCCTTAAAGGTGTTGAAAAACGAGCCTTTACGTTTAACTGCTTGTTTGAATTCATCTGCCATGGCGTAACGCTTAAGTGTCTAACTTGCCCTTGGCGGGCGCGGCTGGCGTTGCCATGCCCACCTCAAAAAAAGTGTAGCTCAGCGTGACTGTGGCCACGTCTTTAGCAATTTTGGGGTCAATGATGAAAGTTACTGGAAACTCGCGGCGCTCGCCAGGTTGCAGGGTTTGTTCTTTAAAACAAAAGCATTCGAGCTTATTAAAGTGCGCGGCGGCGTTTTGCGGCGCGTAGCTTGGAATAGACTGCGCCTTCATCACGCGCTTGTTCGGATTCCAAATCTCGTAGATCACCGTGTGCAACTCGCCGGGGTGTACCTTCATGCTGCTGACTTTTGGTTTAAATTGCCACGGGCCACGGGCATTGGCATCAAACTCAAGCTCGACAGTGCGGGTGAAATCAACTTGCGTATTGCGCAGGTCGCGCGCGCTAACTTGATCTTTAGACGTCAACACATTGATGCCAAGCGCACTACAAATAGCCCGGTAAACAGGCACCAGAGCATAACCAAAGCCAAACATCAAGCCACAAATAATCGCCAGCTTACCCAGCATGCTCCAATTGGCAAGCCGCTTGCGCTCAGCGCGTTTGTCGAGATTTATAGCGGCCACCCCTGCAGTGGTGGCAAGCGCAAGCGCTGGAGCCGAAACGCTGGATGACCCATCTGGCTGCATGGCTACCTTTGAAGCAAAACGTATTTGGTGATGATGCCCAAGAAGAACACCAATGCCACCGACGCCAAAATCAATCCAGTGCGGGCATTACGCTTTTTCTGGGCTTGCTTGCCGGTAATAAGGGCAGTAGTTTCAGGAGTTTGATTCATAGTGAAATCGCCGCTAGCATCGACAGCGTCAGTGCCAGCAAAGCCTGCAAGTTAAGCCAACACCTTAGTGGCCGCAGCGTTAAGCCGTGGCGGGGTTTCGTAGGTGTGGAATGGTGCAGGCGACGGCACTTCCCACTCCAAGCCTTCGGCGCCTTCCCATGGGTTTTGCGGCGCTTTTTCACCAACGCCGCGCATGGTGGGTACCACGATAAACAGGAAGAAATACACCTGCATTAAGCCAAAGCCCAGTGCACCTACCGAGGCCAACATATTGAAGTCAGCAAATTGCATCGGGTAGTCGGCGTAGCGGCGCGGCATACCTGCCAGCCCTAAAAAGTGCATTGGGAAGAAGGTGACATTAAAGAAAATCAACGAGCCCCAAAAGTGAATTTTGCCGCGCGCTTCGTTGTACATCACGCCAGTCCACTTGGGCGACCAGTAGTAATAACCGGCAAATAGGCCATAAAGCGAGCCCGCTACCAGCACGTAGTGAAAATGCGCCACTACGTAGTAAGTGTCTTGCAGCTGAATATCGACCGGCGCGACCGCCAAAATAAGGCCAGTGAAGCCGCCCATGGTGAACACAAATATAAAGCCCACAGCAAACAGCATCGGCGTTTCAAATGTCATCGAGCCCTTCCACATGGTGGCGATCCAGTTAAACACTTTCACGCCAGTCGGCACCGCAATCAACATCGTGGCGTACATAAAAAACAATTGACCCGTGACCGGCATGCCAGTGGCGAACATGTGGTGCGCCCAGACAATAAACGACAAAATCGCAATCGAGGCGGTGGCATAAACCATCGAGGTGTAGCCAAACAGCGGCTTACGCGCAAACGCCGGAATAATCTGGCTGACGATGCCAAAGGCCGGCAAGATCATGATGTAAACCTCGGGGTGTCCGAAGAACCAGAAAATGTGTTGGTACATCACTGGGTCGCCGCCGCCAGCTGGGTTAAAAAAGCTAGTGCCAAAGTGGCGGTCAGTCAGCGTCATGGTGATCGCGCCAGCCAAAACGGGCATTACGGCAATCAGCAGGTAAGCAGTGATCAACCAAGTCCAGCAGAACATTGGCATTTTCATGAGCGTCATGCCGGGGGCGCGCATGTTCAAGATGGTCACGATGATGTTGATTGATCCCATGATTGAGCTCGCGCCCATCAAGTGCATGGCAAAAATCGCTACGTCCATCGACATCGGCTGTTGCAGCGTCAGCGGTGCGTAGAGCGTCCAACCTGCGGCGGGCGCGCCGCCGGGCATAAAAAAGCTTGAGCTCAGCATAATGGCAGCGGGAATTAGCAGCCAAAAACTAAAGTTGTTCATGCGCGC
>JANNXI010000261.1:0-14748 GCA_031409495.1 Betaproteobacteria bacterium
GGGTGCTGAACGCATGCTGGGCTATTTGGCGGCTGAGGTGGTAAATAAAATCACGCCAGCCGATATTTCTGACCCTGAAGAAGTGATTGCACGTGCTAAAAGTTTGAGTGCCGAGCTTGCTACAGCCATCGCGCCAGGCTTCGAGGCGCTGGTATTTAAAGCCTCTCGGGGCATTGAAGATATTTACGAACTTACCTATATTCGTAAAGACGGTAGTCGGTTTCCAGCCGTCGTATCGGTAACGGCGCTACGTGATGCACAAGATGTAATTATTGGCTACTTGCTGATTGGTACCGACAACACTGCGCGCAAGCAAGTGGAAGCTGAGCAAAAAAAGTTGGATCAGCGCCTACGCGACCAGCAGTTTTATACGCGCTCACTTATTGAATCCAACATTGATGCGCTCATGACGACCGATCCGGCCGGCATTATTACCGACGTAAATAAACAAATGGAAGAGCTCACTGGCTGCACCCGTGATGAGCTAATCGGCGCGCCATTTAAAGATTATTTTACGGATCCTGATCGCGCGGAAGCCGGTATTAAATTGGTGCTGGAGCAGAAAAAGCTAACCAATTACGAACTCACTGCCCGCGCCCGTGATGGCAAAGAAACCGTGGTGTCGTACAACGCCACGACGTTTTACAGCCGGGATCGCAACTTGAGGGGCGTGTTTGCCGCTGCGCGCGATGTGACGGAGCGTAAATTGCTCGACCAATCGTTGCAGATTACCAACGTGGCCCTAGAAGCCGCAAAGTCTGCGGCTGAAAAAGCCAACTCAGCCAAGACCGATTTTTTATCGAGCATGAGCCATGAGCTGCGCACACCGTTAAATGCTATTTTAGGTTTTACGCAATTGATGCAAAGTGATGTTGTACCTCCCACGGTCGCGCAATCACGCAGCATCGATCAAATTTTGCAAGCGGGCTGGTATTTGCTTGAGCTGATAAATGAAATTCTAGATTTAGCTTTAATTGAGTCGGGCAAGCTGGTGTTGTTGGATGAAGTCGTTGCCGTTGATGATGTGCTGCGCGAATGTCAAACCATGATTGAGCCGCAATCGCAGAAACGCTGTATTTCCATCACTTTCCCAACATTTGAGTCGCAATTTTATGTAAAAGCTGATCGCACGCGCTTGAAGCAAGTGGTGATAAATTTGCTTTCTAATGCCAACAAATACAATAAAGTTGGCGGCACCGTGATTGTGACTTGTACTACCAGTAGTCCGGACAGGATGCGCTTGTCGGTAAAAGATTCAGGTGCTGGACTATCGCCAGAAAAAATTGAGCAACTATTTCAACCCTTCAACCGCTTGGGCCAAGAGGCCAGCACGGAGGAGGGCACGGGCATCGGTTTGGTCGTAAGTAAGCGGCTTGTTGGTCTAATGGGTGGCGAAATAGGGGTAGAGAGCGTAGTCGGAGAGGGTAGTGTGTTTTGGATCGAGTTGGCCATTACCGCACCACCAGCACCAGCACCCGCTCTCGCGCTACGTAATCCCACAGTGCAGCCCATAGCAAGTTCAGTGAGCGCAACGGCGGTGCATACTTTATTGTATGTGGAAGATAATCCCGCAAACTTAATGCTGGTCGAAGTGCTGATGGAGCGCCGCCCCGACATTCGTTTAATTATTGCGCGCGACGGCGTGAGCGGCATTGCGTTGGCCTGCAATGCACATCCAGACATCATTTTGATGGACATCAATTTGCCCGGGATTAGTGGCTTGCAAGCGTTAGCAATCCTGCGCGATGAACCTAGCACCGCGCACATTCCGGTGATGGCGTTGAGTGCTAATGCCATGCCGCGCGATATTGAAAAAGGGCTAGAAGCAGGCTTTTTTCGATACTTAACCAAGCCGATCAAGGTGGCAGAATTTTTGAATACGCTGGATGAAGCGCTAACGTATGCCAAATTACGCGCTAAGCATATTAAACGACCGGTGGAGTAGTGATGTGGTTGAAAATGGCCGCCTAGAAAGCGATGCGATGGGCACTATCGCCGTGCCACCCGAGCGCTTATGGGGTGCGCAGACGCAGCGTAGCTTATTGCACTTTAAATTTGCAGGTGAAGTGATGCCAGTTGCCGTGATTCACGCCCTTGTGGTGGTGAAGCGAGCGGCGGCTAGCGTGAATACAGCACTCAATTTAGTCGATAAAGCAACAGCGGCCGCAATCATTACTGCGGCCGATGAAGTGCTAGCTGGTAAACATCCACACGAGTTTCCGCTGGTAGTGTGGCAAACTGGCTCGGGAACGCAATCAAATATGAATGTGAATGAAGTGTTGGCTAACAGAGCAACGCAGATTTTAGGTGGCACGGTGGGTTCTGCGAATGTGCGATTAGTACACCCAAATGATCACGTTAATTTAGGGCAGTCTTCCAACGACGTATTCCCCACCGCAATGAATATTGCGGCGGTAACTGCATTGCAACATGATTTGCTGCCAGCAGTTCAAAAATTGCGTGAAGCCTTAAATGATAAAGCGCAAGAATTTGCAGGAATTGTTAAGCTGGGCCGTACGCACTTGCAAGACGCCACGCCCCTTACGCTGGGGCAAGAATTTTCTGGCTATGTTTCGCAGCTGGATCATTGTACGGCACACCTTAACGCTGCAATGCCGCATCTCTATGAGTTAGCGATAGGCGGCACCGCGGTAGGCACGGGATTAAACACCCACCGCGAATTTAGCCAGCTAATGGCGCAAGAAATTGCCCAATTAACCGGCGATGCGTTCTGTTCAGCTCCCAATAAATTTGAGGCGCTAGCTGCCAGTGACGCCATGATCACTGCCCACGCAGCCATGAAAACACTGGCAGCCGCGCTGTTTAAAATCGCCAATGACCTGCGCTGGTTAGCCTCAGGCCCACGCGCGGGCATCGGTGAAATTAGCCTGCCCGAAAACGAACCCGGCAGTTCGATTATGCCCGGCAAAGTAAACCCCACCCAGGCAGAATCACTCACCATGATTTGCTGCCAAGTGTTTGGTAATGATGTAGCGGTAACCTTTGGCGGTGCATCAGGAAACTTCGAGCTAAATGTATTCCGACCCCTGCTAATCAGAAACGTGTTGCACAGCGCCAATTTGCTAACACAGGGCTGCATCAATTTTGAAACCTATTGCGTCGCGGGCATTGTCGCTAACACGGTACGTATTGAGCGCCTAATGCAAGATTCGCTGATGCTGGTCACAGCACTCAATAGTCATATTGGTTATGATAATGCTGCCGCCATTGCCAAGCACGCACACCTGCACGGCACCACACTGAAGGCTGCGGCGTTGGCACTAGGGTTAGTGACTGAGTCAGACTTTGACGAATGGGTGAAGCCGGAAAATATGGTTTGAGCGGGTGGTATTGGCTAAAGAGAGCCTGAAGACGCCCTTTTAAGGCATCTTCCAGAATATTTTTACAATCTTATACAGTCGTTACTATCTGCAACGCGGATAATGCAGACTGCCTATGTAGCCCGAGTTGAGCTGCTATGAGCAGCGCCGTTGCAAGCCGCGGCATCGTTGCTTGGTTCAGCAGTAGTTTTTGATGAGAAGATTTCCACTAGTAATTCCTTTTAAAAATGTAGTCGCACAGTATTAGAAACTGAAACCTTGTTCAACTTACAAAGAGAGCAATTAAAATTACGATCGGGATCGGTACGCCAAGTAGCAGTAGAAGTAAGGAACGCATGGTTGCCTCCGGTTGATGAAGGAGTTGAATGAATATGGTTTAAGCGCCGTGTCTGCGGCCACCACCTAGGCTAAGCGTCGCGTCTGCGCCCACCATAGGTCGCCGACAAACTAGCGATGAATGCGCCGCTCAGTAGTGACACAAAGAGCCAGAGAGAGGCGTAGGCAGCGGCTTTGCGCGCTTTTTCTGCGGCGTCTTTGGCGGCAACTTCGGCTGCGCGTATGTTCGTCTGTGCACGCGCATATATGTCGTTGACGCGTTTTTCGGCTTCTGGTTGAGTAAGTCCCGTGCGTTGCGCCACGATTTGCGCGAGATATCGCGTGTCATCTGCCGGCATTTTTTCGCTCCGGATGTTGCTCAATAAAATTCGCGCCACTTCCGCAGTCGGCGCATCTCCCGTCAAGCCAAGTTGTGTGCCCGCAGCTGTATTATCTCTGCGAAATAGTGAGTCTACAAAATAACCCAGTGGGTTTGCAGGCGTCATCGTTTCGCTCATTGAGGTCGAATCGTTGGTGCTTCTAAGTGCGGTTGCCTTGCCACTGGCAACACCGGCTGCGGCGGTAGCGCCTGCTTGCACACCGCCGCTGATAATGCTGCCTATTGCTGAGCTAAGTAGTGCCGCAGTGACGAGAGACGCAACGGCCCAAGCCAAAAAACCATGCGCGGTATCGCGAAAATAAACTTCGTCGGCGTGGGTAGCGAACCATCGCGTCCGCAACCTGCCCGCAAGATAGCCACCTAACGCAGAAGCCGCAATCTGCGTAAATGTGAGCCAAACAATCGTCGATACGCCCAAGGTTGTTGCTGTAACGCCAGAACTTGCCCATGGAGAAATCGAAGATAAACCCAGTCCAGTTCCGAGTATCAATAAAATTAGGGATAGTGCGGCGGCGGCGGCGGCACCCGCGAGTATCGCACCCCAAGACACCGCAGTGGCGTGGCTATTGGGCGTGTCCAGCCTAACTGGCGATGAAAATTCGCCCGGTAATTGTGGTGAACGGCTGAGTTCTTTGGCAGAAGCCGTGTATGAGCCTGACATGTTGATTTCCGGTTGGTTGAGGGATTAAAGCGAAGTTTTCGCTAATTTAATCGCAGTTGCCGCGGCGGTCTGTACGGTGGCGAACCCGGAAAATAAAAAATAGCATCAGCGGATTGCTTTTCGATTTAGCGTTGTTGCAATGTGGCGTTACTAAAACCTTCACGCCTTTCGGTTGCTAAACGAATGGCGGAAAATGCAATAATGCCTGAAGATGCCCTATTTTAGGGTATCTTTAGGTATACTTTCCAACCAAAAAGGTGAATTGGTTAAAAAGGCTGCCGCACTAAATCTATTTTTCCGACAACACCTTTCAAGGGATAACGCATTGTTGCTTCCTGCGCAGTGGCAAAGCTAAACGACGCTTCACCAACTTCGTTTAGTCTTAAATTGGCGTTGCTAAAATCAGTACCATTAAATATTGCACCTTTGGTTTCATAAAGCTTCGTGGAGCACATCGTGCCATTACCCATGATGCATCTATCGCCCACGTACCATTTGGCTTTACCATTTTGATCGTAAGTGAACCAGCCTACAAAGGCGATATTAAGTGGCGCATTTTGCGAGAAGAAAATGCCTTGACCGCTCGTTTTTGCATTCCACCATAGGCCCGTAAAGCCTGTTTTGCTTAAGGTAATCGCCGCAGATGGCATCACGTCGATGATTGTTGTTGCGGTGATTGGGATTGTGCCGAGTTCGCAATTAGGCCAATTGTTGCGATCAATTTTTGGCCTTTTCATGCCTACCAATAGTTCCTTTTTGCCGGCCGTAGTAAAGCCGCGGATTGGCGCAATTACTTCGTGCCAGTCTGTGTAAGGGTCGGTTGTCGTTGTTTCATAACTTACAAATTCATCATTTACTGAAATAGTAAAGTCCAAGGGTGCCTTAAATAAGCCTGCATTGCCGCGTATAAAACCTGGGAATGCGCCAGTAAAAATCTTCAATTTAAAAGTCTCGCCAATCTGCACGGCTGCTTTGTCTGTGGACAGTGTGAGTGTTTTGCAACGCACTGCTAAAACTTCGCCACTCAGAGCCACTAGAAAAATCGCGATAGTATTTCTTAATATGAGCATTGTGCACCCCCGTTTGTTGGCGCATAGGCAGGAATCACATAGTCCGACAGGCTGCTATATGCAGCACCAATGTGTAATAACGGCATATTATTTTTGCTCATGATTTAAGCGTTTCGAAAAATTAAATTACATTGACGATAATAAAGACAGGCATGGCATTGCTTTTTCACCCGCTACTTCACTTACCGTCGCATTGACGAAAAGAGCAATAAAACTAAATGCCGGTGCATCGCTTTTGATGGCAGGAGAACCAGATTAACGGCAGCAACGCGTTCTATCTAATTTGTTGCTTACGTAACATAGAGAATTTTTTTGCTACTTGCACTAATAGAAACAATAAATCCTACTAGTTTCAATCGAAACGGCATTACTTTTGATTTGGTTTTATTGACGAAAACCGAACGGTTGGCATGAAAAATAAGCTTGATTCACGCGAAAGAAAACTAATAAAATAAGTTGAAGATGCCATAAAATAGGGCGTATTCAGGCACTTTATTATTCGCTCAGTATGTTATCTAGCCAGAAATCCGCCGTCCACCGGATAGTACGCACCCGTGACAAAAGAAGCTTTGTCGGACGCTAACCACGCCACCAGTTCAGCTACTTCTTCAGGACGACCCAGACGACCAATTGGGTGTGCAGCAACTAGCGTAGCTTTGGTGGCTGCATCGGCTTCTAGTGCGCTAGTCATGGGTGTGCGGATGAAGCCAGGACCTACCGCATTGATGCGTATATTTTTGGCGCTGTATTCAATTGCGGCTACCTGCGTTAGGCCAACTACGCCATGTTTTGCAGCTGTGTAGGCCGGTGAGCCAGCAAAGCCTACAGCTCCTAAAATCGACGCCATATTAATAATAGAGCCGCCACCGGTTTCTAGCATCGCTTTAATTTGATGCTGCATACCGTAAAACACGCCAGATAAATTAATCTCAATGACGTCTGCCCAACCGTCTAGCGGATAGTCAGCGAGGGGTGCGCTTGGGCCGCCAATGCCCGCATTGTTGCAAGCAATATCAAGCCTGCCATAGTGTGTCACGGCTTGGTCTACTAAACGCTTAGCATCCTTGGGCTTACCAACGTTGGCCGAGACAAAAATAGCATCACCACCCTGCGCTTTCACCAGATCAACGGTTTGCTGACCAGTGATTTTATCGATGTCTGAAACTACAACTTTCGCACCGTCGCGTGCTAACACCAACGCAAGGGCACGCCCAATACCTGATGACGCACCAGTCACCAACGCAATTTTATCTTTTAGCATAAATTCTTTCTGTGATTTCATTTCATTTCTCAATCAATAATACTTCAATTTAATGTGTTGCATATTCCGTAGCCCGGCTCTCGCGGTTTTTTGCGAAAGCCGGGACGGTAGTTAAAAAATGGCGCTTTCTTTTGGCAAGCACCGCCCCGGCTATACCCTCAAGGGGTACCAAGTCGCAAAATGCCGCGAGAGCCTAGCTACAAAAGCAGCAACATTTCTTCGTGGCAAACAATGTAATTGCAGCCTGATTGATATAGAAATAGACTCAATTTATTGTCACGGCAAGGTGCCGTGACCTACATCGCATCATCCAGCGCAATGGTGTTGCGCCGTCAAGCCGAATGTAGCGCCGCGCAAACTATGCGTCTGTGCGCTGGCAAACAAACCCAAGCGCTTCGGCTATCACATCTAGTTAGGTATTAGTTACCTACCGCACCGACGGTGAAAATTGGGGGGGCCATAATTTATTCGAATAGAACCACTTTAGTGGCTTACCTTTATCGCGTGGTTCGATCACTTTCTAATTTGCACCGCTCAGTGTTTGCTGGCGATTTACCTTAACTTAATCGGGAGTACTTAAAATGAAATCAGACGCACAACTAAAGCAAGACGTGGAAGCTGAACTCAACTGGGAACCTTCAGTGAATGCAGAAAACATTGGAGTGCAGGTAAAGGATTTGATTGTTACCTTAACAGGACACGTGGACAGCTATGGTGAAAAATGGAATGCCGAACGAGCAGCGCAGCGGGTATGTGGTGTGAAGGCACTGGCTATTGAAATTGATGTAAATCTTCCCAGCGCAACCCAACACAACGATGCGGATATTGCCCGCACAGTCGAAAATGCCTTGAACTGGATTGTGTACCTGAAAAAAGACAGTGTGAAAGTGATGGTTGAAAATGGTTGGGTGACACTGTCAGGTGAGGTCGAATGGGAATACCAACGTAAAACAGCCACTGCTGCAATGCGCTATTTGATGGGCGTGCGCGGCGTGAGTGACCAAATTACGATTAAACCCAAAGCGACGGTAGTGGCCATCAAGGCCAGTATCGAATCCGCATTAAAGCGTCGCGCAATCATCGATTCGCAGAGCATTCAAGTGTCGGTCAGTGGCGGCGATGTAACGCTATCAGGTTCGGTGCAAAGTTGGCCAGAGCGCGATATGGCGCGACATTCTGCCTGGGGCACGCCAGGCGTACGGCACGTAATAGACAATATGACGATTGCTTGAGCGCCACGATTACCAACAATCCTATGATTTTCAATACCATTTATCGTCGGTATCAAGCTAAAGATGCCACCGGCCGCTGTGCTCTTGGCTTCTGCAAGGATGCTGGGTGTAGGCAGCGGAGTCTTGTTGCGCGCACATTTTTATATGGCATTTCGGTGCGCTCCATTTAATTAAATAAAGTAATTTTTTTAACGAGGAACGATGATGAAAAATTTTTTCCAAAATCAAACAGCTGCAGGAGCGCATGTTTGGTCTCAGGGTTATTACAGCGCAAAAATAGTGGGTTTACTTGTTGCGGCACCGTTGTTATTTATTTTATCGAGCTGTGCAACCACCAGCGTTGATTCGCAGTGGCTAAACCCAGATTTTTCAGCGCGTAGGTTAGCCGGCAAAGTATTGGTCATCGGGGTTTCACGGGACGATACTGTTCGTCGGCGTTATGAAGATGAAATGGCGCTGCAGCTAAGTGCGTCTGGGTTGATTGCTGTGCGCAGCCACGAAATGATCGTTGAGCCTCTTGTTTCAGATAGTACCAGCGCGCTCATAAGGGCGGCGAATAGTATCGGCGCTGATGCAATTTTGTCCAGTGTAGTAGTCGATAGGCAGCATGTCGAACGCATCGTATCGCAGCCACTGCCAGTTTACAATTATGACTTTGGCAGATGGTATGGCTACTATTGGCCTTACGCCTATGCACGCGTGGAAGTACGCACCTTTGAGCGCTATATCGTTAGCACTAGCCTCACGGATGTGGCTACCGGAAGCGTCATCTGGTCTGCGCGCACAAAAACAGAAAGCACCGATCACGTTGACCGTGAAATTAAGCCGTTCGTAACTGTCATTACCAAGGCGCTTGTCGATAAAGGCTTGTTGTGATTTTGTTTTAGCTGCGCTGCATCACTTGCTTGAGTTGCAAGCTGACTGCCTGACTATTAATAGCTCGGCAGGCAACTTGCTTCTGCAATTAGGTTTTATCCCAGAATGGTGGCGCTTTTGCAAAGGCTAAAATGGTTTCAAGACATGTTTGTGCATTGGGCGAACGTCGTGCCGATAACCAGCCAGCACCAAATAGGGCTCTGTCGTCGGTAAGCGCTCGGGTTCGATAGGCTTGCAGCGCAAGCACCTCATCGTTGTATAAGCCCAACGCTTCCTGCGCCGGCTTTAAGGCTGCGGTAAACGCTTCTACCTTGGCGCTTTGGAAAAATGGCGCGGAAAATTCGCTTAGGTAGCGCAGTCGCTTGAGGCGTTTACGAACCCGATGCTGATGTTCTTCATTGAGAGTAAGGAACTTTTTACCGTCTTTGAGCGCCTGCGACCGCAGCTTTTTGAGGCGCAGTTTCAGCATTTTTCTTATTTCGCTGCGGGCTGAGTGATTCGCGCTTGACTTGCTCGTTTCATCATTGTGCGCCATAGCAATGAGTGCAAGCATCACGTCTTGAAAGGCGGGCGCACGCAGTAGTGCACCGATATTTGGCGATTTTTTTTCGCTCGACGCAAACACTATGGTTGGACCACCGGCAGATTCGAGTTGCGGCTGGAAAACAAGTTCAAGCTGACTGTGGTCACGATGATGTCCGAGTTGCTCGAAAACTTCTGCGAGCGTGATTTCCCACCCAGGATCGATGTTATCGACTAAGCTATCAATTCCTTTGAGTTCTCGCAACGCGGTGCGCATACGACGAATGCCAACGCGTAGCTGATGCACTTGATCTACTACAGCGTCGGTACTGCTGCCGCTGGCTAATTCGCTAGCATTTGGCAATATCTGCTGCAGACAAGACCGTAAAACAGCGGAAATCATGGTCGCAGCGCTGGCATTGCGCGGAAATTCAGGCGCTACCGCCTTTGTTGCGACTCCCGCTGAAAAGGTGCTACCTAGACGCTGACCCTTCATAGATTTAGTGATGACGTTAAGCCATAAGCCATGCTCATTACACCATTGTCGCGCAAGCTCTACGGCGTCCGTCGGCGCACCTTGTTTCAGTTCAAATTCGAGCTCACAAAGGTCAGCAGAGTACGCTTTGGTAAAAACCCTTCCTTGGTCTAACGCTATCTCCACAACGGCGTCGCGGTACTCCATGCGCATGGCCGTACGCTGCACATCGGTTGCGTAGAGTAATACTAATTCTGGAGCTGTTTCATTCGCTGCCTCGTTGAGCGCTAGCCCGGCACCAAGGCTAAGCGCTTTAGCGATTACCTCGCCAACTGGTGTGCCTGCATGTCGTGCCAAATCAATTTTAGGCACACTTGTGGTCTTTTGACCACTAAGATCTACGTTATGTTCAAGTCTTTCAGAAGGGCTGCTGGTTTTACCTTTGGCAGTTTGCACCCACTGCCTACCTTCTAAACGCACTCGTACGCTTATTCCGTGTTTGGTTAAATCACCCTCGGCGGTATCAAAGTAGTGCGCTCGCAGCCGTTGCCGCTTTGGCTTCCCAGCAAGCACGACGGTTTTAAGTCGTTCTAGGCTAGCTGGGGGTACTTCAAACTTTAGCTCGAATTCAGTCATGGTTTGGGTCATGGTGTGGGTCAAAACTGTGATGCAGTTATTTCAATATGGTGGGGCGTAGGTAAAACGCAAAGCAGAAATGCACCAGCGCGTGGTTATATTTCTGACGTGTGAATAACCACTACCGGCACTGCTGCCGTGTGTAAAAGCTTAACGGCCGTTGAGCCCAGCATTGCGCGACGAATATTGCTTAATAGGCTACCGCGACCGTGCGCCCCAATGTAAATAAAATCGGCTAAGTGCGTACTTGCAAACGCATTGATAACCTCCGCCACTTCGCCGATTAAATTATGTCGTTTATAGGCGAGATCAGATTTTCCGAGTAAGTTAATGCTTTCTAGTAGCGCCCAGTCGGCATCCCCCTTAGTAAATCGCTTAAGAGCAGCGTTGTCCACTACCATTTTTACGCCATACAGTTTGGGAATCGGTGCGCCAACATAAACTAGATGAATATCCATGGGTTGGTTAAATAGCACGCGATGGTCAATGACCGCTTGCGTGGCCGCCAATGCTGGTGCAGAACCATCGACCGCAAGAATTATTTTTACCGCGTTCGATGATGTCGTTTGGGCTTGCGGATTGGCTTTGCTTTTTGGTTCCGGTATTTGCGCGCGTGGTTCGACTTTCCCCATACCCAATTGTTCATGGTCGAGATTCAGCCTAGTGGACAGGCCTTGATGTTGTGAGCCGGAAATGGCGAGAGAAAGGGTCGAATCTTTGTCCGCCTTGCCGCATTGCGCGTCATTACTGCTGTTGTAGGCCATGTTACTTCGCCTCATCTTGCCGAGCCATGCAAATCAATACACTCATTTTATGCTCCGCTAGTTCTGAGTCAAGGCCCTAGGCGTGGCTTGAGCATTGAAAAAAAGTGGCGCGCCCGATCAATCATCACGCCTGAGGTGACACGATCCATTGCTTCTACTTTGACTACAAATTTTGCCAATTCTGGGCGATGGGCTTCGGCGTATTTGATGAACTCTGTTTTTGCGTCCGCTGGCCCCACCAACAAAATTTCATCGCTGGTACCAATGGCATCCATGACATCCACAAAGTAGTCGGGATGCGGCTTAATGTTGCCGTCACCAACTACAGATTTGCTATGTAAGTTTTCTTTACCGTGCTTTGACTTCACTTCGGTAATGGTTTCGGTTTCGCGGTCAAGGTGAATGATGGTGGCGCTACGGTGGTCGATCCAAACTAAGGCGTGGTGAGATTGCATATATGCTCCGGAAAAGTATTTAAAATTAGTTTCGTATTTGTTAGCTAAAGGCTGGCGCGCACGGCATATCTCTCGCGCTTAGTTTGACAATTTATGCAGCGGGTAGCTGTAGGGTTTGCCGTCAGGCGTTTAAGGCCAATATGCCGTCCACAATCCACGCAAGCACCGTAACTGCCACCGGATATTGCCTGCAAGCTATTTTCTATTGCAGCCAATGATGTCGTTTCTCGTTGAATAGTTGATATCGCTGCGTCGTTCAGCACGTCAGCAATTGCATCGTCGTCGGTTGTTTCGCGATATTGCACAACTTCATCATGTCCACCTACGGCGCCATGCGAGAATCCGTCGTGCACCTTGCGTTCCATACGCACATTATCTTTCTCAAGCTGTCTTTTTAAATGCACTATTTCGGTGTGCGTTAAGCCATTCATTGCGTTCATTTTTGCGCTCTCTATTTTTAACGTTGATGGAATTGCGGCGAGGTAGCGAGTGAAAGCCAAGTTGAGCGATCATGCCTAATTGGGGTTGTGCATTGACCTTTCACAACGTGTAAATTGGCTGTAGTCCGGTGCGTTTGGCAAGGCTCCGTTGTTGCAGACGGGATTTTTTTTAATGTACGCAGCCCATCCAAATTTTTTAGCACCACGGTGCGTCGGCAAATATCGATGAGCTGTGCTTCGTGTAGCGCTGAAAAGGCGCGGCTTACAGTTTCGAGCGTAAGACCTAAGTAGCTGCCGATTTCTTGGCGTGTCATTGGTAAAGAAAAGTGCGTGGATGAATAGCCGAGATTATTAAACCGTGCGGATAGTTGTAGCAAAAACCGCGCTACACGAGCTTCTGAACCTAAGGTGCTCAATACACCCAACATGGCGTGCTCATGCGCCAAGGCGCGGCTAATTTCGCGATAGAACCACGTTTCGATTGTCAGATGCTCGTGTGTGAGTTTGATCAGATCGCAAAATGGAACAACGATTAGTTCGCAGTCAGTTAAAGCAACTGCTTGGGAAGGGTGGCAGTTGGTATGCAGCGCATCGAAGCCCAATAACTCTCCGCGGAGTGGGAAACTCAAAATTGTTTCATTGCCAGCATCATCAAGCAGCGCTGTTTTAACCGCGCCGGAATAGACGATGAACACTGAATCAAACTTTTGACCGCTATTAAAAATCCATCGACCAGCTTTCACACGCCTCTGCGGGAACCGTCGATCCGATGGTTTGTCAACATCGGCAATCTCAAGGAGCGCACAAATATCGGACAGTGAATTGCGCAGGCAATCAGGGGTCGTCGATCGGCCGACTCCGCAATTAAACCCCTGTGGCTGTTTTGCTAATTGAATCAGGCTGGCTATTTCATTCATCTGCGGATTTCCTCGGGTATTTACCGTTTGTCTTCGCGGTGGAGCAGGGCGTAATTTTTATAACCGTCCGGATCAATCTAGAGTTGGACTGATTCAGTAATGCGAGGATCGACTATCTTGCCGTTGCTGTCCGTTCGGCAGCGAACAGACCTGCGGTTTTGTGCTGGTTTAACATCGCTCTATCGTGTTCTATCGCGTTCCATCGCGTTCTATAGCGCTTTCAGCACCGTCATAGATGCAAATTGCAGCTCAATGAGATAAGTCTTTTTAGTGAACTAATCCAAAATGCCATTAAAAATAATGCCGCTTGTACTACTTATTGCTGTATCCCTTGCCCTAGTATGGATTTTGTTACCTTTCTACGGCACGATCATGTGGGCCGTAATCATCGCAATGATATTTGCCCCACTACACGATCGCTTACTGCTACGGTTGAAACAGCGCCGATCTGTTGCAGCACTGTTAACGCTTCTAATTGTAATTTTGGTGGTGATACTCCCGTTCATACTTGTTGCCTCAGCGCTGGCGCGGGAGGCCGCACTTCTTTACGCGCAATTAGAATCTGGTGCATTGAAACCGGCTCTCTATTTTCGTGGTGTGTTTGACGCATTGCCCACGTGGATTACGTCGCTGTTAGATCGTTTTGGGCTTATTGATTTTGATTCCTTGCAAACCCAACTTTCTGCTGCGCTTGCGCAGGGCAGCAAGTTCTTCGCTACACAGGCGCTCAGCATCGGTCAGGTTACTTTTGAATTTACCGTTAAACTTTTTATTACGGTCTATTTGGCGTTCTTTTTAATTCGTGATGGCGAAGATATCGCGCGGTCGTTAAAAAATGCGATACCGCTTAGCGCTATACCTAAACAAGCATTGACTGAAAAGTTTTCAACCGTAGTCAGAGCAACAATCAAAGGGGGCTTACTGATTGCAGCTATCCAAGGGGCGTTAGGCGGGATTGCGTTCTGGTTTCTCGGTGTGAAAGGCGCATTGCTGTGGGCGGTGTTGATGGCGTTTCTATCGCTTCTACCTGCCATTGGCGCCGCACTAGTGTGGTTACCCGTAGCAATATACTTTCTTCTTACTGGTGCCATCTGGCAAAGCATTGCGTTATTTGCCTACGGTGTCTTGGTAATTGGGCTGGCAGACAACTTGTTGCGGCCGATGCTGGTGGGCAGAGATACGCGAATGCCCGACTATTTTGTGATGATCACAACGCTTGGCGGTATCGCAGTATTCGGTGTCAACGGCTTCATCTTGGGTCCGATAATAGCTGCGATGTTTATCGCGGTTTGGCACTTTTATGGGGCGACGCTGAGTAGGGTTGAAGGACACCGCTGAACTTCATTTTTCTAGGCCAGCTTAGTTGCTGGTGCGAGCGCGAAC
>JANNXI010000262.1:0-15545 GCA_031409495.1 Betaproteobacteria bacterium
CCGCTCACCACGTAGCCAGTTGAAATGACGCCGCCACCTTTGGGTGAACGAAACACCTTTTCTTTTCCATCGCCCAGCAATTGCTGTGTTTGTGCGGAGCTAATGCTGCCGCTCACCACACTGGCGGCGCCAATGTTTAAAGTATTGCCATACACGGATTGAACCTGATTGTTTTTGTCTACCGCGACCGTCACCCCGTCTGGCCAAATGTATACGGGTGCTGTTGTTATCACCGGCGGCTTGTTGGATTTGCCCCGCGCATCTTCCACGACCGCCAGCGCTTGTCCAACCGTTATTCCGTTGACGCTCCAAGCGCCTGCGCCGGTAAAGCGGCCGCGCTTTGCTTCACCGTCATCGGTTGCGGTTTTGTAGCAGCTGCTGAGCGCAATCGTGCAAATGAAGAGCGCACTACCTAAAATGAAGTAAGACCAGAATAATCGCGCGTCTACTTTCAAGTGCGACCCTATAACAAGTAAATTTCTAGATTACGCCAATTGGCGTTGATCAGCAAGAACCCGCTTAAGTCAGCGTTACGAGCAAGGACGGAAGCAAAGATTTGATTGTCCCTCAATCACGACCAAATTATTGCAGATGTCAGTATGTCAGCAATTTTTCAGCCTAATATTGCAACATAGGAAGTGGAAATTTGCCTCGTTGGCAGCGGTGGATTATGCAATCGATCGTGATGGCGCGGACGGAGAGCTGCACACAAAAGTAGGTTTATGCGTGACACACTGGAGGCGTCGCACACCGCACGGATGAAACATAGGCAAATTTGAATATGGCAGTTTAGCGGTTAGCGCGCCAATTGCTTCGCGCGACGCCGCGCGACAATTGCTGCATCCAACACTTCTTGCGCGCCTTCGCAGGCGGGTGAGAAAGCTAGGGCGGCCTCGGCCGTTTGCACGGCTTCATCGAAGCGGCGGTTTTGTTTGGCGTTTTTGCTTTGCAGTAAAAGTTGATCGCAATCGGGCAGGGCACTGCCGCCGGTTCTTGGTGGTTTGGGCGCGATTGCAGGGGGATTGATGGGGCTGGCTCTGTTCGTGTTTGGTGGCGCATCTGTTTTCGAGTCAGTCCTTGGGTCGGTTGCAGCACGCACTAACGCGGTGGCTGCCGCTTCTAAAATATTGCTTAAGCCAGTTTGAATCGGGTTGTTTTGCGCCTCTCGGTAGGCTACTTCAGCCTTGGTAAATTCCGCCAAGGCGTCGTATGATTTGTCGATACGCATGGCGTTATTGGCCTGTGTTTTGCCGCAGGCAAAGTCATTCACACCCAAACATTTACGCATGGCTCCAAGGGCTTGGTCGCGCAATTTTTCACGGGCTTTAATGGCGGTATCTTGCGTTTGGAGTAAGGCATTGGTGCGGTCAAGTTTCGCGGCTTTCAATAGCGCTGCACGAGCGGCGGCAAGGTCGCGGTCACGCAAGGCGGTCTGCGATTTTTTAATGGCTTCTACCGCGTCGCGTTTAGTAGCGGCAACTTTTGTCGTGTTGGCGGTGATGAATGCAGACTTGCCGTCAAGGGTACGAATTTTTTCAATGGTGGCATCGGCATTAGCGATGTCGCCAGCGGCAATATAGGTGAGCGCTTCGCGGTTTAATCCGGCAAGTTCGGATTGCTTAAGCCAATTGGCGATGTAGAAGTAAGCAGCAATACCCGCAATGGCCAATGCCAACACCACAAACCCGGCGCAACCCATACAGCCGCTACGCTTTGCTGGCGTGGGCGTTGGCGTCGGCGCCAGCGTAGAGATGGGCGCGGATGAAGGCGAAGGCTTCGGGGACGTCGAGGGCGTTGGGGGCGTCGGTGATACCGTTGGCGCCGACGAAGCAGCCGTGGCCGGCGCGGTTGTTACGGCTATAGGCGGTGGCGTAGTGGGTGGCTTGGCTATCGACGGCGCGGTATTTGTAGGTGCTGCGCTGGTGTTGGTAGCGCTCACTGGAATGGGCGGAGGAATAGCTTCAGACGGCGCGGCAGATCCATTTTGTGGCGCACCACAAAATGGACAAAAATTAACCACGCCGTTTAAAACTTCCCGGCATTTTCTACACTGATAATGCATGAATTACGCCGGATTTGGCGGCGGTGGAATAAATGGTGGCGGCGGTGCAAGGGGTGCTGTAGCAAACTCCGGCAACTGCGTCAATGGCGTCCATGCGGCAATACCCTCGCGCCACGCCATGGCGTCGGCTGGTATTTGTTTAGCGGCTAACCATTGCTGAATATGCGTGGTTGGATGCGGGCCGGTCTGCGCGCCGTTTACAAACAAGTGATAACTGTAGTTTGCTAGATTTGGCGTGACAGCGCCAAATGGTGGTGGTGGCGCGGCAGCAAATGGTGGCGGTGGCACAGCGGCCATTGTTGGCGCTGTTGCGCTGCCGGTAATTGCCTGCCGTAAAAAATCAGCTAAGAAAAAATCTGCCTTTACACAAAGTTTTCGGCGTGGTGCTTGGCCTTCATCAATTTCACGCACCTCCCATGAATAAGCATCAGCTTCTGATTTATCAATGCTTTCTGACCAGTTGGAAAGCCTTGTATTTAGGGCTTCTTCAGCCACTTTTAAGGCGCCTGCCTCCATATTTCTGGCAGCTTTTTCATGTAATTCTGTCGCAAGTTGCGCGGCGACCGTGGTAGCAAAACCGCGTCGCGCAATTTCAGTGCCAGCTTCATCTGGCACCAGTTTTGGGCAGTAAGCGTTTAAGCTTAAATGCGTTGCAATTTCGGCTACGGCCAATATTTGCAGTGGGCTTAACTCTTCCAATCTTGTTTGCAGCGCGGCAACAATTTGCGCGCGGTAAGCGATAGGCAAACCGTTCAAGCGGAACGCCCTTTCATTGCCCATGCGGCGAATATCACCGCGACCTACGCTAAATTGGTATTGCCCTGGCGGTACCGATTTAGCACTGGGGTCACGCGTAAAAACACGCAAAATGACGCAGTACAAATACACTTTAAAGTCATCGCTTAAACGAACTAGCTCATCGATTGACGGCGCTAGGGGATGCGAGAATTTGGTGAAGTCATTTTGGGTATGCAACGGCACAATTTCTGATTCTTTACGGTAGCTTACGCGCCAACTTTCCAAGCCGCGCAAGTTAGTGAGCGGTACACCGGAAAGTTCGCAGTAACAAGTGGCGCGACCAAAACGACCAGCATCGACAAAGCTAATTTGCTGCGGCGTTAGCCCAACACTGGTGGGTAGCTGTGCAAATAATTCTTCACGGAATGGCTCCCAGTCAGCCGCGCGGCCCACACCCACGTAGCATTTAAACTGATCTGGCTTCGGTTGGTAATCGCCATTGTGAGTATCAATCCATGGCATCGCGCGCATTAACATTTCGCTAAAGCGGCGTTGGCGTTCAATAGGCGACATGGCGCGCAACGCAGCCACGAGCGGATCTTGCCAATTGGTAGTGGTTTGCATGGTGGCGGCAAAATTTTGCGCTAGATGCTTATCGGCTTTGCGGCGCAACGGGCCGATTAAGGACGATCGCAATTTGGGATCAGCCAGCAGTGGAAACAGTTTGCGCGAACCGCCAAAATCTTTAAATGCTTCATCTGCCCAGATTCTTAGTGTGACTGGAGACGGCCTATTTAATGGTATCTCCGCACCTTCAATTTTAATATAAGTAGCATGTTCACGCTTCATTTCGTCCTGCACAATGCGCGATTGCTGGTTAATATCTGCGAGCACTTCAAATACGGCAGCGCGGCCCGCGTACAACCGGCCCACCAAGCCTGTCCATACATTATTGCCTTTAGAATCCACACCCTTTTTTTCACCCAAAAAGGCTGAAATTTCGTTGAGCAAACGTACAGTTTCGTCGGCCGCCTTGGCGCGGATATGGAATTTTAAGTAATTACCAATTTCGAGCTTCAATTGATTTAATACTTCGCGCGCTTGCTTATCTTTGTTGGAGAAAATAGCGCTGCCTTTGGTTTCTTCTAAATTGCCGAGTAGGCGTTCTACTTCATAGGTGCGCAGTGCGTCGCGCAATGCCGCATAGCGCTCCGCATTTTGGGCAACCATGCGTGCCACGCCGGTGGCATTGTTGTCGAGTTTGTCCTTAATCAGTTCAACTAGCGACAACACGTACTCCAAGCCGCCAAACTCTTTATTGTCAAGGTAGCTATAAAGTTGGGTTTCGATATCGGCTTGAACTTTTTTTGATACCACAGCCCGTTGGCGCGTGACCCTATCTTCGGTGGTGTCGGCACTTGAGTCTTGATCACGCACGGCGTCGCGCTCTAGTTGCTTAATAACGGCGCGTACTTGCGCTGGCCAATCGGCACGGTCTAAAGTTACGGCAATGGATTCACACTGCGCGTCTACTTTTTGCTGCAGCCCCGCCAAGAGTGAGCCTTGCGCGTCGCCTAACAAGGTTTCGACCAAGGCAACTTCTAAGAATTCGGTAGCCGTAAGCTTGGCGTCTACCTTGGCAGAAAATTGCGGAAAGTCATTGAACGCAACGGTTTTGAGGCCCATATTGTTGGCCATAAATTCTTCGCGTTGCTTGTCGGTTGCGCGATTATCAGCGCTGTTTTCAACACCAACACCAAAGAAAGCTTTGAGCATATCGCCCGCCCACTGATACGAACGTAAATCTTCGCGGGCAGATTGCTGCGTGTCGAGCGTGGCTTGGCCAAAAGCCGAGTAACCCTTATGAAACATCAGCTTCATTTCACCAAAGCGGTGTTCTGGAACCGGTGGGCTAAATGGTGAGATTTTATGCTGGCGTTGGTTCACGGCAATTGAGCGTTTTTTGCGCGCAAAATCGGCGGACGCAAAATCCTCAAACAAGGTATCGGCCACCATGTCATACACATCTTTAATGTCGAGCGTGTGCTGTTGCGCCATGTTGCCAGCATCAATCAAAAACACTTCGTCATAAGGTTTTGCAGCCAAGCGCACGTCGCCTTCAAATTCGTCCCAGCGCTTTACAAAATCTACGCCGCCGCGCATGCATGATTCAAGCTCCATCAAGCTGGCGTAGGCATTTGCCTCAGTGCGGTCTTTGTTAGCGCCTGCAAACCCAGTAGGCAAAAATACATAAAGCTCCGTTTCGCTTGCGCTCAGCACGTCACTAGCTTGCTTCTTCGCCAACCAACCCATATCCAGGAAAGACCCGCCGCCTGTACCGCCAGCAATTGAGCCGACGACGACGATGCGAAACTTAGCCGAATCAAGCTCTAGACCGAGCTTTTGGAGTTGATCTTCTTTCGACAAACCGGCTTTGAGTGAGGTCAATTTATTGCGAATTTTGTTGCGAATCTTTTCGTATTTATCAAAAAAGTACAGACGCGCCACACCGCGAATTTGTCCCGCGCCTTTGGCAGGATCAATGCCGAGTTCGCGGATCTTTTTAGGCGTGAGTGGTGACCAAGATGAGATATGCGGAAACCGTGCCAAATCATCGTCTGATTCGCTATAGCGGCCGATATCGAAGTTTTCAACAATTCGTTCTTCATCGCTAAACTTAACCAGTTCATGCAAAGGATCAGAACTAGTTTTACCAGACTCTACAATTGCGCCTTGGTCCAAATCAAAATGCATAAACTGCGCAACCGGAAACTCAGGTAACGTTTCCACCCGCACCGGCTGTCCTTGCCCCCATGTTGCGCTCAAAATACGACGACGCACACGCAGCAGCACCTCCATGCCGGTGCCGCCTACAGCAATAAATAAGGTTGGGCGCAGTTTGACGGTTTGTTCTTGCTTTTTGGCGTCAGCGGCGAGCGGGGTTTTAGCGTCAGACATGGCTTTTCCTTGATTACGGC
This sequence comes from Betaproteobacteria bacterium, assembly GCA_031409495.1. Lineage (GTDB taxonomy): Bacteria > Pseudomonadota > Gammaproteobacteria > Burkholderiales > Usitatibacteraceae > JANMDR01. The sequence goes on from JANNXI010000262.1 coordinate 5,779, forward strand.
AGCAAAAAAGTGCGGGGGTTATTTACGCGAGTTGAGGATCATTAAAACCAGTGCCACCACGGCGATAAACATCAACGGCCCCACATATAACAAATTTAAAAACTTAGCCTGATTGACAATACCCAACATGGCGGCTGTAGCCAAGCTGCTGAGCAACACAAATAGCCACCAACCCGCTCCGTTAGCGCGCGTTGGGCTGTTTTTGCGTGAAACTAGAAAGTCGGAATAGGCTTTTTTTGCAAAGAAAAATGCGATAAACAGCACCACTAAAACACCAGCGCCTATCGCCATATCTCGCGACGAAGTATCTGGGCGCACATCGCCGCCAATTTGAATCAGCGGTGGGTTGTTGCTCGCGGGAGCGGCCGTGGTGGTCGGCGCAGCTGTTGCAGCAGGCGCGGCAGTAGAAGGCGGCAGCTTAGAAGGTATGGGCGTATCAGTTGGCGTGGTTTTAGGGTTGCCCAATTGGCCGGTACCTTCCTTGGGTGGCGGAAGTCTAAAACCTGAATTTTTATTAGCGGACATTTTTGTTTTCCTGTTGTGCTTTGCTGATGGACTTCGGTATTGGGCTTCGCTGTTGCGCTTCGTTGTTGGGCTTCGCCGTTGGGCTTTATAAGCTACTTAATGCTAATCGTGTGGCCAGGCACGGTTTCAACAATGCTGGTGCTAAAAAAACCGCGCTTTACTACGCCCAATTTTTCGCCTGCAGCATTTTGAATTACGACCTGTTTAAATCGACCCAGCGGAATTTTTTGGGTATTGCCGTCAGCTAAAATTTCTACCTTAGAGGCCTTGCCCATCATGCTCAATGCCGCTGCAAGGCCGCTCAAAAGCAAAATACCCAAGCCGATAATGACTAACAGTGGCCAAATGGGATAGCTTATCCGAAGCGCTACCGGAATGCTGACGTTTGATTGTTTTACGGTAGGTGGAAAAAACACGTCTGACAATGGGTCTTGCGGGAAGGTTTCAGCCAAACGCTGCGTAAATGCGGGGCTTACGGCCAAAATTTGGTCGCGTACTTCAATGTCAATGGCCGCAGCTCGGGTGATGGCGTTGCCCATCAGCGCTAGGGAGGACGGCGCCCACTTACTAGGAATAGTGGTAGTGGGCAAAGCGATATCGAACTCAACTATCTGCGTTTGCGCAGGATTGAAGTTGTTTAGTTTTGCCGGTTTGGCCTCTACTGCGTAACTCCAGCCTTCACCGCGAAGTTGCCCGACAATAGTGCCTTGGCGGATCGTGTAGGGATAAAACCGGTTCTCAATTTTAGTGCGCAAGCGTATTTGATTAAAGGTGGAAGCGTCAAAGCGGGCATCTACGTCGAGCACAATCACTCCGCTGGCTTTGTCGGTGGAAACGGTTACGCCTTTGCTTCCTACGACGGCTTCAGGGGTGAGTTTTAAGCTGTCTTGATCCAGCGGCTTTAAGCGCGCAGGCGCATCGGTGAGCACCTTTGCGATTGTGCCGTTATCGAGTAAATTTTGTAGTGCTGCGTCCGCGGCTCGGCCATAAGCCAAGGCATACACCATTAGGCCAGAAGCTGCGTACAACTTGCCTTTCACTGGCATTTTTAGCGGGAATGCGAGCGTGCGCGTGATCGATTTATCGTTGTGTAAGAGCTCGTAGAATTCGCGGTTTTTAGCTGCGGTTTCCGGGCTGTTGTTAGGGCTATTTTTATTATTGGTAAAAATCCAAATAATGCCAGACTCAGTGCGGAAGCCCTGAGTGATTACAGCCGTTACCGCTTCTTGAAAATCGGTGTCAGTCAGCGCGCCATTGGCTTTTTTGGCGAGAGCAATGGTATCCACCGCCGCCTCTAAGCTTTGGCCTGCGGTAACGCTAGTTATTTTGGGCGATTGATTGCCCGGGCTAGTTTGATTAAATGAGGCGATTAGCAAAGGCGCACCGCCAGTGCTGACGGTGTTCGCAAAGGCTTTTACTAAGGGCTTCAGTTGCGATTGATTGTCCACATAGAAAGGTTCCATCCAGCCAGAGTTTTGTACTAAAAACGCTTGTGGAACCGCGCTGAAGCTTGCAGTAGGATTAACTAACAATAGGCTGAAAATGCTTATTAATAGGGCATCTACAGCATAATTATAAATATTTTTTTTCATCATAATTCGAAAGAAAGTATGTCGCGTAAGTCGGGATGATAAAAATGCAGGTGCCCGTTAAAAACAAACAAACGCGCGTCCCACGGATTGCGAATAGCAATGCGCGCAAGCAATTGGCGCGTATCGCTAAACACTTCGAGTTTGGCGGCTTTTTTTGCCGTGTTTGCGCCCACATCTGCTACCACTTCACTTAGAGCACGGGTATCTTCAACGGTAATGCCAATCACAATTTTACGCAACTTCATTTCAAGCAAAGGAAATACCACATCATCCACGCCCGCCTCGTGCGCCTGCGAGGGTGCCACCCATGGCGGTTCTGCCAGTTCTAAATCCCACGCAAAGGCCTTAAATCCACAGCACAAACGGGGCGCATCACAATACTGATGCTCCGTGGTGCCGGTGCCTAAGCGCGTATACACGTAACGTTGCGTAGCGGAATCAAAAAACAGCTGCCAAAAACGACCATCTTTAGCAAAATAGGGTGAACCAAATTGCGCGGTGGGCTTTTTTGGTTTATCCCAAAGTGAAAATTCCGCCACGGGAGCGGTTCCGGCGTTTTGATGCAGTATCAATTGGCCCTGCGGCAATACCCATGTTGCGCTTCGCTCGTCTGTGACGGGAATGGTGATCGCTTTATCGAGCATTTCTGCGCGGTCTGTCCCTAGGGCCATTTGCCCGATTACGGCCGGTTTTGGCGAGGCGCTGACTGCAACTAGGGCGGCTTGCTTAGTAGTCCCTGCAACACTTTGCGCCATTTCAGTCAAAAACCAAAAAGTTTTATTAAGTTGTGCAGGTGCGCTCAAGCAGCGGCCTGTAGTGAGCATTTGTACTTGGTAAGTGCGTGCCAAAATATTGAGCATCACGCAGGCAATACCGTAGTCTGTCGGCACAAAAAAACAGGCGCTGGTGTTTACGTTATCAGCCCACATGCTCCATGCTTCGCGGCTCAAACTACAGGCGGGCAGCATGTTGCTGCCCAGTTGAGCGCTACACGCTACCCACGAGTTGGCGCCCGGTAGCATGAGCCATAAGCTGCCTTTGCTCGGGTCAAGGGCAACCACGCAGGGGTTGTGGAGGCCCGCACGGGTGACAAAAAATTGGAACAAGCCATTGCTAGGTTCAGCCAGTTTGCGCCCCTCCTTGCCAAAATTTGCCGATGACGCAAACTGCTGATGCGTCACGCGCAAGCCTTTTGGTGTGGTGGTGTTTTCAGTTTGCAATTCGCCGTGGGGCGCGATCCATGGAACCTCTGCTGCCATTTTTTGCCCAATTTGCAGGGGCTTGCCGGTGATCGGTGAAAATTGAAACGTGGCTGGGTAAAGTGCGCTTGTGCGTGCATCTCCTTCATACCTTGCGCCACACAAAAATATATATTCTTCACGCGATAACGGTGGGTTACGTTGGGTTAAATCAATTCCGGCAAAAGACTGCAGGCGATAGCCATTACCATCTTCAGAACGTACCCAAATTTGGTTATTAAATTCCCATTGTTCAGGCGTGGGTGACAACGCGGGTGCGGCTGCCGTCTGCGCGCCAAGAATATAGCAACCTTCGGTAAGCGCGCGGGGATGGCTCGACATAATCATATCCCAAGCCGAGGCATCAAGTTCCCATGATTTTGTGTCGGCGTCCCATTTGCCGCCTTCGGCTTTAAGCAATTCCTTGCAGTTAAATGTATTGCCAGTAATTTTTACTTTACCCACTAATCATCCTTATTTTCAAGCACATGCTACCTAATAATGTCTAGTTTAGCGCGGTTCCGCACCGCTATTGTCCAAAATCCGCAACAAATTTGCGGTGGGATTTAATGGCGTGCGCCCCGCCTAAAACTTTACGTTATCATTCGGCTATGCATTTAGATAACTTTTTACAACAATTCATTAACGGCTTCACTTTAGGCAGTGTTTATGCCGTGGTGGCCCTAGGCTACACCATGGTGTACGGTATTATTCAGCTCATTAACTTCGCGCACGGCGAAGTGGTGATGATCGGTGCCATGGTGTCATTTACCATTATCAATTTGCTTGCGGGTTCAGGGATGCCGCCGGTACTAATTGTGCTCGCTGGCACCTTAGTTGCAATACCAGTTTGCATGTTGGTGGGCTACAGTATTGAGCGCGTAGCCTATAGACCCTTACGCAACGCGCCGCGTTTAGCACCACTGATCACCGCTATCGGCATATCGATAGTGTTGCAATACACCGCCCTAATTATTTGGAGCCGCAATAATTTGGGCTTTCCGCAAATTATGAAGCTCCACATCTTTACGCTTGGCTCGTCAGACACGGCAGCCACGATAAGCAATGTGCAAATTGCCATCATCATCACATCCCTTATTATGATGGGCTTATTGCTGGCGCTAGTGTACAAAACCCGCATCGGCATCGCCATGCGCGCTACCTCGCAAAACCCCGGCGTGGCAGGATTGATGGGCATTAATGTCAATAGCGTTATCTCATTTACCTTCATGACGGGCGCAGCACTTGGCGCTATTGCAGGCGTGATGGTTGGAACGTACTACGGCATAGCCCATTATCAAATGGGCTTTTTGTTGGGCTTAAAAGCTTTCTCGGCTGCGGTTTTAGGTGGTATCGGTAACTTAGCGGGCGCAGTATTGGGCGGCATTTTAATTGGGTTAATAGAATCCTTTGGTGCGGGTTACATGGGCGAAATTACTAACGTGTGTTTTCTAAACGGCTTCTTACCCGGCTTTGAAAATTTATGCGCCGCCGATAATAATTCCAGCCTATTTGGCAGTAACTACAAAGACGTTTACGCCTTCATCGTGCTAATTTTAGTGCTGGTGTTTAGGCCGTCCGGCTTGCTCGGCGAACGGGTGGGAGATCGCGCATGAACTTTGCCAGTTTGGCCATCTCGCGTAAAAATAATCCGCAAAAATTTTGGATCGGCGTAGCGTTAATCGCCATTGCGTTATTGGCACTGCCGTTCGTGTTGGCTATTCAAGGTACGGCTTGGGTGCGCATTATCAATTTAGCACTGGTGTACGTGATGCTCGCGCTGGGGCTAAATATTGTCGTCGGATTTGCGGGGTTATTAGACCTTGGCTATGTGGCGTTTTATGCTGTAGGTGCCTATATTTACGCCCTGTTGGCGTCTCCGCATTTTGGATTGCACTTACCGTTTTGGGTAATTTTGCCCATTGGCGCTTTAGTGGCGTGTTTTTTCGGTGTGATATTGGGCGCGCCCACCTTAAAACTTCGAGGCGATTATTTAGCCATCGTTACCTTGGGCTTTGGCGAAATTATTCGGATATTTATGAATAATTTATCCGAGCCAATCAATATTACCAACGGCCCAAAAGGTTTGATCAGCATAGATCCCATTAAAGTCGGCGCGATTGATTTTGGCAATAGCACCCGCATCGGCGACTACGAGTTGGCTGGCCCCATCAAATATTATTTTTTATTGCTCATCGTGCTTGCGGTAATCATCGCCATCAACGTGCGGCTACAAAATTCACGCATCGGCCGCGCGTGGGAAGCTATTCGCGAAGATGAAGTTGCGGCCAGAGCCATGGGCATTAACACCACGCGCATGAAGCTTTTGGCCTTTGCGATGGGCGCATCTTTTGGCGGTGTGGCCGGTGGTATTTTTGCGGCTATTCAAGGCTTCATTAGCCCAGAAAGCTTCAACCTTAACGAGTCCGTGATGATTTTAGCCATGGTGGTGCTGGGTGGCATGGGCAATATTTGGGGCGTGGTTTTGGGCGCGATACTTATCTCGCTGGTGCCAGAAATGCTGCGCTACGCGGTAGAGCCCGCACAACACGCTTTGTTTGGTAAAGCCATTATTGATTCTGATGTGCTGCGCATGTTGCTATTTGGTTTGGCGATGGTCGCGATGATGCTTTATCGGCCTGCTGGTTTGCTGCCATCAGGCGTACGCAAGCGCGAGTTTGCCACTGCTGTCGATACGCCTGAAGTGTCCAAAGCGGCATGAGTGCGCCACTGCTTGAAATTGAAGGCATTACCAAGCGCTTTGGCGGCCTGACTGCGCTATCAAATGTGAGCTTTGCAATACCTAAAGGCGCTATTTACGGGCTTATTGGGCCTAATGGCGCGGGGAAAACTACGCTTTTTAATGTGCTTACGGGCTTGTATAAGCATGATGAAGGCACGTTTAATTTTCAGGGTCAGCCATTGCAAGGCGGCTCGCCAGACAAAATTGCGCAGGCAGGCATTGCCCGCACCTTCCAAAATATTAGGCTATTTCCCAATCTATCCGCGATTGAAAATGTGATGATTGGTCGCCACGTGCGCACCAAGGCTGGTGTGTTTGGAGCGGTGTTTCGCACTAAAAGCACACGGCTTGAAGAAGCAGGAATTCAAGCCCGCGCCCATGAGTTGCTAGCGTTTATCGGCCTAGATAAAAGTGCCGAAATGCTCGCTAAAAACATGAGCTACGGCGATCAGCGCCGCCTAGAAATTGCCCGCGCATTAGCAACTGATCCCACCATTTTGGCGCTAGACGAGCCCGCCGCAGGAATGAATGCGACTGAAAAAGTGAGCCTCAGAGCATTGCTAGAAAAAATTCGCGCGCAGAACATTACCGTGCTGCTAATTGAGCATGACGTAAAGCTAATGATGGGTTTGTGCGACCGTATTGCAGTACTAGATTACGGCGTAAAAATTGCCGAGGGTGTGCCGGCCGATGTGCAGCGTGATCCCGCGGTGATTAATGCCTACTTGGGTGCAGGCACGGTAGCTGTGCCTGCGAAAGCATCCGCATGACATCGCCGTTATTAAAAGTAGAATCTTTAGAGGTGGCCTACGGTGGCATTAGGGCGGTAAAAGGCATTAGCTTTGAAGTGCAAGAGCGCGAGCTGGTGTGCTTAATCGGCGCGAATGGCGCTGGCAAAAGCACAACGCTAAAAGCGCTAAGCGGATTAGTCGCACCAAAATCCGGCCAAGTAATTTATGCCGGCGAAAATATCGCAGGTCAGCCCGCACACAAAATAGCGAAGGCTGGCCTGCGTTTAGTACCCGAAGGCCGCGGCGTATTTCCCGTGCTCACCATCGAAGAAAACCTTGCCATGGGCGCCTATATCCGCACCGATCACGCGCAAATAGCGCTGGATATCGAACGCATGTTCAGCTTATTTCCACGCTTAAAAGAACGCCGCAAACAAACTGCTGGCACCTTATCGGGCGGGGAACAACAAATGCTCGCCATCGGCCGCGCGCTAATGGGCCAGCCAAAATTATTGCTGCTAGATGAGCCATCCATGGGCTTAGCGCCGATGATGGTGGCAAAGATTTTTGAAGTGGTACAGCAGGTATCCAAAGACGGCGTCACAGTGCTACTTATCGAGCAAAACGCCAAACTCGCCCTAGAAATAAGTGATCGCGGCTATGTGATGGAAAGCGGCCTAATCACGCTGCAAGATAAAAGTGCTGCGTTGCTGAGCAACCCCAAAGTGCGGGAAGCGTATTTGGGCGAGTAGTGGCGGGGCGTGCGTTTCGTTTCGACGGGCAATTTGCGGTATCGTCATTCCAGCGAAGGCTGGAATCCAGTCCTTCAATCGTCACTTTGAGCTTTTGTAAAAGTGAAAATCGAATGCTGAGGAGCCTAAGAAATGTCCCTGTCCAGAAACGATCTAGCCGACCTAAAGCGCGCTAAAAAACTATTAGAAAACCCCGGCCTTGCCGCAAAAATGTCCGCTGCCCTAGGCGCGCCAATGGAGCGCACCATGCTCATGCTGCCCAAAGCCGTGCAATCCGGCATTCACAAAGCCAGTGAGGCGGCCATGCTAAAAGCGCTAGAAGTAGCGGTAGGCAGCTTAAGCGACACGCCAAAAAAGCCTGCGCAAAATCGTCTGCATAAATTCGCTGCTGCCGCAAGCGGCGCTATTGGCGGGGCTTTTGGGCTAATCGCCTTGAGCATCGAGCTACCCATCTCTACCACCATCATGCTGCGATCTATCGCCGACATCGCAAAAAGCGAAGGCGAAAACATAAACTACATCGACACCAAATTAGCCTGCCTAACCGTGTTTGCGCTAGGTTCATCCAAGGCAGCAAACGACAACGCCGCCGAATCCGGCTACTTTGCCGCCCGCGCCGCGATGGCCACTGCCGTGAGTGAAGCCGCCAAATACCTAGCGCAAAAAGGCTTCAGCAAAACCGGTGCCCCCGCGCTGGTACGCCTAATCACGCTAATCGGCGGCCGCTTCGGCATAGTAGTAGGCGAAAAAGCCGCCGCCCAAGCCATCCCCATCATCGGTGCCGCAGCCGGTGCCGTCATCAACACCATCTTCATCGGCCATTTTCAAGACATGGCGCGTGGGCATTTTGTGGTGCGAAGGTTGGAGAAAATTTATGGGGAAGAGCCTGTTCGGTTGGCTTATGAGGGGTTGTAGGATGGGCTGGAGATGGCCTGAAATAGGGGTTTTTTTAGTCTTTTCGTGTGCTAATACTAATTAAGCGGATGTATTCGTTTGTCAAGCGAGAACGAAATGTATTTCATTTTTATGAGTGTACTGATTTGCCTGTGACGCTCATCAACTCTCAAAACTGATTGGATAATAATAAATGCAAATATTTACGCACCTAACTGCGAATGATGTTCATCTCGAACCATTTCCTTTTAAACGGGAGCTCTCCATGCAGGCTTATCTCATTGAAAATGAGGGGGTTTTGGCGTTAGACAAAGATGCCTTCGCAAATGTTGAGATTGTCGAGACTGAGTTGTCGATAAAACAGGGTCGAAATAGTATGGGTACTGATGGTCGCATCGATGTTTTGGCGACCTACTCTGGAGAATACTTGGCGGTGGTCGAGCTTAAGCTAGGGCAGTTAGAGGATGTGCACTTAACGCAGTTACAGGATTACTTGAAGGAGAAGGATCAGATACTCACAAACTATAAGCATTTATTAAATGAGGATTTTACAGGAGCGCCGAAATTGATTGGGATTTTAGTTGGCTCATCAATAAATCTTGAGTTAGCGAAAAAAATCCAAAGCGGCTACTACTACTGTACATCTGACTCGAGGGCGGTGCCGATTGCCGCGCTTACTATTCAGCGCTTTCGGAGTGCGACGGGAAATGTGTTCGTTACGACAGATACATACTTTAATTCCTTTTCTGGCACAAGAGATTATTCTAAATACCGTTTTGAGAATGCCATTCTAGGCAAAGCACGGCTAGTGCTGGCAGTTTTGAAGCGGTACGCCGAAAGCATCCCTGGTATCAGCTATGCGGAGCTGGAAACTGTGTTTCCTAGAACGCTGCAAGGAAGCGGGGGAGTTTTTTCAGCATTAGAAACCGCCAATCAACATTGTGCATCCTCCGGTCAGCGCAGACACTTTATGAAGCCGGAGGAGGTAATTCAATTGAAAGATGGCCCAATCGCTGTGAGCACGCAGTGGGGAGTTGGAAATATTGTAAACATCCTTGCTAAAGCAAATAGCTTGAATTACGAAATAGATTAGTGTCTAACTGAATTTTTAAAAGCTTGAAGCCATTCTTGGTCGAAGCCTGCTGCTAGCGCAGAGAGCAGCCTTGGCCACTCTTTCAGCTGTCGCATATGCGTTTGGCAATTCCGCCGCCGTGACGTTGTAGCCCAGTTTGAGGGGTTTTTTTGGGAGCGGGGGGTGGGGGTTTAAAATTTTAAAAACAAAATTTTAAAAA
>JANNXI010000263.1:0-5973 GCA_031409495.1 Betaproteobacteria bacterium
TACCGGATCGCGCTTTAGTAGACGAAGTTTTTAGCATAATGGTGATATTTTACAGAATTAAGACAAACCAAATTTATATTACGGCTGTCTAGTCAGCATGCAAATTGATGCAACATTCTTGCGACCGCACGATTTGGCTTCGCCGTCCTATGCCATACTCACCACAATCTAAAAAACCAAGACTAAACACCCAATGCCACATAGAACTGCACCTTTAACGCTGCCCGAAACCCTAGCCGCTGTTGATTTAGGCTCAAACAGCTTTCATCTACAAATTTCGCGCGTGGTCGATGGCCAGCTTTATATGCACGACTCGCTGAAAGAAACCGTGCGTTTGGGCTCTGGCATCACGGCTGACAAAACGATTGAGCCTAAAACAATTGAACGTGCGTTGAACGCACTCAAAAATTTTGGAGAGCGCCTGCGCGGCATGCCGCCCGCCTGCGTGCGGGCGGTGGGCACCAACACGTTTAGGGTTGCCAAAAATGCAAAAGATTTTGTGCACGCTGCCGAGGCAGCACTGGGCTACCCGATAGAAATTATTGCTGGCCGCGAAGAAGCGCGGTTAATTTATTTAGGCGTGGCGCACAGCTTGCCGCCAATGAGTGCGGAACGTTTGGTGGTAGATATTGGCGGTGGTTCAACTGAATTTATCATCGGCACCCGCCTCAAGCCAAAGCTTGTAGAAAGCCTATACATGGGTTGCGTCAGCTATTCAGAACAGTATTTTCCCGACGGAAAATTTGATAAAAAAAACTTGCGCATAGCCCAATTTGCCGCCCAACGCGAGCTTGAAACCATCGCCAGCACCTATCGTAAAATGGGCTGGAAACAAGCAATAGGTTCCAGCGGTACCGCCAAAGCACTTGCGCAAATATTGGCCGCTAACGACCCAAACCAGCAATATTCCGAAACCGAAATTACCCGCGCAGGCCTGCTGTGGCTCCGCGATAAAGCCCTAGAAGCGGGCAGCTTCAAGGATTTGACCATCCCGGGCGTACGTGCTGACCGTATTCCCGTGCTCGCTGGTGGCTTGGCAATTATGCTCACGGTGCTAGAAGAATTAGATATAAAAAAGATGCTGGTTGTAGATACCGCCCTGCGCCAAGGCGTGCTGGTAGATATGCTAGGCCGTACCCAACACGAAGATATTCGCACCCTCACCGTATCGCAGTTTGCGAAACGGTACCACGTAGACCAAGCGCAAGCAGACAGAGTTGAACGCATGGCCATTCACTTTTTGTCGCAATTACAGCGTGATTTTAACCCCGACAAAAACGAATCCGATTATCGTAAATTGCAGCTTCTACAATGGGCCTGCCAACTTCACGAAACCGGTATAGACGTGGCTCAAAGCGCGTACCACAAACATTCCTCCTACCTGTTAGCAAACGCCGACATGCCCGGATTTTCAAAAACCGAGCAAGTGCGTTTAAGTGCGCTGGTCTTAGGCTGTCGCGGCAAGTTAGAAAAACTATCCAGCAGCATCGGCTTGGACAATGAACTAATCGAGCTAACTTTCTGCCTCCGGCTTGCCGTGCTGCTATGCCGCAGTAGACGAAATATGGATCAGTCGACCTTTAAAGTCAGCCGGATTGAAACTGGGTTTAAGTTAAGCGTGGGTGCGGATTGGCTGGCCGAGCATAACTTAACGGAATATAGCTTGAAGGGCGAAGCGAAGGACTGGGCGGGATTGAAGATGCGGTTTGAGATTGATTGAACACGCAAAATTGAGCGAGATGGCGAGCTGAAGATGCCCTATATTAGGGCATCTTCAGCTGGTTTCACGTCATACTTTCACCGGCTTAGATCTCACTTTAAACAAAGCTACTTCGCTTTAAATCGCATTAAGGTGCGGGTTTGCTGCGCATCATCGCCAAGCCTGTAGGTGAATTTGGCGAACTGTTCGACCGTCGCGAGGCCGGCGCCCGCGCCACGATTGTAATAACCGTAGTAGAAATCTAAACCTGCCTCGCCAGCTTTGGTAAGTTTCGTGACCCCAGGCGGTGGAGCAAAATCGCCAGGCGGCTTGCTGGTTTGCCAAACATCCGTTCGTGGACCGACGATAGCTAACCCTGCAATAGGCTGAAATACGTACCAAGCGGGCTTGCCATCGGCGGTATAAGAAAACCATGCCGCCATCGTGTTTCCGACATTATCTTGCCAAATAAACAACCCCCATCCCGAATCATTTTCGTCCCACCAGTGACCAGAAAAATCAAGCGGTGGAAACCCATAGCGATAGGGATAAACTCGCTTCGATTCTGTCACTTTGAATGGCACTTTATCAATATCAGGCGGGGATGCCTCGCCAGCTCCAGAGACTTTACACGGGGCGCCGACAGTTGTTAAAGTGTAATCTCCAGCGGGTAATCGGCCAAGATCAACCATATCAACGGTGCGTGTGCCAGTATCGGGTGGCTGAGCGCCGACAAGCAGTGGGATGGCCCAACTGCTGAAAGTAATATTGATGTTGTTGTTTTGCATTGTTACTTTATGCTGCTGCTCTGTGCGACTACAGAACCGCCCCGGCTCATACCGAACATACACAATGGAATCCGTCGCGCTAGGATTGTTCGGCACAATAGCAGCACCTTTGAATTCTGATTGTGCGCTTGCGGTTACGCTGCAAACTTGTGCGATTAGAAATGCGATACTTGCGGCAGTAGATTGGGTTCTCATAATAATCCTATAAAGTTGTCCGCAACTTGCATCATGCTAGCTGCGGGATGCCATCTAAAATTTTGGCATATAAACAGCAAAACCAGCAGGATCGTTGGTATTCAGACTCACTAATTTCGCGCGCACCGCTTGTTCCAGCCAGATTGATGTGGGCGCCCAATAACCTTGCTCAAGTAATCTAGCTGCCAACCCCGCTACGTGCGGGGCAGCCATCGAAGTTCCTGACAAAGACTTGTAAGGTGTGCTCGTCCCAAACGGGGGTTGAGTGTTGTTTGTCCAAGTAGAAATAATATTTGTGCTCGGTGCCCACATTTCGACACACACCCCATAGTTTGAGCCCCCGCCAGGCAACGGATTGTAGGTGCCCTGAGGTACAGATTGTCCCGACTCATTAATACCACCGACTACAATAATGCCATCGCTCGGATTCGGAGTGCCACCGGAATTTCCGTCGTAGGCATGGTTACACGCGGGCTCGAAATCGTTACCAGCAGACTGAACAATCAAACTTCCTGGGTAAAAATATCCCCACTCTTCAGGATATTCTTCGCTTCCCCAGTAAAACCACTTCGGCGTTGCAACGGCTTTCATAAGTGCTGCGGTGGGTGATCCGGTAGTGTATATTCCGCCGGCCCCATTCATGGAAATATTTACCACGGCAGTTTGCTCAGTACTCGCTGTTACATTCATCACAAACTCAAGCGCTTGATTCAACGCAGAAAGCGTATAGCCACCCAGCGGATTGAGATAGGACGGTGCGCCTCCTGAACAAGTTGAGGGATTATTACCGTTTGATGTAACAAAGTAGCCATTGTTAAGTATGTAATTCTGCTCACCGGTCGCGATTGAAACGATATTTACCCCCGGCAGCATGCCAACTGTCCCGAAACCATTATCTTGCGCTGCAATGATTCCTGCAACGTGTGTGGCATGCGGCCAGCACCCGACAGGATTGTGCAGATTGCCGCTTATTAGCCCGTAGGTCATGTCACTGCCATGCAATTGATTGTAGGGATACAAACCCGGTAAGTCAGCATGCGCCTCGACGCCAAGATCGATTACGTAAACCGTCGCGCTTCCAAGGCTTGGAGCCGGATTTTGGTTGTTCATTGCCTGAATACCCCATGACCGCATCTGGCCAGTCGGATCTATTGTATTAGTCCATGTTGTTGACGATGCTAGCGTTCGGTCTTCAGTCATTGACACGACGCGTTTATCGGTCGCGAAGTCTTTGGCCTGTTTTTCAGTCAAATACGCGACAAACGACGGCACAGCGAGAGTTGTTGCTGAAAGTATAGTGACGTCTTCATTTTTGGATTTAATCAGAGTGTCAAAGTATTTCAGGGTGCTCGTTGTTTTCCATTTAATCGCGGCCGTGATGTCATTAAATTTTTCTATTGCTTTAGTCTTGTTATCGGCTTCAAGCATTACGATATACCGAGTGCGCCCCTGCGCATCGGTAATTGGTTTTTCGGCTTTGAACCATTTGCCAGTATCACTTGCCGAGGCGGCACTAGCAGCCGTACAAACTCCGGCAAAGGCTACAATTACAGACGCAATCAGTCTGCTTATTCTTGTTCGTGATGGCTGCCGTATTCCGAGAGATGGAGATTTTAAATATAAATTTAAATCACAAACGGGGGGGGGTAGTGCCTGAAAATAAATTTGTCATGTACTTGATCTTAAATTATCCATCGGGTTGAGTAAAATATGGAGCTACCGTGGCCACGATAACGCCATCGTACACTGATTTGAATAATTTACAAATTTTTATTCAGATGATTAAATTGTTTTTTGACGAAAAATTTTGGGATTTAATCGCCGTAAATTACGGGCTGGCTATTGCCACTAGTTTGAATAGCCATGCCTGACGTCGCGCAAACCTTATTCACGCCCGCATTATTTCAAATAGATTTTACGAAGCATCATTTCTATGTATATCCCTGAAGATACCCTAAAATAGGGCATCTTCAGTGCGCTCTATTCGAAAATTTTCGATATTTTTGAAACGCTAGTTGCCCGCTGAAGCACGCGCTAAAGCGAGAATAAGCATAAAAAACCAAAAAGCAATCCTCAATTGAGGCTGTATCTTCAGCCAATCAATAACTAGTTTGCGGCCCTGCATAGTTTTCAAATCGGGTATTTTGCCCGATAAATGTTAAACGTTCCATGCCGATGGGGCCGTTACGTTGTTTGCCGATGATGATCTCAGCACTTCCCTTGTCTGGGCTATCAGGATTGTAAACTTCGTCGCGATAGATGAATAGAATCACGTCAGCGTCTTGCTCAATCGCACCGGATTCTCGCAAGTCGCTCATCACCGGACGTTTGTTCGGGCGTTGTTCTAGGGAGCGATTAAGCTGGGATAGCGCTACTACTGGCACTTTCAGCTCTTTGGCAAGCGCTTTTAGGCCGCGTGAAATTTCAGAAATTTCAGTGGCGCGGTTTTCGCCGTTGCCGCTGGATGATGACATTAGCTGCAAATAATCAACCACGATTAAGCCTAGCGCACCATATTGCCGCCACATCCGTCTGGCGCGGGCGCGCACTTCTAGGGCGTTGAGGGCTGCGGATTCGTCAATTTGGATGGGTGCTTCGTTGAGCTTCACGAGTGCGTTGTTGAGTTTGTCCCAATCTCTGGCATCTACCCTGCCCGTCCGCATTTTTTGGGCGTCTACACGGGATACGGAGCTTAAAAAACGTCCTGCAATTTGGGTGCCGCCCATCTCCATCGAGAAAATGAGTACCGGTAAGCCCAGGTTCACGCCGACGTGTTCGGCAATGTTTAAGCTAAACGCGGTTTTGCCCATGGATGGGCGACCGGCAACGATAATTAAATCACCCGCATGCATGCCGGACGTGCGTTCGTCTAGGTCTTTGAAGCCAGTTTCCACACCGGTGACGGCGTTTGGGTTTTTGGATAGCTCATCCAAGCGCGTCATCACTTCACCAAGCAAGGTGGACACAGACGCAAAACCTTGGTTTTGCTTGCGGCCCATTTCAGCAATATCGAATACTTTTTTCTCGGCTTCATCGAGCATTTTGCGGGCGTCGCGGCCGCCGGGGCTGTATGCCGTGTCGGCAATTTCTTCGCCCACACGCGCTAGGTTGCGCATAATAGCGCGTTCATACACGATTTCAGCGTACAGGCGAATATTGGCGGCACTAGGCGTGCCATCGGCCAAATTGCGCAGATACATCATACCGCCTACGCCTTGCAGTTCACCGGACAAATTGAGCGATTCGGCTACCGTGAGCACATCCGCCGGTTTAGCGTCTTCGATTAGCTTG
>JANNXI010000264.1:0-29528 GCA_031409495.1 Betaproteobacteria bacterium
CGGCAAAGCCGAGCCGCACACCTTGTTTGGTATGATCCGCAATACCCACAAATTGCATCCACAAGGCACGGTAGTGGCCTATTCTGACAATTGCGCAGTTATTGAAGGGGCGCCAATTGCGCGGTTCTTCAGCCATGCTGGTCAGTTTAATTACAGCCAAGACACCACGCATATTTTGCTCAAAGTTGAAACGCATAATCACCCAACAGCCATTGCACCTTGGCCGGGTGCTGCTACCGGTAGCGGTGGTGAAATTCGAGATGAAGGTGCTACCGGCATTGGCGCAAAACCAAAAGCAGGGTTGTGCGGCTTCACGGTTTCTAATTTGCATATTCCCAATTTGCGCCAACCTTGGGAGCCGGAAGGCGGCTTGCAAAAGCCCGCGCGCATCGTATCCCCGCTTGAAATTATGATTCAAGGACCATTGGGTGCAGCGGCGTTTAATAATGAATTTGGGCGCATCAATTTAACGGGCTATTTCCGTACCTATGAGCAGCACGGTTTCGGGTATCACAAGCCCATTATGATCGCCGGCGGCTTGGGTAATATTTCGGCGCAACACACACATAAAAAAATGTTGCCGGTAGGCACATTGCTCATCGTGCTCGGTGGCCCTGCCATGCGCATTGGTGTAGGTGGCGGCGCGGCTTCCAGCATGGCTTCAGGCAGTAATTCGGCAGCACTTGATTTTGCATCAGTGCAGCGGGCAAATCCTGAAATGCAGCGTCGTGCGCAAGAAGTGATTGACGCCTGCTGGACGCTGGGTGCGGCAAACCCAATTTTGTCGATTCACGATGTGGGTGCAGGCGGGCTATCCAACGCGCTGCCGGAGCTTGCGCATGGCGGCGGTGCCGGAGCGTTGTTTAATTTGCGCGCTATTCCAAATGATGAGCCAAGCATGTCGCCACGCGAAGTGTGGAGCAACGAAAGCCAAGAGCGCTATGTGTTGGCAATAGCGCCTGCAAGTTTGCCGCAGTTTGAAGCCATGTGCGTGCGTGAGCGTTGTCCGTTTGCGGTGCTAGGCGCGGCAACAGAAACGCAGCAATTGCAGGTGCACGATTCCTTTGCGGGTAATTTTCCAGTAGACATGGAAATGGAAATTTTGCTGGGTAAACCACCGCGCATGGTGCGCGATGTTGCGCGTGTCGCCCCGCAAATTGCGCCGCTTAATTTGTTAAATGTAGGCTTAGAATCAGCGGCGGAAATGGTGTTGGCGCTGCCGAGCGTGGCCGATAAATCTTTCCTCATCAACATTGGCGATCGTTCCGTTGGCGGCTTAACAGCGCGTGACCAAATGGTGGGGCCATGGCAAGTGCCAGTGGCTGATTGCGCTGTGACCTTGATGGGCTTTGATACGCTAAAAGGCGAAGCGATGGCCATGGGCGAACGGCCGCCAATAGCAGTCATCAACGCGCCTGCGTCTGGGCGCATGGCGGTGGGCGAGGCGCTTACCAATATTGTTGCTGCAGACATCATGGCCATCGGCGACATTAAATTATCAGCGAACTGGATGGCAGCATGCGGCGTGGCGGGCGAGGACGCAAAACTGTTCGACACCGTGCACGCTGTGGGCATGGAATTGTGCCCAGCGCTGGGCATTGCCATTCCAGTGGGCAAGGATTCGCTCAGCATGAAAACAAGCTGGGTTCATGACGGTGCTACGCGCGATAACAAGCACGATATCGTGTCGCCTATTTCGTTAGTTATCTCTGCCTTTGCACCCGTGCGCGATGCGAGCCGTACATTAACGCCACTGCTGCAAAATATTGAAGGCACGGAGTTATTGCTCATTGACTTGGGCGCAGGTAAATCGCGCTTAGGTGGGTCAGCGTTGGCACAAGTGCTGGCGCAAGTGGGTGACACATCACCTGATTTAGATTCGCCCTCGCAATTTGTGGCGTTTTTCAATGCCGTGCGCCATTTAGCGCAACACGATTTAATTTTGGCCTACCACGACCGTTCCGACGGTGGCCTATTTGCGACGTTGTGCGAGATGATGTTTTGCTCGCACAAAGGCGTAAGCATTGTGCTTGACGCGCTTACGTTTAATCCGCGCCAATCGGATGTAGATGACTACGATGTTTCAAAAACCGGTAAAACTTTAGCGGCTGATGAAGTGGTGCTGCGCGCTTTATTTAATGAAGAGTTAGGCGCCGTGCTGCAAATAAAGCGTAGCGATCGTGACACCGTGATGCAGTATTTGCGTGATGATGGTTTGTCTGTAAACGCCCATTTAATAGGCACCTTGAACCAAACTGACGAGTTTAGAATTATTCGTGGCGGCAAGCCAATTTATGCACAGTCGCGCACTACATTGCAGCGCATTTGGAGCCAAACCAGTCATGCGATTCAAACCCTGCGCGATAATCCTGCAACTGCTCTGCAAGAATACGATCGCATATTGGACGCGAAAGATACGGGTCTACATGCAAAGTTAAGCTTTGATGCTACGGCTACGCCGGCTGCGCCATTTATAAATTTAAGCGCAAAGCCCAAAATTGCCATTCTCCGCGAGCAGGGTGTTAACGGCCAGTTAGAAATGGCCAACGCCTTCTACCATGCGGGTTTTGAAGCGCATGATGTACACATGAGCGATATCATTTCAGGTCGCGTAAGCTTAAGCGAATTTAAAGGCTTAGCTGCTTGCGGTGGATTTTCATACGGCGACGTATTAGGTGCTGGCGGCGGCTGGGCAAAATCTATTTTATTTAACGCGCGCGCACGTGATGAATTTGCGGCATTTTTTAATCGCACCGATACCTTTGCGCTGGGTGTGTGCAATGGCTGCCAAATGATGTCCAATATCAAATCGCTCATTCCAGGTGCTGAAAACTGGCCGCGTTTTGTGCGTAATTTATCTGAGCAATATGAAGCCCGTACCGTGATGGTCGAAGTCCGGAAAAGCCCGTCGATACTGCTTGTGGGCATGGAAGGCAGCCGTATGCCGATTGTTACCGCGCACGGGGAAGGCCGCGCAGAATTCGATTCTAAAACCCAGCAAGATGCCACCCGTTGGCTTACTGGCATGCATTATGTTGATTACGCTGGGCGGGTAACTGAACGCTTCCCCCAAAACCCGAATGGCTCGCCGCAAGGCGTTACCGCCTTCACTACACCAGACGGCCGCGTAACGATTATGATGCCGCACCCTGAGCGGATTACGCGCTCAGTCAACGTGTCGTGGCATCCTAACGATTGGGCAGCACAAAGCCCGTGGGCGCGGATTTTTGCCAATGCGCGAGTGTGGGTGGGATGATGGAAGGCGCGGCCTCCGCGAAATTTAGTGCTTAGGTCGTCACCTTGAAATAATTTTTAGCTTTAATCTCTTGTTTAGTCTTCGCTATTTAGGCCACTATGAATTCAAATAAATCTTTGTTGTTTTTGAGCCTTGCGCTCGCCACTTTGGGGTTGGCTGGCTGCCAACAAATGGCCAAGCCGGTCGCGCCCGCGGTCGTTGCGCCATTAGCCCCGGTAAAAGTAAAAATCATCGCGTTTAATGACTTTCACGGTAATTTGCGCACCCCCGCTAGCCGTGTGCCCATCGTTGACCCAACAGCGCCCAATGGTTTTCGCATGGAAGTAGCGGGCGGCGTTGAGCAGTTTTCAGCACTAGTAAAAACACTAAAAGCAAAAAATCCAAACAACGCGGTAGTGACGGCGGGCGACATGATTGGCGCCACGCCGTTATTGTCATCGCTATTTAATGACGAGCCAACCATTGAGGCTATGAATTTAGTAGGCGTAGATTTTCATGCGGTGGGGAACCATGAGTTTGACTACGGTATCGCCCATTTAAAGCGCTTGGTAAACGGTGGCTGCAAGCCCGATAAATCCGGCAAGCCGGATTGCCAAGGCCGCGCACCGTACTTAGGGGCTAAATTCCAGTTTTTAGCGGCAAATGTGGATGAAACCGCAACCGGTAAAACGCTGTTTCCTGCCTACGCCATCAGAGAATTTGACGGCGTGAAGGTGGGCTTTATTGGCTTAGTCACCAAAACTACGCCAACAATTGTGCGCCCCGGCGGCACTGCTGGCGTGGTGTTTCAAGACGAAGCCACCGCCGCTAACGCCGCTATTGTCCAGCTGCGCAAGCAAGGCGTCGAAGCGTTTGTCGTGATGATCCATGAGGGCGGTGAGCAAACCGGCGGCATCAACGAGTGCGTGAATTTTAAAGGCAGTCTGCTACCGATATTGGACCAATTTGATCCGGCCTTAAACGTGGTCGTTAGCGCGCATTCGCATCGCTATCATGTCTGTGAGCGCGCGGGCAGGTTGGTCACAAGCGCGGGCAGCAACGGCACCTTGCTAACTGAAATTGATTTAACGCTTGATAGAGCCACCGGCAAAATAATCACCAAACAAGCGCTAAATTTAGTCGTACCGCCAGCGGGTGAGAAAGACCCAGCGCTCACTGAACTGATTCGACGTTACTCGGTAGATGCCGAGCCGCTAGAAAATCGTATTGTGGGAAAAGTAGCCAAGGAACTATCAATGGTAACCAATTCCGTAGGCGAATCACAACTGGGTAATTTGGTTGCAGATGCTCATTTGGCGGGCACCTCCAGCCCTGATACCGGTGGTGCGGTGATTGCGTTTAATAACCCTGGCAGCTTGCGCGCACCGATTATTCCCAATGCCAACGGCGAAGTAAAGTACGGTGACCTGTTCCGCCTGCAACCTTTTGGTAACGAAATTATCATTATGACGCTCTCAGGTAACCAGATTAAAACACTCCTAGAACAACAATTTGGCGAAGATCGGCAACGCATCATGGGTGTGTCCACTGGCTTTAGCTACACCTATGATGTTAAGCGCGCGAAGGGCGATCGTGTTTTGACTGAAACCATGAAACTAAACGGTGCCGCCATCGGCGCTGAACTGCAATATCGCGTTGCTGCCAATAGCTTTTTAGCGGGTGGCTCAGAAGGCATGCTGGGTTTTCGCGATGGCACCGATCGCCAAGTGGGGTTGCTTGATTTAGAAGCGGTCGTCGCGTTTTTAACTGCTAACTCACCCTACACACCGCCGATGGTGGGGCGGATTGCGCGGTCGAATTAAACCCACTTTTTTGCGTTAAATAAATGCCTGTAGATGCCCTATATTAGGGAATCTTCAGGCATTTTTCTGCGGTTAAAACGGCTGACGCTGTAACTCCAACTTACCGGTTACACCATTTAAGCTATACGTCATTGTTACGGCCTGATTAGAATGAAACTTAAAACCCGCCTCGCCTACGGCCGATCGTTTAATTTGGGCGCCGTTAAAGGTTGCGCCATCAAATTTCCCGTCACTGGTTTCATATAAGGTGGTGGTGCAGACGTTTCCGTTAAACCCACCACTCGTTATACCCATGTCGCACCGATCACCCGCATACCATTTTTGGCGGCCGTCCTTATCATAGGTAAACCAACCAATAAACGCGATGTTGCTTGGGCTATTCTGCGTAAAAAATACCCCTTGCCCATCTGTAGCTTGGTTCCACCATAGCCCTGTGTAACTGGTAGCTAAAATAGGAATAGGGTCGGGTGCCATGACGTTGATTAGGGTGGTACCAATGTTGGTGTTTACGCAGTTTGGGGGAGATGGTTTTAAAGAAAAAGCGGACGACAGTCGCACAGAAAGTGTTTTCAGGCCGCTGGTGTTGAGCCCGTTAACAGCGACGTTAAATTTCTCATAAAGTATCGGTGTTGACCTCACGTTGATTCCTCTGGCTATCACTACATTGTCAGCTTGAATTTCGTACTCATACGAAACTGGTTGAGGCACTATCGGCACGGATACGATTGGGTACACCGCCTGACTGTCGCCGGTGAAAAATTCCACCATGACTGTTTCACCAATTCGCACCCTATCCTTGTCGGTCGTTACCCTCACGTTACAGCTAACTGTTTGAGAATGCGCCAGTGTGCTCAGCATGCACATAACAAGCGATAAACCTGATTTCATGAGATTCATGATTTTTCCTCGAAAGTTAAAATTTACATTGGTTGGGGCCGTTGGTCGCGGCGTTTATGGGTACAACATAACCAACAATGCCATCGTCAATTGCCGCGCCTACCCCAATCCAATAGTTCTTTTCAAATGCATCAGTAGTGAAGAAGTGGTAGAACGTCCCTGGGAAATATATTCTGTACAGGGGAACTAAATTAGTCGCCGGTGTAGGCGAAACAAACCCCATAACACCTTCATAAATCCAGCCCCCAGCGATTAGATTGTTCTTTTCGACTACAGATGATGTTAAAAGATGCTTGTTAGTATTTGGGTTAAGCAAACGAAACAACTGAACGCCTGTGCCAGCATAACTATTACCAGTGTATAAGTCTGGTGTGGCGAACAACTTGTAGCCAAGACCTTCACACGTCCAGCCGTAAACATCGCGCAAAATGTTTCGCTCATTTTCATCCTGCGTAAAAAAATGTCTATAAGTGGTGGGGCTATAAAGTCGGTAAGTACGTACCCAGCCCATTGCCGCTTCTTTGCCGTTGCTGTGGCTGTCGGCGTCATAGTCAGCAAAATAATGACTGATTGCGGTTTCTAAGTTTGGACCTTTGCCAATGGGTTTGCCGGCAACATCTGAGGTCTGCGCATAACCCGTTTTCTTGAAAATGTTTAATAATGGTTGCGGCCTAACAAAATTAGGAACTGCAGATGAATTGTTTATAGGAAACGTATTTTTATGAATACCCTGCAGGGACAGTAGCGCGCCCATTACAATTGGGGCAGCGCTTGATGTCCCATCAAACCTTTGCGTATAACAAACGTCTTCAGAGCTTGGGGAGGCCGCAGCAGAGGCTGGAGGCCAAACGAATTCATTCGCTGAAAATGGGTTTGCACCCGGAAGCGTTGAAACGCCATTTACACTGCAGTACACGTTTCCAAAGTTGCCAGGCGTGCGAGACACGCTAGTAGTAACCACATTCTCGCCCTGCCCGAACAAATCAACACGTGAGCCGAAGTTGGTAAAATAGGAGGGCTGCGCATTGGTTTGATTCCGTGCGCCAATCATGATTGCTCCGCTCGTTTGTCCGGGGATCACGCCATCAATATTTTGCGCCCCGTTGCCTGCTGGCTCAATGACGATTAAACCATTTGCGGATGCGACTTGAATTGCGTTGTAAACCACACTATCACTTTCAACTGGCCAAAACACGTTCTGTGCTGGTGACAGTGATAGCTCCATCAAAATGGCGTCTCCGCGACTCAATCCCGACAAAATTCCATAGGTTAAGGTATTAACTAACATTGAAGGATATCCCTGATATACGCTGGTGTATCCCCATTGCGCTGCGGGAATGATACCCTTTACGCCAAACCCGTTATGCTGGCCGATTAGGGTGCCTACAACACCCGTGCCGTGGTATCTATACCCCCGACCGACCCCGGGTGCCCCACCGGTTTGCCCAAGTATTCCGCTGTTAGCGACTCCTGTCGGCTTCAAATCCTCATGGTTTAAGTTCCAGTCAAATTCAACATCGATGAATTTCGTTCCCTCCCCCTTACCACCCGCAAAATTCCAAGCATATGTTGCGCCAATGCCACGATAATTGGACGGAGTTCCATTTGGGAAATATTCTACTGGCTGCAAATACGTTGGCAGGTAACTGAAGTCTGGTGTGCTGGAAAAAACCAAGCTTTGTTCGCGCGGCGCATTCTTGGCTGGCAGCGACGGCACCGACGGTATGCTGATTGGCGCGGCTAACTCCACGGCATCGTTCGCATTGAGTGCGTTGATGGCGCTCATGGTCGCTTCGCGGCCGAGCTTTTCCGGCAGCACAACCGTGAAATAGGTGGACATATCCGCTAACGGCACGGGCGAATAGTTGTCTAGCCGCGCCAATTCTGCATCATGTTCTGTTTGGGGTTTTGTTACCAACGGAATTATTTTTATATCCCCAAAGCCGAACAGCAGGCTTTCAATTTGGCGGCTCGCATCGCGCTTTGCAGCGTCATTTAGCTTTGCCATGCCACGACGCAAATCAGCACTGGGAAGTGATTTTTCGCTTAAATTAAACTGTTTGCCGTCGTAGGCAACACGAATGCCATCTTTGAATTTAAGCATTACCATGTTTGGAATATGCGCTTCGGTGATGACGGTGGCGAAAGGCTTTTTCGTCTCTTCGCGCCCTTTAAAGGTTGCACCTAGTGGAAATTTTTCAAATTTTGTGCCGTCAATATTTGGGTTGTAGTTGAACCACGGTAGGCCGCTCGCATTCACTTTGCTATTTGGTTTGGTGTCAGTTTGGGCAAGCGTGTTGCCAGCGCAGAGCAAACAGCTTGCTACGGCAAATGCCAAGGGGGATAACTTGCTAGTAGGTAGGGCGGAAACGGGTCGAAAGCGGGAGGGGGGGCGAAAGGCGACATAGCAGTTTTCCAAGAGTAGACAAAGAGTAGCATGCGTTTTCGTAAACAACATGCTATTCGATGGTAACAGGTTATTTACTTCTATTTACAATGCGGCACTATAAATTTGCACTTGTAGTCAAAGATACACTTATGTGTGCGTTGTTCAAGACTACACCTTCGATGAAATAGACCCGAAATAGTTGGATTAGTTCGCTACTCGTTTGCGCTGCCGTTTTTCTGGAATTAGCTCGCATGGCGCAACGCGTGCAACCCACTGCGCGATGTGCTTTCGGTTTCACCCTCGGGCGTCTCGCTGATGCGGATTTAACCTATTGGCTTGGCTTGGCTTGCGCCGCTGCTTTTGTCGGTCGGGTTGTTTGGCCAAGATTGAGATGTAGCGGTGATGCCTGAAGATTCCCTATTTTAGGGCATCTTCAGGCATTGCTTATCACATTTTTAATGTGCCGGAAGCGGTACTACTTCGTTCTCACGGCTAGCGGGTGTGAGTGGGCATTACTGAAAAGCCGTTTTAGGCCACAGGCCAATTTGGTGTGGGCTGCGCCCGCTGCAGTGCCCTCCAAACCCTGCGCTCGCCAAAATCTGTTGCGCTGCAGCAACAAATTTTTTGTGTCATTTTGAAACTCCTGCATTACCACGCTAGTTTTTACTTTACTAGTTGTTGCTAAGCCATTGTTCTGGCTAGGGTTTCTCTATGTTCTAGATTCTTTACTCCAGCATTTGTGTTCCCTAGTAGTCTTTGTTCCGTCATAATCATGGGGTACAAAGACAGGTTACAGGCAGATGGTACGGATCGACGTCCAATTGCTTAAATCTAATCTTCATTTTTCCCAACCAAGGACAATCATTTCCATGAACCAATCCAAAAGATTTCAACTTTCGAAAGTCGCTCTGTGCGTTGCAATCGCGCTGGGCACCGTGCCCGCTTTTGCACAAAACACGACTTCCGCTCTTGGTGGGCGAGTCACTGCCGCTGACGGTAAGCCTGCTGCAGGCGCTACCGTAAAAATTACCCATTTGGAATCTGGTTCCACTAGTAACGTGGTTGCGGATGCTGATGGTCGTTACACGGCGCGCGGCTTACGCGTTGGTGGCCCTTACACCATCACCATTACCCAAGGCGCCGCGGTCGAAAAGCGCGAGAATATCTATCTTGCCTTGGCTGAAACAGCCACATTAGATGCGAAATTTGGCACCCAAGTTGTTGAAAAAATTGAAGTAGTTGCCCGTGGTGGTGCGGATACTTTTAATAAATCCTCAATGGGTGCAGGCACCGCAGTTTCGCGCCAGCAATTAGATGCGTTTGCTTCTGTGCAGCGTAACTTGCAAGACTACGCCCGTAACGATCCACGTGTGTCGCAAACCGATAAAGAGCGTGGCGAAATTTCAGCTGGTGGTCAAAATTCTCGGTTCAATACGCTCACGATTGATGGCGTAAAAATTAACGATACATTTGGCTTAGAGTCAAACGGCTCGCCGACAGCAAAGCAGCCAATTTCGATCGATGCGATTCAGTCGGTACAAATTAATATTTCAAACTATGACGTTACGCAGCAGGGCTACACTGGCGCCAATATCAACGCGATTACAAAGTCGGGTACCAATCAATACAAGGGTAGCGTTTATTACGTTTACCGCGATGAGAAGCTTTCCGGTGACCGCTACGATTCATTGACTGAGTCGTTCAAGGATCCTGTGTCTTTTGAATAAAAAACGACTGGTGTTACTTTTGGCGGGCCCTTAGTTAAAGATAAATTATTTTTCTTTGCGAGTTTTGAAGACCAAAAGAGCACAAAAGTAGCGCCGTCATTCGGTCCATTGGGCAGCGGATTCAACAACGTAAATATTACGCAATCCTCTATCAATAGCGCCAAGCAAATTGCTGGCACGACCTATGGCTATGATATCGGTGACTTTACAATTCCATCAGGCACACAGCTCAGCGTCCGCGATGCGCTGTTGAAGCTTGATTGGAATATCAATGATCGCCATCGCGCCAGCTTGCGCTACGGTAAAACGAATCAATCTGAACCGTTTTTTCAGGGCTTTTCGGCCACTGGCGTCGGTTTAAGTTCGGCGTGGTACGTACAGGGCAAGCGTATTGAATCCACTGTTGGTCAGTGGTTTGCGGATTGGACCGATACGTTTAGTACTGAAGTAAAAGTTTCCAAGCGCGACTACGTGAGTATTCCGGTAAACAATTCACGTTCCCCATCGGTGAGTTTAAACTTTGCAGGCACGCCGGGCGCCGGCGGCATTGGGACGTCCAACGCCAGCCGTTTCTTAAACTTCGGTACTGACTTTAGCCGTCAATTTAACGTGCTAGATACTGAAACTTATGATTCTTACGCAGGCGGCACATTGGTGCTAAAGGACCACGAAGTAAAATTTGGCTGGGATAATTCCCGCAACAAAGTGTATAACGCGTTTTTGCAGGGCGTTTTCGGTAGCTACAACTTTGGTTGCGTAAACAGCAGCGCAACTTACACCTATAGTTTTGGTGCAATTTCTTGTGCTACGGCAACAGCTGCGCAAGCCGAAGCGGCAACGTTAGAAAACTTCAGAATTGGTCGCCCAACCAGTTATACCGTGCAAGTACCAGTGGCAGGTGGCTCCCTCGATAATGGTGTCGCGCAGTGGACGCTGGAAAACACTGGGCTTTTCGTGCAAGACACATGGACTGTAAATAGCAATTTGTCGTTGATGGCTGGTGTGCGTTTAGATCGTCCAAAGTTGAACGATAAGCCAATCGGCAACCCTACGGCGCAATCGGCAGCGGTTGCAGGTAGCGTAGTTGGTCTAACCGTAAACCGCGCAACCGGCGGCTTTGGTTTGGACAATACGCAAACCATTGATGGTGAAGATTTGTTCCAGCCACGCTTTGGCTTCAATTACAGCTTTGATGGCGCCAAGCAGGTTCAAGTTCGCGGTGGTTTTGGCCTATTTCAAGGTGCAGCGGCGAACGTCTGGCTGTCGAATCCTTACTCCAACACGGGTATGGCGACACGAATTGTCGGTTGTGGTACGCAAGGCTTCGCCGCTTGCCCAACAACGGGCGGCACCTTTAGTCCTAATCCTGATACTCAGCGCACAACGTTCCCAGGCACCACACCTGCAGCAAACTTAGACTTCCTCGCCAAGGGCTTGGGTCAGCCTGCCGTATGGAAAGCGAATTTGGCGTTTGACTATGAAATCATGCCAACGCTGGTTGCAGGTGTTGAATATTTGTACACTAAAACCAAACAAGGTATTTTCTATCAGCATTTGAACCTTGGCAACGCCACAGGTAAGGGCGTTGATGGCCGCGATTTGTTCTACACCCCGCAAGGTTATAACGCAGCTTGCTGGACTGCTACCGGCGGCACAATTACCAATGGAAATTGTACTGGTTTCCGCAGCCGTGCGTTGAGCAATGCAAGCTTTGCAAACGTATTGCTAGCTGATAAAACCACCAAGGGTGGCGGCAACTTGGTCACCGTGCAGTTAAGTCGGCCGCTCACTAAGGGCTGGGGTTGGGCTGTAGCCTATACCCGCACTGATGCTACCGAAGTTAGCCCGCTTACCTCTTCAGTATCAAACTCCAACTGGGCAGCACGCTCTATTGTTAACCCTAACGAAGAAGTGGCTGCAAATTCTGCTTACTTGGTGCGTGACCGTATTAACGGCAATTTTAATTTTGAGCGCACATTCTTTAAAGGCTACAAAACACGCTTTGGCCTAACGGCTGAGAAGCGCAGCGGCAAGCCGTACAGCTGGACTTTCCGTAACGACTTAAACGGCGACGGTTCTGCGGGTAACGACTTGATGTACATCCCTAAAGGCCCGCAGTCTGGTGAAGTGGTGTTCTTGGGCGATACTGCAACCAACCGCACAGCGGAAGACGCCTTCTGGGCGATTGTAGAAGCAAATAAAGAGCTGAACGGCGCGCGTGGCGGCACAACCAAGCGTAACGGTAGCTTCTCGCCTTGGAGCAGCACGATGGACATGCGTATTTCCCAAGAAATACCGGGATTTACCAAGGGCGACAAAGCCAGCTTTACCCTCGATTTGCTCAACGTTGGCAATATGCTCAACAAAAAATGGGGCTTAATCAATGAGGTGGGTTTCCAGACGCAAGGCGGCGCATCACGGAACTTCGTAAATTACAATGGTTTGACAGCCGATGGTAAGTATATTTACAGTCTTGCCGTGTTGCCAAATTACCTCACACGCCAAGTTAAGGGCGAATCTGCATGGGCTGCGCAAGTTACGATGCGTTACGAGTTCTAAGATTTAGTTAGTTGCAAAATTAAAACGGCCAGCAAGAAATTGCTGGCCGTTTTTTATATTGTTTCGACTAACAGTCGCAGCTACTGCTGCAAATAATTTCCGTCAATAAAAATGCCTGAAGGTGCCCGAATATAGGGCATCTTCAGGCATTAAAAAATTTATTTTTGACCTATTGCTGTCGCTTTTTGGCGCGCAGGCTGTGGCGCATAACCCTTACTGACTGCAGAGCGGCCAGGTTTCCACAATGTCGTAAGTGGGGCCAACGCTAGTGGAGCGCGATTCAATTAAGGAAAACGAATTGATGTTCCACATTGTCGGCGCAACTTCGGTGCTGGGGAAGGGGGTGGTGACGTTGCGGGCAACGGTGATGTGCGGGCGGAAGGTGCGTGGATCGGTTTTAAAGCCAATTTCGTTGGCGGCGGCGAGCAGCGTTTCCTGCAAGATAAACAGCTCCATCGGGGTTTCTTCGGAACCCATCCACGCGATATTGGCAGATGAATAGCAGCCAGCCAAATCTACTTTGTACTCAAACGGGGGTTGAAATATTGATCGTCCCACTGTTAAGGCAGCATCGAGCATCTCCGGTGCTACGTCGCCTAAATACACTAGCGTGACGTGCAGCGTAGCTGGACGGGTGGGCCTACCGCCGGAGGAGCGGGCTAGCTCGATGCGTTGGCGCGCTAGGTTCGCGCGCACCATCTCGTCGGGCCATAAAGCAAAAAATAAGCGCATAAGATATTCTAATTTTTAGCTAGAGGCAAAAAACAGCCTAAATATTGGGTGATCGAAATCAATCCGTTGCGCCTTGAAGTATAGACATAAATTACGTATTTGCCAGCAACATTGGCGATAAATTTATGTTGTCGCTCGCGGCGGGTTGAATGCGTCTAAGCTACCGCTAAATGCTGCATTGACGGCATGGCAGACAACAATGCTTTTGTGTATTCGTGCTGCGGGTCATTAAACACTTGCTCGGCCGTGCCTACTTCTACCAGTACGCCCGCACGCATTACGCCAACGCGATCACACATTTGGCGAATTACCGCTAAATCATGACTGACAAAGAGCATGGTTAGCCCTAAATCTTCCTGCAAGTCTTTAAGCAAATTAAGGGTTTGCGCCTGAATCGACACATCCAACGCTGACGTAGGCTCATCGCAAATTAAAAACCGCGGGCGCGTAGCCAAGGCGCGCGCAATGCAAATGCGCTGGCGCTGGCCGCCCGAAAACTGATGCGGATATTTTTCGGCTGCTGCCGCGTCCATGCCTACACGGGCGAGCAATAGCTCAACAATGCTACGCACTTCCGCTTCGTCTTTCGCTACTTTATGAAAGCGAATCGGTTCGGCCACACAATCAATAATGCGGCGGCGGGGGTTAAGGGATGAGTATGGATCTTGGAAAATCATCTGCATGGCGCGGCGCAAGGCCATTTCTTCGATGCGGCTGCGCTTTTCAGCTAGATCCAATCCTTCAAACAAAATGCGTCCGCTTGTCGGTGGCTGTAACCCTGCCACCATCTTGCCGATGGTCGTTTTACCGCAACCTGATTCGCCCACTAGGCCAAATACTTCGCCGCGTTGTACTTCCAGCGACACGCCATCCACCGCATTCAAGTAGCGGCGGTTTTTAGGTAGCCAACTACGGCGGGTTACAAACGTACAGCGCAAATCTTCAATTTTAAGTACCGCTTTATCCGCGGCGCTGGCCACCGCGGGCACGATGGTGTCTGACGCGGTAAGCCACTTCAGCGCGCGATCGTGCACCGCCGTAATGCGCGATGCGGATTCGTTGTCCACCACGTGGAAACGGTTTACTTTCACGTCAATCCGCGGAATGGCGGCGATCAAACTCTTGGTGTACTCCTCACGCGGTGCACCGAGAATTTGCTGCGTGGATCCTTCTTCAACAATGCGGCCTTTCAGCATCACATACACGCGCTCGGCAATTTCTGAAATCGCGCCCATGTCGTGGGTGATTAACACCACGGCTACGCCACGTTCTTTGCAAAGCCCCTTTATTAGCTCTAACACTTGGCGTTTTAACGTTACGTCAAGAGCCGTAGTGGGCTCATCAGCAATAATCAGGCGCGGTTCAGCGCACAACACCAGCGCGATTACGACGCGTTGCCGTTGTCCACCGGAAAATTGATGTGGGTAGTTATCGATGCGCAATCCGGCGTTAGGAATACCCACTTTATTGAGCCATTCGATGGCCTTTTCGCGCAGCGTTGTTTCCGACTCCGCCGGAAAGTGGGTTTGCATGGTTTCAATAATCTGTCGACCCACCGTGTATAGCGGGTTGAGAGACGTCATGGGATCCTGAAAAATCATGCCGATGGTGCTACCACGCAGCTTTGCCATATCTTCTTTAGCGAGTGGCAAGATTTCGGTGCCCAGCACGTTAATGCTGCCGTGACTCACGCGCCCCGGTGGCTCCAACAATTGGATTACGGCGTTGCCAATTGTTGATTTACCCGCGCCGGATTCACCCACCACGCCAATAATTTCACCCGGCGCTACATGCAGGGATGCACTGTGAACGGCCGTAAATAGGCCACGTCTGCCGGGGAACTCAATGCGGACATCGGTGGTTTTTAAGGCATTGCCGGAAGTGCTAGCTGCGGTGTTGGTCGCTTCGGTCATCGTCATTCTCTTTTCACAAAGGCAAAGGGCAGAGGGGTCGGGGATAGGCTACAAGGAGTCGGTTGAAAAAACCTAGTCTTTAATTCAACTTAGGATTCATCACATCACGCAGCCAATCGCCCACGATGTTTATGGCCAAAACCAGCATCACCAATGCCACACCCGGGAATACGGTTATCCACCATTCACCCGAAAACAAGAAATCATTGCCCACGCGAATCAAGGTACCCAGAGACGGTTGCGTCGGCGGCACACCCACACCTAGGTATGAAAGTGTCCCCTCAATCAAAATAGCGCTTCCCACTTGCAAGGTGGCCAACACCAACACTGGCCCGAGGACGTTCGGTAATACATGACTAAACATAATGGCAATGGGGTGGCGCCCAATAACGCGTGCCGCTTGTACATATTCTTTGCTGCGCTCTACTAAAGTCGAGCCGCGCACGGTGCGGGCATATTGCACCCAGCCCGATAGCGCAATCGCAAAAATGAGCACCACCACCGCCACGCTATCGTGCGAGCCTTTGGGCATCACCGCACGGGCTACGCCATCAATTAGCAGGGCGATTAAAATTGCCGGGAAAGATAACTGTACGTCCGCTACCCGCATAATAAATGCGTCCAATTTGCCGCCTAAGTAGCCACTCAGGAGCCCCAGCGATATGCCGATCGTCATCGATAGCATGACCGCAACGACTGCCACAATAATTGAGGTGCGCGAGCCGAACATAATGGCTGATAGCAAATCACGGCCTTGGTCATCGGTGCCTAAAAAGAACGTGGCCTTGCCGTTGGCAGTCCAAGCGGGGGAAGTAAAAGCGTTGCTCAAATCGAGTGTTTTTAAATCAAACGGATTGTGTGGTGCGACAAAAGGGGCAAAGGTCGCACAAAATACGCACACAAAAACCACCAAGGCGGCAAACATCACAAATGGCCGCTGTTTAAAGCTGTACCAAATATCGCTATCGGCAATACGGGAAAAAAAGCTGTTCATATTAGTTTGCTCCACCGGTTGCGCGGTCAGTTCTTAGGCGTGGATCAACTACAAAATAAAGTAGATCAACGCATAAGTTAATGGTTACGAAAATTAAGCCAATTAGGCACAAATACGCTGCCATGACTGGCACGTCGGCAAACTGCACGGCTTGAATAAACAACAAGCCCATACCCGGCCACTGGAAAACAGTTTCGGTAATAATCGCGAAGGCGATGATGCCGCCAAGCTGCAAACCGGTAATAGTGAGTACCGGCACCAGCGTATTTTTAAGCGCATGACCGAAATGAATTGCGCGAATAGCAATGCCGCGCGCCTTCGCAAATTTAATGTAATCGGTGCGCAGCACTTCCATCATCTCGGCACGCACCAGACGCATGATCAAGGTAATGGGGAAGAAGCCAAGGGTAATTGAAGGCAAGATGAGCGACTTTAATCCTGAGACGGTCAAAAACCCGGTAGACCAAAACCCCAACTGGGCTACTTCGCCTCGCCCAAAAGAGGGCAGCCAACCTAGCCATACCGCGAAAATAAGGATCAGGAAAATACCGATTAAAAAATTGGGTAGCGATACCCCGACGAGTGACACTGTCATTAAAAACCGTGCGCCCCAGCTATTGCTCTTCAATGCCGTATAAACGCCCGCCGGAATGCCAATCAATATGCCGATGGCGGCAGCCACCAGCGCGAGTTCCAAGGTAGCGGGCAAACGCTCTTGTAGTAACTGCGAAACCGGGCGACCTAAGCGTAGCGATAAGCCAAAATTGCCCTGCACGGCATTACCCACAAATGTCGCAAACTGCACGTAAAACGGTTTATCTAGCCCTAGGGCCTTACGCATTTCAACCTTATCTACTTCTGTGGCTTCTGGCGGCAGCATGAGGGATACTGGATCACCCACAAAATTGAAAAGCGAGAAGGCAATAAAGCCCACGGTAAGCATCACGATAATGCTTTGTAAGACGCGTTGGAGAATAAATGAAATCATAGTTTTCCGTTTCAGGTTACTTTGTTAAGTGCAAATACTATTTTAAGTAGGCTAAAGATGCCCTAAAATAGGGCGTCTTCAGCCTATTTTATATTGATTCTAAACATATAAGCCACTTGGTTTGGCGCATAAACAGCGCTCACATTTTTACGCATAATCCATGGTGCCAAGGCTTGGTGTAGTGGCAGAACCGCGATGTCACTATTGACGAGTGCCAGGGCTTCTCCCATAAAACCGTTACGTTTTGTGGTCTCAGTTTCAACCATGATTTTATCGATTAGCGCATCTAGTTTTATATTGCTATAGCGGCCATAGTTGCTATCGCCACCGCTGCTTGTGGTGCGGCCAGTCGCATCACCAGTGTAGGTGCGCAGCACCGATTGCAAGGTGTACAGCGCATCAAAAGTGGTTGAGCCCCAACTTATTAGATACATGCTGCTGTCAAATTTTTGCAGCTTGGGAAACACATTGGCTTGGTTAATAATATTGGGTGTGGCTTTAATGCCCACGCGGGCCAACATGGGCGCAACGCTCAAACAAATATCGGCAGCGGGCTGGATATTGCCGCAGTCAAAGGTCACTTCAAATCCATTTGGATAGCCCGCTGCGGTGAGCAAGGCCTTGGCTTTTTCAGGGTTGTAATCAAGACGCATGTCAGCGGCTTTGCTGTAACCAACAACATCGTTGGTTACGACGGAGCCGATGGGGTTCGATAAACCACGCATTACTTTTGTTTTGATAGTTTGAATATCAATGGCATGACTCACGGCTTGACGTACCCGCAGGTCTTTAAAGGGATTCTTACCCTTGATGTTGCTGTATATCAGTTCATCGCGGTGTTGATCAAAGCCAATGAACTGTACGCGTGATTCTGAGCCGCCGATGACTGTTAAATCAGCGGATGTGCGCAGCCGCGCAATATCTTGCTGCGGCGGGTCAAGCACAAAATCAACGTCACCCGAAATTAGCGCCGCAATGCGGGTTGAGTTAGATTTAATCGGCAAAATGATCACGTCGGTGACATTGCCGCGGTCAGCGCTGGCGCGGTTCCACCACTCTTTATGCGCGGTGAGCACTACGCGTACATCGGCTTGACGTTCCTTCAGAATAAATGGTCCGGTACCGTTGGTATTGCGGGACACAAAAGTGTCTTCCTTCGCTTTATAGTCTTGCGGCTCTTTTGAATTATTTTTAAGCGACCACGCCTTGTTCATAATGCGAAATGAAAACAGATGTGCCAACAGCGCTGGATTAGGATCTTTCATCAGAAAATCAACGGTTAAATTGTCGACTTTTTTAGCGCTTGCCACACCCTGTACGGTAATTTTCATTTGCGAGTTGACGCTGAGCACGCGCTCCATCGAAAACACCACATCATCAGCCGTCATGACGCTGCCGTCATGAAACTTCACGTCAGGCCGCAGCTTAAACCGCCAGGTTTTTGCATCTGGTTGTGACCATGAAGTGGCTAACCAAGGCACAATTTTAAAATTGGCATCACGCCCCACTAACCCTTCGTATACCTGTGAGAGTAAGCGCGTAGTAACCGCTAAATTAGCAGAGTGGGGATCCAGTGTTTGTGCATCATCTTGGCTGGCGTAGCGCAAGGTTTTGGCTAGCGCTGTATTTGGGATTGTGGTTAGAGCCAGGCTTGACGTAATAAAAGCGACGGAGAGCGCCTTTAAGAACAGCGTTGATTTTGCGTGATTTGGGTTTGTCATATGTATCAATGCCTAAAAATTAAACCGGAAATCATCGGTGTGTCAGATAATCTGCCTGAAGATGCCCTAAAATAGGGCATCTTCAGGCACTAAATCGGGTGCAAGGTAGTAACGAGCGGCATATTGAACGAGTGTTAAACCTACGTTCAAACTGAACCAGCAAAAAAATAGCCGCACCAAACTGTGCGGCCATCAAATTGTAATGCAAATCATATCAATTTGGCGCTTGTTGCTGTGCAACAAACGCCAAAGATGTCGCGTTTACGACAGTTGCTGACAGTTACTTAATGTTGATCCACTTCACATGCACACGGTTATCAGCGCGGTGAATAGCAGTTACGCCTTTGCGCATCGCCCATGGGATAACTTGATGGTGTAGGGGAATATGGCCGACATCGGCTAAGTTCAACATCAATGCTTCTTTGGTCATTGCGGCGCGTTTGGCGAAGTCGGTTTCGGTCTTCATTTTTTCGACAATCGCATCCACTTTGGCATTGGAATAACTCGCGAAATTCCAGTTGCCGTTACCGCCAGCACCTTTGGTTGTCAAGACTGATTGCAACGTGTAGAGCGAATCAAATGTCGGTACGCCCCAGCCGAGCAAATACATGCTGGTGTCGCCATTTTGTACTTTAGGGAAGTAGGTGGCTTTAGGCATGGAGTTGAGCTTAATTTTGATGTCAATTTTAGCCATCATTGCCGCAAGTGCTATGCAAATTTTTTCGTCGTTTATATAGCGATTGTTAGGGCAATCCATAGTCACTTCAAAGCCCTGAGGATAGCCCGCGTCTGTTAACAATTTTTTCGCTTTGGCGATATCAAGAGGCCAGCGCTTTTCCACGTCTATACTATATCCACGTACCTGCGGCGCGATCATCGACATGCTGGTAACCGCTTGGCCGCGCATCACCGTTTTACCTATGGCGGCCGCGTCGATAGTGTGCGCAATTGCCTGGCGCACGCGAATATCTTTGAACGGATTTTTACCTTTTACGTTCGAATAAAGCAACTCGTCACGACCTTGGTCAAAGGTAAAGAAAATGGTGCGATTTTCGTTGCCTTGAAGCACGGTAATGTTGGGCAGTGCAGTCAGGCTGGGCACATCTGCAATCGGTGGATCAGAGACGATATCCACTTCACCGCTGCGCAAGGCAGCTACGCGCGTGGCATCCGCTTTTAGCGGCTGATACAAAATTTCGGTAACGTTACTTTCACGTTTGCCCCACCATTTTGGGTTTACGACCATGATGGTTTTTACATCCGGCTCGCTGCTTTTTAGCATAAAGGGGCCGGTGCCATTAGCATTGCGGGCAGCGAAAGTTTCTTCCTTCGCTTTGAAATCTTGGGGCTTGAGCACGTTGTGCTTAGTGGCCCACGCTTGGCTTAACAGGCGTACTTCGGTGAGCTGATCAAGCAGGGTGGGGTTTGGGCCATTGGTGATGATATCGACAGTGAACGTGTCGATTTTTTTCGCTTCTTTTACGCCCTGCATGTATGCCGAAAAATCAGAGCTTTTTTGGAGGGCGCGGGTGATGGAAAAAACAACGTCGTCGGCTGTAAACGGTGCGCCATCATGGAACACCACTTTTTCACGCAATTTAAAGCGCATGGTGTTCGCATCAATGAGTTTCCATGAGAGTGCCAAGCTTGGCTCAAGTGCCATGGTTTTGCCGCGCGTAATCAGCGGCTCATAAACTTGCTCAGAAATAGTGTTGTTCAACCCTTCGTTTTGCGAATGCGGATCAAACGTGAGCACGTCACCTTGGGTGCTCCAGCGGAGAGTTTTGGCTTCGAGTGCGGCGGTGGCTGCCAAGCCTAAGCTTGCGAGTAGGACGGCGCTTATTTTTTGAAATTGCATGAAAAAACTCCTCAAAAAGTGTTCAGGAAGGAAGGCAGGTACAGCTGCAACACATATTGAACGCTTACAGTTGAAAAAAAGTGCAAAAACGCGCAAAAAGTGATTAGCCGCACTGCGAAACCTGCTGAGTGTGCAGAAAGTGGGGCGCGAAGTCAAACCTTAATTGGTGGCTTAAAATAGCCTTGATGTCAATGACGAGGATGCGAAAATCCCACGTGTCGTCGGTCATTTTGGCACTGCTTTGCGATACAATTGCAATTTCCTGCACAAGGAGTCCCTAAATGACTCAATCTTTCAAATCGCCTACCCAATATATTTTTGTCACGGGCGGCGTAGTGTCCTCCCTCGGTAAGGGCATTGCAGCGGCTTCGCTTGCATCCATTCTCGAATCGCGCGGCATCAATGTCGTGATGGCAAAATTAGACCCCTACATCAACGTTGACCCAGGCACTATGTCGCCTTTTCAGCACGGTGAAGTTTTTGTAACAGAAGACGGGGCTGAAACTGACCTTGATCTTGGCCATTATGAGCGCTTTATCAAGGCCAAAATGAAGAAGGCCAATAATTTCACCACCGGCCAAATTTACGAGCGCGTGATTAACAAAGAACGCCGTGGTGACTATGCTGGCAGCACGGTGCAGGTTATCCCGCACATTACGGACGAGATTAAAAACTCCATTAAGGCCGCAACTGCGGGTGCCGAAGTGGGCATTATTGAAATTGGCGGCACCGTAGGCGATATTGAATCGCTTCCGTTTTTAGAAGCCATTCGCCAAATGGGTGTGGAGCTAGGCCGCGATAATGTGTGCTACATCCACTTAACTTTAGTGCCGTATTTGGCATCTGCTGGCGAGATTAAAACCAAGCCAACCCAGCACAGCGTTAAAGAACTACGCCAAATTGGTATTCAGCCTGATGTGGTGCTGTGCCGCTCTGATAGGGCGTTACCAGACGATGACCGTCGCAAAATTGCGCTATTTACCAACGTCGATCAAGGCTCGGTAATTTCTTGCTACGACACAGATAGCATTTATAAAATCCCTAAAATGCTGCACAAACAGGGCTTAGACGAAATCGTTTGTCGCAAACTGCACCTCACGCCGCGCCCGGCTGATTTAACGGTGTGGAACGACATTGTTGCAGCCATGGAGCACCCAAAGCAACATATAAAATTGGCGATGGTGGGTAAGTATGTTGACCTTACCGATTCCTATAAATCGCTCTCGGAAGCTTTGATCCACGCGGGAATACATACGCGCACCAAGGTCGATATTGTGTATTTGGATTCCGAAGAAATCGAAGCCAAAGGCATCGCGGCGCTTGAGGGCATGGACGCAATTTTAGTGCCCGGTGGCTTTGGCAAGCGCGGCACCGAAGGTAAAATTGCCGCCGTTAAGTACGCTCGTGAAAATAAAATTCCTTACCTTGGTATTTGCCTTGGTATGCAAATTGCCGCAATTGAATTTGCGCGTAATGTGGTGGGTTTAACGGGCGCGAACTCGACGGAATTTGATTTGGACACGCCACACCCAATTATCGCGCTAATTACCGAATGGCAAAACCATGACGGTGTGGTAGAGCGTCGCGACGTGAATTCGAACCTTGGCGGCACCATGCGCCTAGGTGCGCAACCCTGCACCGTGCTTGAAGGCACGTTGGCGCATCGTATTTACAAGAGCACATCAGTTAGCGAGCGTCATCGTCATCGCTATGAAGTGAATAACCACTACGTGCCGCGCCTAGAAGCCGCTGGCATGGTGATTTCAGCGCGTACTAATTCTGAATCGCTCACTGAGATGGTAGAGCTGGACGCCGCTAAATTCGGACATCCGTGGTTTTACGGTTGCCAATTTCACCCTGAATTTACCTCCACGCCGCGTGATGGCCACCCACTATTTATTTCGTTTGTTAATGCTGCCTTGGCGCATAAGCAAGCGGTTGCGCCAACAATGACTGAAGCCGCTTTACGTGTGGTGACCTCATGAAATTATGCGGGCATGAAGTTGGCATCGATAAACCATTTTTCTTAATCGCTGGGCCTTGTGTTGTAGAAAGTTTGCAGCTGCAAATTGACACCGCTGGCGCATTAAAAGAAATGACAGCGGCGTTAGGTATCCCGTTTATTTTTAAGTCGAGTTACGACAAAGCTAACCGTAGTTCTGGCACATCGTTTCGAGGGCCGGGCATGGACGAAGGCTTACGTATTTTGGCTGAAGTTAAATCCCAGCTCGGCGTGCATGTGTTGACGGACGTGCATTCCATCGATGAAATTGCCCACGTGGCAAGCGTGGTAGATGTGCTGCAAACGCCAGCGTTTTTATGCCGTCAAACCGACTTTATTCACGCGGTAGCCGCTTGCGGTAAGCCCGTAAACATAAAAAAAGGCCAGTTTTTGGCACCGGGTGATATGAAGCATGTGGTGAGCAAAGCCCGCGCGGCAAGCGGCACCGACAACATCATGGTGTGCGAACGCGGCGCATCGTTTGGCTACAACAATTTAGTGTCCGACATGCGATCTCTGGCCATCATGCGCGAAAGCAATTGCCCAGTCGTGTTTGATGCAACGCATTCAGTGCAATTGCCGGGCGGGCAGGGTGCCACGAGCGGTGGTCAACGCGAATTCGTACCAGTGTTAGCGCGCGCGGCAATCGCGGTGGGTGTTGCAGGTGTGTTTATGGAAACCCATCCTAACCCTGCGCAAGCGTTGTCCGACGGACCTAATGCATGGCCTTTGAATTTGATGCGCGAATTGCTGACGACCATGAAGCAAATTGATACGCTGGTGAAGCAAAACCCGTTTGCTGAAACCGCATTAATGCAAAAATAGTAGTGGCTGAAGATGCCCTAAAATCAGGCTTCTTCACGCATGCTAAAAGTTTAATTTTCTAACCCTAACCCGTGAAAGAAAGCCATGACCGCAATTGTTGATATCGTCGCCCGTGAAATTTTGGATTCCCGTGGTAACCCCACCGTAGAAGCCGATGTGCTCCTAGAGTCTGGTGTAATTGGCCGTGCGGCGGTGCCGTCAGGCGCGTCCACAGGATCGCGCGAAGCAATAGAATTGCGCGACAAAGATGCGCGCCGTTATTTAGGCAAAGGCGTGCTTAAAGCCTGTGAGCACGTAAACACAGAAATTTGCGAAGCGATCATTGGCCTAGACGCATCCGAGCAAGCCTTCATCGACAAAACCATGATCGAGCTCGATGGTACAGAATCAAAATCACGCTTGGGCGCAAATTCAATTTTAGCGGTGTCGATGGCCTGCGCCAAAGCGGCTGCGGACGAAGCTGGATTGTCGCTCTACCGTTATTTAGGCGGTGCAGCCCCCATGCAAATGCCCGTGCCATTGATGAACGTAATCAACGGCGGCGCGCACGCAAATAACTCGCTCGATATGCAAGAATTTATGATTATTCCGTCCGGCTTGCCGACATTTCGCGAAGCATTGCGCGCGGGTGTAGAGGTGTTTCACGCGTTGAAAAAAATCTTAGATAAAGATGGTTACTCCACAACAGTGGGTGACGAAGGTGGCTTTGCGCCAAATTTTGCTAGCAACGAAATGGCGCTGCAGTACGTTATGCGCGCTATTGAAGCTGCGGGCTACACAGCGGGCGAAGAAATTTTGATCGGCCTTGATTGCGCAGCATCAGAGTTTTACAAAGACGGCAAATACCATTTCAAAGCCGAAAAACAGTCTTACACATCGTCAGAGCTTACCAATGTGCTGGCTACATGGGCAGACAAATATCCTATCGTCAGCATTGAAGACGGCATGGCCGAAGGCGATTGGGATGGCTGGGCGGAATTGACCAATAAAATGGGCAAGAAAATCCAAATCGTGGGCGATGATTTATTTGTAACCAACACCAAAATTTTGCGTGAAGGCATTCAACGTAATATTGCTAACTCCATTTTGATCAAAGTGAACCAAATCGGTACTTTGTCTGAAACCTTTGCCGCAATTGAAATGGCCAAACGGGCTAACTACACCGCCATCATTTCGCATCGCTCAGGCGAAACTGAAGATACGACCATTGCTGATATTGCCGTTGCGATGAATGCCTTGCAAATTAAAACGGGCTCGGCTTCCCGTTCTGACCGCATGGCTAAATACAACCAACTTTTACGCATCGAAGAAGAATTGGGTGATTGTGCTAGCTATGCTGGTAAATCTGCGTTTTATAACCTTCGTTAGGATGACGATCGGGTAAAAGTACGCCGCCATGAAAATCCTCGCAATCATTTTTGCAACGCTGCTGGTGGCGCTGCAATATCCGCTTTGGTTTGGTAAAGGCGGGTGGTTGCGAGTGCGTGAGCTAAATCAGCAAAATGAGGCGCAAAAAACTAAAAACGCGGTACTTACCGTTCGCAATGGCGCGCTGGATGCAGAAGTGCGGGATTTAAAAGAAGGCTTAGAAGCGGTAGAAGAACGCGCAAGGATGGAGCTGGGTTTGATCAAACCGGGTGAAACTTTTGTGCAGGTTGTAGCGCCAACGTCAAGCGCTGTCCTGACCGTGCCGGGTAGCAAAGAAGCCGCACCGCCAGTCAAAGCAAAGTAGAAAACATGGCTCCCGCGACGATCAAGAAAACCCAAGCCTACTGCGCCAGCCTGCCAAAAGTTGTTGGCTCCCGTAAATGGGAGACTGATTTTGTCTACACTATTTTTGAAAAAATGTTCTGCGTGGCTTCCGTCTCGATCGACGGCA
Source organism: Betaproteobacteria bacterium (assembly GCA_031409495.1). Lineage (GTDB taxonomy): Bacteria > Pseudomonadota > Gammaproteobacteria > Burkholderiales > Usitatibacteraceae > JANMDR01. The sequence goes on from JANNXI010000264.1 coordinate 25,543, forward strand.
AAACCCATCTCAGCTTCAAAGTAGATGATGATTTATTTTTGGCGATGACCGAAAGAGAAGGGTTCATCCCAGCGCCTTATTTGGCGCGGATGAAATGGGTAGCAGTCACGGATTTGCGCAAGGTAAGCCAAGCCGAAGTAAATGCGCTAGTAACGCAAGCCTATCGCTTGGTTGTGCGACGGCTACCTAAATATCGGCAAGCTGAATTGCTGGCTTTAGTGGCTGAAGTATATCCTGTAGACGCCCTAAAATAGGGCGTCTACAGGAATACTCGTGTGGGAACTTTTGGGAAAAAAGTGGGTCAAAATAAGTAATGATCGTAAATCTCTCAAAATTTAAGCTGACTTCAAATACAATCTTCGTGCTTAGCGTGGCGCTATTTTTGGCATTGTGCGCAGGCGTGTGCTACGCGGAAACCGCGTTGGAAGGTATCGTGCGTGAGTCTAAAAATCCACTGTCAAAGCCGGCCCCAGGCTCGCTTCTCGTCAATAAAGCCGAACGCAGTCGTCAAGAAAAAAAGTCGAAAGAACTGGTTAGCCCAGATGCCGTAGCAGCAATTCAGTCAAACGATCGTCCTCGGCTTGAACAGCGAATTGATGAAATTATTGTAAAAGCGCAGCGTGAACCGGAGGACTTTAAGCCGCCCGAGCTTTCGTCGTTTCAAAATATGCGTGTAACGCTCAACCGCGCAGGCCCAAATTTACCGTCGGCAGTAATGGAATACACCGGCACCGATGGCATCGTAATGGTGTGCACGCAGGAAGGTAATTACTGCAATAAAACCAGACGCATATCTGGGGTATCCGCTGCAGGTGATCTTCGAACTGACGGCAAATTGGGCAGCGGTACCTTTCGGTGATCGTTACTATTGAAATTAGGGGTGCGGCGTACACACTTTGCGCTACCGCGTTGCTCGCAATTACCGCAACAGCAAGTCAAGCAGAAACTGCGCTAGAAGCAGTGGTGCGCGAATCAAAAAATACCCGTGTCGACCCACTGCGCGTTAAGTCTGGGCAAAACAAAGCCGCCATAAATGCCTCAGGCAAAGCGCAAGAAGCCGTGGCGCCACGGAACGAAAAGGGCAGCGAAGTGATCAGTCAAAAGCCCCTACCATTACTGCAACGCGTGGATGAAATTGTCGTAGAAGCGCAGCGCGAGCCAGAAGACGTTTCGCCGCCAGAAAAGCCCGCGTTTCAAAAGATGAAGGAATCGCTCGACAATGTCGGTCGGGGTCTCGCGCCGTCGATAGTAGAGTACCAAAGTAATGGCGGAAACAGAACAGCCGTATTTAAAGTAAATGGCACGTGTTATGCGATTAACAATAATGCCGGGAGAATGAATAATGACGGCAGTTTGGGTAGTGCTGGGCAAAATGCAGAAACGTGTACAACGGCGCAGGCGCGTGCCCCGAGGGCTCGTTAGTCTTTCTGAAGATTTTGTTGGCCGTAGGTAGCAAATTTTTCAATCACCGTGGCCATCTCAGCATCAGATAAAATTTTTGGCTCACCAATTTGCAGTGCTTGCCAATACATGCGTGCCAAATTTTCAACTTCTACCGCTAGCGCCAACGCTTTATCAAGCGTTGCTCCCACTGCAATAACGCCGTGCTGCCCCAAGAGGCAGGCATTACGGCCCTTTAGGGCTTCCAGCGCAACATCTGATAATTCTTGCGTGCCAAAAGTAGCATAAGGCGCACAGCGAATGTCTGCCCCCCCGGCTGCCGCAATCATGTAATGAAACGCTGGAATATCACGCCCCAGACAAGCAATTGAGGTGGCGTAGCTGGAATGCGTATGCACAATAGCTTGCACTTCGGGCCGCTGCAAATAGATATCTCGATGAAATCGCCATTCTGATGATGGCAAGGTCGGACCTTCATGGGAGCCATCTAACGCCATGGAAACAATATGCTCAGGCTGAGTTTCAGCGTATGGAATACCGGTGGGCGTAATGTAAAAGCCATGACTTAATTTTGGTGTTGATGGCGCACGCGCGCTGACGTTGCCAGATTTACCAACGTTGATGCGTAAGCCATTCATGGCGTTCGCAGTTTCGATAATTTTGCGGCGGAGGAAAAGGTTGGTCATCGTGTTTTTTTAGAAGGGGGTAATTGAACTTGCCTTGCTCCTCTCTCGCGTTGAAGGAGAGAAGGGTACGTAACTAATTTCCGTTGTACAGAGCAGAAAAAACTACGCTTTCCACTGCGCCAATTCCCCCACTGTCGCCACTCCACGTTCCGTAATGATCCCCGTTACCAACCGAGCCGGTGTCACGTCAAACCCCGGGTTTGCCACTGGCGATTCGGCTGCTAGTATCGTAAAATTTTCCGCTACGCCACGGTCTGAAACGCCCCTAATGGTGCGGATCTCCGCGCCATTTCGTTCTTCAATTTCAATTTCTTCCAAGGCATTTCCAAGCGACCAATCCACCGTGCTTAATGGAAGTGCCGCATAAAACGGAATACCGTTGTCGCGCGCAGCCAATGCTTTTTGATAGGTACCAATTTTGTTGGCAACGTCGCCTTCGCCGGACACACGGTCGGCGCCCACAATCACCGCGTCTACCTTACCGTGCTGCATAAAATGCCCGCCAGCGTTGTCCACAATATAGGTATGCGGCACACCGTGTTCGCGCAGTTCCCACGCAGTGAGTAGGCCTTGGTTACGTGGCCGTGTTTCTTCCACCCACACATGTACAGGAATGCCCGCGTCATGCGCTTGATAAATTGGCGACAAAGCCGTACCCCAATCCACCGTGGCCACCCATCCGGCATTGCAGTGTGTGAGAATATTGATGGTGCGCTGGTGCTTGGCGTGTAGCGCTTTAATAATTCCCAAGCCGTGTTGGCCTATCGCAAAATTAGTGGCAATATCATCCGCTGCAATTTGCTTGGCGGTTTGCCAAGCCAGCTGCGCCCGCATATTTTCCGGTGCTTGCACAAGTACCGTTTGCATTTTAAACAGAGCCCAGCCTAAATTTACCGCAGTTGGGCGTGTGGCATTTAATTTGCTGGTGTTGGCGTACAAGTTGCCCAAGCTTGGGTCGTCGCCCATGGCCAGTGCTAGGCCAAACGCGGCCGTCACCCCTATGAGCGGCGCGCCGCGCACGCGCATGGAAAAAATTGCGTCGGCAACATCATCTACTGAGCGTAAAATACGGTCTTTAACTTCAAACGGTAATAATGTTTGGTCAATAATGCCAACGGTACTATTGGCGTCGATGGCCCAAATGCTAGTGCGGGAAAGATTATTGATTTTCATAGCTCAATTTTAGTGTATTTGCCTCTTCAACGTTCAACCTCAAAGGAAAAAATCATGGCGCAAACCTCCCTTAACGATTTTATCGCAGCCCATACCGATCAAGACCAAAACTCAGGTATGTTTGAAATTGAAAATAAGTCTACGCTGCAAGTGAACCTAAACGGTGCGGTGTATGCGAAGGCCGGCGCCATGGTGGCACGTACCGGCGACATCAAATTTAGCCGTAAGAGCATGATGGCCGATGGCCTCGGTGGTTTGTTCAAAAAAGCGGTAACGGGCGAAGGCATGAGCCTTATGAAAATGGAAGGCCGTGGCCGCATCTATTTGGCAGATGCTAACAAGCGCGTGCATGTGATTGCGCTGGCAGGTGAGAGTATTTGCGTGAATGGTAACGATGTTTTAGCCATTGAAATGAGCTTAGATACTGACATCACCATGATTAAAAGCGTTGCGGGATTTTTGACCGGAGGATTATTTAACGTCAAAATTTCTGGCAATGGTTTAGCGGCTATCACCACCCATGGCGAACCATTATTGTTGCCCGTATCGTCAAGCAAAGGCCCCGTGTTCACAGACCCAAACGCCACCGTGGCGTGGAGCGGTAATTTAACGCCAAGTATGCACACTGACGTTTCCATTGGCTCGTTGTTTGGACGCACCAGTGGAGAAAGCGTACAAATGAAATTTGAAGGCCAAGGTTGGGTTTTGGTGCAGCCGTATGAAGAA
>JANNXI010000265.1:0-21790 GCA_031409495.1 Betaproteobacteria bacterium
TTGGGCGAAGACATGCAGGCCAATTTGATTTAACCCCATTGCCCGCACGATGGATTCAAGAGCTGCGAAGGCGCTTTTCGCGTGGCCCCGACGTTGGTGGGCTTCGAGCACTTCAACGTCATAGATAAAAGCTTGGCGGACACCGTGCTTTTCAATGATTGCCAAGTGCATATAACCGACGGTTTCACCCGCGTTTTGCATGATGAACAAATGCTGATTTGGCGTTGCCAAACCTTGCGGCTGCAGCGCATGAAAATCTGCGCGAGACCGCTCTAAAGCCCCGTCTTTCGGCCATCTACCTGACACAATGTTATCTTGCGCGTAGGCTGAAATCGCATTTTCTGCGTATTGCGCGAAGGTGGCTTCGGGCATGGGGATTAGGTTGGTCTCGAACATTTTGTACTTTTTTGTACTTATTTTGCAGCAGCGGTTTCTTCGAATTCTTTTTTCATCACCGCTTCAACCCGTTGCATCATCGGGCCCATACGTTCTTGCGTGAGCGCCATTGTTTTTTGCATGACTAAAGGCATTTTGTTGACAAAAGCAATACCGGCGGCGCTATTGTAAAAAGCGATTAAGCCGTCGATTTCTTCTTGGTTAAAGGATTCGGAATAAATCTGCACGTACATCGATTTCATTTTGCTCCAGCTCAACTCTTCCTTAAGGATGGGCAGTATTTTCTTCATCGCGTTGTCGCGATTGGTTTTTGCCTCTGCAGTTTCCTCGCCAGAGGGGCGCATTTTGTCAGCCATACCGCTGATCATACCTTCCATATTCTGCAACATGGAATCGATCATTTTGTCGGTTTTGGTCACAATCAAGAGTTTTTCTAGCGATTCAGCTGACGGTGGAGCGGCCAGCGCAAATGGGGCGAAAGTGATGGCGGCAAAAGTTAATGCGGTAGCAAAAGTACGTTTCATGGAAGCCCTAGAAATAAGGTTGTTGACGTGTAATGCATTGCCAATTGTTACACAAAATGAGCGGAGAATCAATTTAGCGCAGTTGATTACCCTTGGCTTTCGGCAATTACACTGCTGTAAATGTCCATAATTAGGGCATCTTCAGCTATATGCGTTGTGGACACCTACAAATAGGCACTCCACAGCCATTATTAAAATTTAATATTTAAGGTTGACACCACAACAAAAGCAGAATACGCTTGTTTCAAACAGTCGTTTGAACGAATTCTAGAATATTAACTAACTCATTGAATCTAAACACTATGTCCACAGTAATTCAACGTCAAAAGCTGGCTGCCGTACCAAATGCGAGCGCAAGTGTGCCGGCAAATGGCGGCATTACGGCACCCGCTACGGATACCAAATCACGTATTTTGGACGCGGCTGAAGAATTATTCATGGAACACGGCTTTGAGGCCACCAGTTTGCGGCTAATTACTACTGAGGCTGCAGTTAATTTAGCGGCGGTTAATTACCATTTTGGCTCGAAAGAGGAACTCTTTCAGGCGGTATTCACCCGAAGGCTTGATCCGATGAATCAGCAGCGCTTAAGCTTGCTGGATGAATATCAAAAAGCTGTGGAACCTTCTGCCCTTACCTGCGAAAAAATCATTGCGGCCATGTTTATTCCTGCTTTGGAGTTATCGCGCGATACAGATTTGGGCGGTAAGAACTTTTTGCGCCTGTTGGGCCGCGCTTACGCAGATCCGGCACCGTTTATTCGTGAATTTTTGTCTTCCCAATATGCCGAGATGATTGCGGCATTTCGCCATGCGTTTGGACGTTCGCTGCCGCATTTACCCCGCGAAGAAGTGTCGTGGCGGTTGCACTTTTTAATGGGCGCACTTTCCTACACCTTGGCAGGCACCGATGCCTTGAAAATGATTGAAAAATACCACGCTGCAGAGGTGGGCAATGATGAACTATTACTCAGCCGTTTAGCACCATTCTTAGCAGCGGGCTTACGCGCGCCGCCTTCTGATATCACGTAGTTTTTGTACTATTTTGTACTGAGCAGTCCAGTTTTAATCTTTACTAAAGGAAATAATATGTGGATTACCATTGTGTTTATTATCTTAAGTCTTGCCATTGTTTGGGCGCTGGCTTATCACGCTGTGTCTGGTTTGTCTTGGACGATTGGCTTGGCCGCCCTGTTGCTGGCGGGTGCGGTTACTCAAGCCTTACCAGTGCCATTATTGGCGGTGTTTGGCGTAGCGCTTATTGTGTTCGGCTGCATCGCCAACATTACGGGTTTGCGTCAAAAAGTATTGACTACGCCAATCTTTAAACTGTACAAAAAAATCCTGCCGCAAATGTCGCAAACTGAAAGCGATGCGCTCAACGCAGGCACGGTATGGTGGGATGGCGATTTGTTTTCTGGCAAGCCTGATTGGAACAAATTGCTTGATTATCCAGCACCAAAGCTAAGCGCCGAAGAACAAGCCTTTATGGATGGCCCAACTGAGCAGCTTTGCGCCATGATTGATGAGTGGGAAGTTTCGCATGTGCTTAATGATCTGCCGCCGCATGTTTGGCAGTTTATTAAAGACCAGGGCTTCTTGGGCATGATTATCCCTAAAGAGTACGGCGGTAAAGGCTTTTCAGCCTATGGGCACTCACAAATTGTGATGAAAATATCTACCCGCTCGGGTACGGCGGCAGTTTCTGTCATGGTGCCAAATAGCTTAGGCCCAGGCGAATTATTGGCGCATTACGGCACCAAAGAGCAAAAGGATTACTACCTACCGCGTTTGGCAAAAGGTTTAGAGCTGCCGTGTTTTGCGCTTACATCTCCTGATGCTGGGTCTGATGCAGCGTCGATGCCTGACGTTGGCATTGTATGTAAGCAAATGTTTGAAGGCCGCGAAGTATTGGGCTTGCGTATCACTTGGGAAAAGCGTTACATCACCTTGGGCCCTATCGCTACCCTGCTGGGCTTAGCCTTTAAGTGCCATGACCCTGATAAATTGATTGGCGACGTGACTGATTTAGGTATTACTTGCGCCTTGATTCCAACAAACCACCCTGGTGTGGTGATTGGCCAGCGCCATCAGCCTTTAAACGCGTCGTTCATGAATGGCCCTAACTCGGGTAAGGATGTGTTTATTCCGATGGATTGGGTTATCGGTGGCCAAAAAATGGTGGGCCAAGGCTGGCGCATGTTGATGGAATGTTTGGCCGCAGGCCGCGCTATTTCGTTGCCAGCGCAGTCAATTGCTGCAGGTAAGTTAGCCAGCATGGCAACAGGCGCGTATTCACGCGTACGTAGCCAGTTTAAAACCCCAATTGGTAAATTTGAAGGTATTGAAGAAGCCTTAGCGCGTATCGGTGGCAATACTTATATGATCGACGCGTGCCGTACAGTAACTGCTGGCGCCATTGATTTGGGCCAAAAGCCTTCGGTGTTATCCGCAATTTCAAAATATCATTTAACTGAACGCATGCGCACTATCGTCAATGATGCGATGGACGTACACGGCGGTAAAGGTATTTGCATGGGGCCAAATAATTACTTGGGCCGAGCGTATCAACAAACGCCAATCGCCATCACCGTTGAGGGCGCTAATATTTTAACGCGCTCCTTAATTGTATTCGGTCAAGGTGCAATTCGTTGCCACCCGTGGGTATTAAAAGAGATGGAAGCGGCCAAGGAAAACTCCTTAGAAGATTTTGATACGGCCTTCTTCGGGCATATTGGCTTCACCATTTCGAATGCAGCACGGTCATTATGGATGGGCGTTAGCGGTGGCCACGGCGTGCCGGCACCAAGCTGCGCTGAAACCAAACGGTTCTATCAACAAATGACGCGCTTCTCGTCCGCCTTTGCCTTACTAGCTGACGTGAGCATGTTTGTAATCGGTGGCTCACTGAAACGTAAAGAAAAATTATCCGCGCGTTTGGGCGACGTGTTGTCGCAACTTTATTTAGCCTCATGCGCCCTAAAATTTTACGACCAGCGTGGCCGTAACATCGATGAACTACCGCTGCTACGTTGGGCGCTTTACGATTCAGCGTTTAAAATGCAGGTGGCTATCGACGGCATTTTAGCTAACTTCCCAAATCGCTTTGTGGCCTTTGTGTTACGCCGTTTGGTGTTTCCGCGTGGCTTAACGCTTATTCAGCCGTCCGATGCAATGGGCCATGAAGTGGCAAAGCTCTTAATTACGCCAAGTGCTGCGCGTAGCCGTTTGATTGATGGTATCTATTTACCTAATGATGAAAACGACGTCATTGGCAAACTAGAAGCGGGTATGCATGCTGTGATGGCGGCGGAACCGGTTGAAGGCAAGATTCGCGCGGCCGTGAAGGCGGGTCGTTTATCTGGCAATAACGTTGAAGACCAAGCTTCTGAGGCCGCAACCTTGTTTGTAATTACACAGGATGAGCATGCGTTATGGCTACGCGCGCGCAAATTGCAGCGTGAAATCATTATGGTCGATGATTTTGATAAAGATTTTAAACACGCCAACATTCCAATTGAGCCAGTAGCCGCTAAGCTCGATACAAAGCCAGCCGCGTGGCCACTAGCTGCCGAATAACTCTCGAGGTAAATGACGATGAAAAAAGTTTATGTGGTGGACGGCGCCCGCACACCGTTTTTAAAAGCCAAAGGTAAGCTAGGCCCGTTTAGCGGGGCAGACTTAGCAGTAGGCTGCGGACGCCCGTTATTGGCGCGTCAGCAGTTTGCCGCCACCGCATTTGACGAAGTAATTATTGGAGCGGCCATGCCGAGCGCTGACGAAGCCAATATTGGCCGCGTAGTGGCATTGCGCTTAGGTTGCGGCGACAAAGTACCGGCGTGGACAGTGATGCGCAATTGCGCATCAGGCATGCAGGCGCTTGACAGCGCGTGCATGAATATTTTGGCGGGCAAATCGCATTTGGTGTTGGCTGGCGGCACCGATTCAATGAGCCATGCACCGCTATTGTTTGGCCCAAAAATGGTGAACTGGCTAGCTGATTGGTATGCCACTAAATCATTCGGCCAAAAAGTGGGTGTGGCGATGCAGTTTCGCCCGGCCTACTTAGCGCCAGTTATCGCTATCTTGAAGGGTTTAACGGATCCTATCGTTAAACTAAGCATGGGCCAAACTGCTGAAATCGTGGCCAAGCGTTTCGGCATCACCCGCGAAATGATGGACGCGTTTGCTGCAGCATCCCACCAAAAAGTGTTGGCTGGCCGTGCCGCTGGGCACTATGGCGAAATTGAGCCGATTATTGACGGGGCGGGTAAGGTATATGCAGAAGACGACGGTGTACGCACCGATTCCACCCCAGAACGCTTGGCTAAACTGCGCCCTGTATTTGATAAAACCTACGGTAACGTTACCGCTGGCAATAGCAGCCAAGTAACCGACGGTGCCGCGCTGCTTATTTTAGCCAGCGAAGAAGCGGTGGCCAGATACAACTTAAAGCCGCTAGGCGCAATTATTGATTCGCAATGGTCAGCACTTGACCCAGCCGAAATGGGCTTAGGCCCCGTACACGCCATCACCCCGATGCTCGTGCGCAATAATTTAACGCTTAATGATTTAGACACCTGCGAAATTAATGAAGCCTTTGCAGCGCAAGCCATGGGCTGTTTAGCCGCGTGGGAAAGCGAAGCATATTGCAAAGAAAAACTAGGCTTGAGTACTGCGTTTGGCAAAGTTGATCCTGCAAAATTTAACCCTGATGGCGGTGCAATTGCAGTGGGGCATCCAATTGGCGCATCGGGTGCGAGAGTGGTACTGCACGCGTTGCATACGTTAAAGCGCACCGGCGGCAAAGTGGGCGCGGCGTCACTTTGCATTGGTGGTGGGCAGGGCGGTGCGATGTTGATCGAGGCGGGTGGCGTAAATTAACCATCGCCCGCTCTCCCCCAACCCTCTCCCCTCGAGGGAGATGGGTTACGGGAGAGCGGGATGTTTGCTCGTATAACAGACGTAGAATAACTACCAGCCCCTGTCTCCCGGCTTCCCTCCCTTGAGGGGGAGCGGTGCAAAACACAGTAGAGCTTACGTCGACACCACCTGTACAAAGTAACAAATTTACATTTAGATACTTCTTGTAAATGCCCTATTTTCGGCCTTCTTCAGCCATATCATTAGAAAATTATGAACCTACCTATCTACAAGCACTGGCGTTTAAACCTCACCTCGGATAACCATGCGTTGCTAACTTTTGATAAGTCTTACGCCTCCGGCACTGAAGGCACCAACACGTTTTCAAGTGAAGCTTTGCGCGAACTTAACGAAGTTTGTACCTACCTTACTGCCAACAAACCTGCAGGCTTGGCCATTTTTTCGGGTAAGGACAACGGCTTTGCAGCAGGTGCTGACATTGACGAATTCACGACGCTGCCCAATGCAGAAGCGGCCGCTGCTTTTACAAAATTAGGTTGCGATGTGTTTGACGCCGTTGCCGCCTTGCCTTTCCCTACCGTGGCATTGGTTCATGGTTTTTGCATGGGTGGCGGCACGGAGTTAGCGCTTGCTTGCAAATATCGGGTGTTGGATGAAGCCGACAAAACCAAAATGGCGCTGCCTGAAGTGATGATTGGTATCGTACCGGGCTGGGGTGGTGCGCAGCGACTGCCTAAGCTAATCGGTGCAACTAAAGCGCTCGATTTAATGCTGACGGGGCGCGCTGTGTCCGCCCGCAGTGCCAAGTCATTAGGTCTTTGCGATGCGGTAACCCCGCGTCGCCATTTTGAAGCAGCAGCCCGCATGATGCTGAAGGCCAATGCACCAGCACGCGCACCGGGCTTTGTCGATAGCCTTGGCAATATGCCCGTCATCAAAGGCCTCGTTGCTAATATGTCACGCAAGCAAGTGGCAAAAAAAGCCAGCAAAGCCCACTACCCTGCGCCTTACGCCATCATTGATTTATGGGAAAAGTTTAACGGCGACCCGCGTACCGTGCCAGCAAGCAATGAAGGCTCAGTGCAATCGCTGTACGCCCACCCAACCACAGCGAATTTAATCCGCATTTTCAAGCTACAAGATCGCTTAAAAGGCTTTGGCACCACCGGTGCTGCGCATATTCAACATGTGCATGTGATCGGCGCGGGCGTAATGGGCGGCGATATTGCGGCGTGGTGCGCGTTGCGCGGCTTCCGCGTGACGCTGCAAGACCTTGATCACAGCCGTGTTGCCCCCGCTATCGCCCGTGCAACGAAGCTATTTAGCAAAAAATTAAAGCAAACGCACTTGGTACAAGCGGCGATGGATAGGCTTAGCCCTGATACCGCAGGCACAGGCGTCGCCCACGCAGATTTAGTGATTGAAGCGATTGTAGAAAACGCCGAAATTAAGCGCGCGCTCTATGCCAAAATTGAACCGCAACTGCGAACGGACGCTATTTTAGCCACCAACACCTCCTCCATCGCGTTGCATCAATTATCAAGTGCACTGGCACACCCTGAAAGGTTAGTGGGCATTCACTTCTTCAACCCAGTGGCACAAATGATGCTGGTTGAAATTGTGCGTGGTGAGGAGACATCGGACGCAACCATGCAAGCTGCGCAGGCATTTGTAAAGCGTATTGACAAGCTGCCACTTCCGGTTAAATCCGCACCGGGCTTTTTGGTAAACCGTATTTTGACGCCCTATTTGCTCGAAGCGCAGCTCATGCTTGATGAAGGCATTCCAGCTGAAACCATTGATGCAGCGGCGCGGGAATTTGGTATGCCAGTAGGCCCAATTGAGCTGGCTGACACCGTGGGCTTAGATATTTGCATGGCAGTGGGTCGCGAACTCGGCCGCCCCGGCTCACCGGTGCCGACTAAAATTGCGGATTTGGTGAAAGCGCAAAAGCTCGGTAAAAAAACCGGCGAAGGCTTTTACAAATGGGTAAACGGCAAACCGCAAAAAGCGACTGGTTCCGGCACCGTTGATTTAAGTCCGCTATGGATGCGCATGACCTTACTGGCCGTGAATGAAGCAGTAGCGTGCGTACGCGAAGGCATCGTAACCGATGCCGACTTATGCGATGCAGGCGTGATCTTTGGCACCGGCTTTGCACCGCATCGTGGTGGGCCGATGCAATATTTACGTGCTGCGGGTGTGGGCAGCTTGCGCGAAAAGCTGGCAGAGCACGAAGCCAAGTACGGCAACCGCTTTGCAGCTGATGCGGGCTGGACTGACTTCAAGTAGGCCGCACAATGAACGCCCTTACCTTATGGAAAAAGTGTGCTGATAAACCGCTGGGCAAGTGGTTTTTTAGCAAAATAATATGCTGGAAAGCCCCGTATTTCGCGTCAATCCAGCCATTATTCGACGTGCTAGAGCCTGGTCGCGCGGTGGTTTCAATGCGCAAACGGCGCGGTGTGCAAAACCATATTGCCACCGTGCACGCGATTGCCATGTGCAATTTAGCCGAGCTCACCGCTGGCACGATGATGGAAGTAAGCGTGCCAAACACGATGCGTTGGCTGCCCAAAGGCATGACGGTACGCTATTTGAAAAAAGCAACCACGAGCCTAAAATGCGAATGTGTTTTAACCGAAGCGCTACCCGCACAAGCCACCGACGTCATCGTGCGGGCGGTGTTGCGCGATACGCATGATGTAGTGGTGTGCGAGGCAGATATCACGATGTATGTGAGCCCTAAAACGACGTAGTACATTCGCTATAACCCAGCTTATGGGCACCTCTATAAATCCATTTTTCGTCGCTATGCGTTGTTGCTCACAAAAAATTTTCCCTACATATCAAGCATATGCGTCGTCAAAATTTTGTGTTCACGCCTAGCCTAGCTTAGAAAATTGAATTTATAGAGGTGCCCTTATGCTGACTACGGATTAATAGCGTCATAACGGCGTTACCGATGGCTGAAGATGCCTGTATTTAGGGCGTCTTCAGCCATTTTTTATGCACAAAAATACGTGGTTTCAAAACACGACGTTAACTCACCAGCGTAAAGCCTTCATCCAACCAGCCGGTTACACCACCAATCATGATCTTTACCGGGCGTCCAAGTTGGGCTAACTTAATTGCACCGCGTGTGGCGCCGTTGCAGTGCGGGCCTGCACAGTAGCAAACAAATAGGCGATTTTTTGCATAATCGCGCAAGGCCGACTCGATAATTTTGCCGTGCGGTAAGTTAACTGCACCGGCGATATGCCCGGCGGCAAACAACGCGGGGCTGCGCACATCGAGTAATACAAAATCCGGCGGGCTTGCGCGCTGACTTAAATTAAAACTCAGCGCACTGTGCACGTCCCAGCAATCAGTTTCAAAGGCAAGCGAACCCGCAAAATGGGCGAGTGCTAGGTCGCTGGGGGCGGCGCTGACTTTGGTAACGGCACTAACTGGATTAACGACGGGAACGGCAGACATCATATTCATCCTTTTTAAAATTCACGGTCTATTTCGACCAAGTTGGGCAAGAACCCGGAAATTAGCGCGGGATGACGGCATTATTACCTTTTAACACGTACAAAAATAGTGGCGCAAACGTCAATATGCAGTAATATTGCGCCATGATTAAAAGTACGTCTAAAACCACGCCTAAAACCTCCGCTGCGCGCGCCGCTAAACATTTGGTGGTGGCGCTGGCTTACGACCAACTTTGCACCTTCGAGTTTGGCTGCACGGTGGAGGTGTTTGCGCTGGACCGGCCTGAACTTGAGGTAAATTGGTATGAGTTTGCCGTGTGTGCGGTGGCGCGTGGGCCGATTCGGGCGCGTGGCGGCATTACCGTCACGGCACCCTATGCGCCGGATCTGCTTGACCACGCAGACACCATTATCGTGCCGGGTTGGAGCAGCATTGACGCACCCGTGCCGCCAAGCATTATCAAAAAGCTACGCGCAGCTTACGCACGCGGGGCGCGGCTTTGTTCGCTGTGTTCGGGCGTATTTGTGTTGGCTGCGGCAGGTTTGTTGGATGGAAAAGCTGCCACTACGCACTGGCGTTACGCCAAAAAACTCAAAGAAGGCTTTCCGCTGATTGACGTGCAGGCGAATGCACTTTATGTGGATACCGGCCAAGTCATCACGGCGGCTGGTTCAGCGGCGGGGCTGGGTATGTTGTTGCATATTGTACGCACTGATTTTGGCGCGAAGGTGGGCAATTTGGTGGCGCAGCGTTTGGTGATTGCACCGCACCGTGAAGGCGGACAAGCACAATTTGTCACCCGCCCTATTCAGCCCGCGCAGCCATACACGAGCAGCGGCCTAGCCGCGCTGCTCGATTGGCTACGCGCCAATCTGCGCGCGCCCCACAGCATTAGCAGCATGGCAAAACAAGCCCATTTAAGCCCACGAACCTTGCAGCGCAAGTTTCAAGAAATGACGGGGTTTGGTGCTACCGAATGGTTGATCTCCGAGCGCGTCGCGTTTGCGAAGGAACTTTTGGAAGCAGCGGAAACGCCACTGGCGCAAGTCGCGGAAGCGGCAGGATTTGGCTCTGACGAATCATTACGTCGGCACTTTCGGCGTTTAGTCCAATGCAGTCCAAGTGCCTATCGGAAGCGCTTTTTCAATTAAAGAATACCTGAAGGCCCGCGTATTTCAGGTATCTTCAGGCATATTGAGTTGATCAGTTGAAGCGCTGCAAAAAACAAAAACGGCTCGAAAATTCGAGCCGTTTTTTATTTTTGCAACGCGCTTAATTTTTAGCGCAACGCGGTGAGCCGACGATGGTTGGAGTGATCGGGACGCGCCAAGCCTGGCGTAGCTTGTGAGCGGGCGACAAAATTTAAGACATTCGGCTTTAGTTGTGCATGGCTGGCATTGCTCCATGCGCGGTTTAAACCGATGCGTGGCGGGTGGCGTAGATTTTCGGCAGCGCCCACGTTGAGCAAGGCAACAACGCGGCGCGGCGCAACTGTAGGCTCGAGGACATTGTTGGCGGACGATGTGTTGTTGGCGTTGGTCATGACGGGACGCTTTGTGCCAAAAATAAACCAGATAAGTTTTTGTACGATAAACATTTTGATCTCTCCGAAATTCGATTCGGTTATTACAACAGGTAAAAATGGCAGAAATATGACGACTTTAGGCTTTAATGCTGATATCACTGAAGTGTTGCTGTGATGGTACTTTGGTATTGCAGGGGCGGTACATCGTGGCTATCTACAAACAAGTGGCGGCACATCGAGGTGCTGCTCAATTTTTTAATCAACAACGGTGTTACGAGGCGTAGTGCATAAACTTTAGGGTTACAACGTTACAACGTATTGCGAATTCTTTTGGTGCACAGCGTTTTTCCAACGGCAGAAAAAAGTGGGACGGATTCGAGATCCGTCCCGGAAGGCGCACTCTCGAATACACTGGGTGGCAATTGCCTATACAAGTTTGATGTTATCGCTCCGGTAAACTGCCTAGGGAGGGTGGCAGGCCCAACGTACTCGAAGCTATACAAGCATCTTCCGTGCCAATTCTATTATATTGATATTTATCAATGACTTAAGTGATTTTTGGGATCTAGCAGAGTGTTGCAGCCGGGGTAATTTTGTACGAGCTTGTCGCTATTCTGCGACAAACATTAAGTCTATGCGCTAACCCATTGATTTTAATCACATTTAACTGTCGCTAAAATGCGACTGACGAAATGTTTGCTTGTTGCTTACGCACATCCGAGGCTAGTACAGCACTAATAGCGGATGTAAAAAGCCGTAGTAAAGCGGTCACAAAATGGACGTAAAAATGCCCTAAAGGTGCCCAGTTTACGGGCACCTTCAGGGCATTAATTTTGCTTAAATGCTTTATGCTTTTTTGTGTGATTTCAAGAAAAATGCACCCAAAGCTGGGAGTAACAAAATAGCGCCCAACATATTTAGGAAGAACATAAACGCGAGCAAAATACCCATGTCAGCCTGGAATTTTAGGGCGGAGAACACCCATGTGGCCACGCCTAATGTCATCGTTACCGCCGTAAAGATCATGGCCGTCCCGCGTTCTTGCAAGGCTAAGAAAAATACCTTACGCAGGTCCATGCCCTCTTCAATATGCACTTCAATTCGATCGTACAAATAAATTCCGTAATCAACACCGACGCCGACGCCAAGAGCGATAACTGGCAACGTAGATACTTTTAAGCCAATACTTAACATTGGCATGAGCGCTTCACACAACACCGACACCAACGCCAGCGGCAACAAGATGCAAATTGTGGCGCGTAGCGAGCGGAAGGTAATCATGCACATGATGAATAGCGCGCCGAATATAGCGTAGTTCATCTCCCAGCGGGCCTTATCCACGGCTTCATTGGTCGCAGCCATCACGCCAACGTTACCTGTAGCAAGCTTAAATTCAAGCTTATCGCTATTATTTGCGGCGGCAAAGTTCTTTACTTCTTGTACTAAGCGCGTGATGGTTTCGCCTTGGTGATCAGTGGTGTTGATTAAAACTTGCATGGCGCTGCAATCCGGATTAAGCAGCCCAGTTTGCGTATCAATCGGCGTGACGCTTTGCGCCATTACTTGCGGGTCACGGGGGAGTTGACGCCACTTTAGGCTGCCTTCATTAAAGCCACCGTTCAGGTTCCGCGCCAAGCCTGGCAGAGAAATTACGGATTGCGTACCTTCTACGTTTTGCATATACCAATCAAAGTTTTCGATCGTCGTCATGACATCGTAGTTCGTGCAAGCGCCCGCAACGCCCTTGGTCTGCGCAACCACGCCGAGCGTGTCAACGCCGATTGAAAACTTACTCACGATCATGTCGTTATCTTGGTTGTAACGCGATTCAGCACGCAATTCTGGTACGCCTGTACCTTGATCGCC
Source organism: Betaproteobacteria bacterium (assembly GCA_031409495.1). Taxonomy (GTDB): domain Bacteria; phylum Pseudomonadota; class Gammaproteobacteria; order Burkholderiales; family Usitatibacteraceae; genus JANMDR01. The sequence continues at coordinate 12,672 of JANNXI010000265.1, forward strand.
CACCCGCAGCTTGTGCGCTTGAACTAGGCCAAATCCCAAAATAACGAGCGAAACTAGGACCACCCAAAATGCGTACTTTTTGGCGGCAAAACCAGCACAAAAGCGCCAAAACTTATCGATGCCGACAAACTCCGTTGTTTCCGGCTTTGGGGGAGCGACCTTTATTTTTAAGTACGACAGTAAAATTGGTAGTAGCATTTTGTTGGTGACAATCATCCATGCCACACCGAGGGATGCCGTCATCCCGAGCTCACGCACGATGTCAATCGGTATCACCATGATCACGGCAAAACCTAGTACGTTTGTAAGCAGAGCCAATGTGCCGGGGATAAATAAATTGGCGAAGGCGGTCTTTGCCGCGGTAAGGCTATCGGCACCACCACCTACCTCCCGCTCCCAGGTTTTTGTCATTTGCACGGCGTGAGATACGCCAATGGAAAAGATCAAAAATGGCACCAAGATTGAGAGTGGATCGATACCAAAATTAATCAACGGCAAGGTGCCAAGGAGCCACAACACGGGTGTCATTGCAACGATAAGCGCCACTAAGGTGAGTTTGAGATTTTTAACAAACCACATCATGAGCACGAAGGTAATTAAAAAAGCAATACCAAAGAATGCAATTACGCCCTTAGCACCCTCAGCAATATCGCCTACAGCCTTTGCAAAGCCAATGATGTGTACCGTGTGTTCTTGCGTTTCGTACTTCTGACGTAGTTCCTCAAGCTTACCAGCGAACTCAAAATAGTTTAGCTTTTGCTGGGTGACAGGATCAATTTCTAACAAGCCTGCAGCAATCAGCGCGCCTGAAAAATCGTTAGCCACGGTACGGCCAATTTCACTAGATTTTTGAACGTTCGCTTTTACAACGAGTAAATCTGCATCGGAGCCCTGATAATTTGCGGGCACCACATTGCCACCCGCAAAACCTTCTTCAATCACCTCAATAAAGCGGGTGTTAGGCGTAAACAGGGACTTTACACTCGGTTTATCTACCCCGTTTAACAGCGATACGTCGTTACTCAGCGCCTTTAATTTATCCATAAACGGTTTGTTATAAATATCGCCTTTGTTGCTCACTAACGCCACCGCGATACGGTTTGCCCCACCAAATACCTTTTCGTAGTCTTTGTAGACTTTCATATAAGGGTGCGTAAGCGGTACCATTTTGTTAAAGCCCGCGTCAACCTTCAACCGACTTGCTGATGCCGCAAACAATACTGTTACTACCGCAAAAACAATGAGCAACACCTTGCGGTTGTTAAACACCAATGCGGAAATGCTTTGAATGACGTTTTTTAGATTCATTTTAAATTATCCGATTGATTTTTTTATTTAGCTTTGGCTGCATCTGGAGCTGCGCTCACCGGCGCAGCGACTGCGGCGCTGTTTGCGGCCAATGAAAGGTCACGCACGCCAGCCTCGCCGAGCAGCAGCAAATCAGTCGGAGCGCCCAAAACAGCCGAGGAATAGGCTTTTGTGGAGCCAGATTTTACGGCAGGAAACGACTTACCGTTGTCAACCGAGACCAATAAGGTCCCCGACAAACCGACTAGCGCAATTTTACCGCTTGGTAATTTAGTGCTACCCATCAACGAATTAGGAAGGCTATTTTCTACCGCGATCCAAGTTTTACCTTGATCAGCGCTACGGAAAATGCGGCCGCGCAAACCATAAATAATGACTGCGCCATCATCGGCAACAATTCCGCCAAAGTATGAGCCTTTGTACGGCACGTCAACCAGCGCCCAATTTTTGCCGGCGTCGTCGCTGCGCATCACGGTGCCGGCTTCACCGACGATGAGCAGCTTGTTATCGGCGATTTTAAAAATACTATTTAAGTGCTTATCGCTTTCACCAAGTTTTCGCAGCGTCCATGTTTTGCCGCCATCTGCTGTCTCGTAAAAAACGCCGTACGCGCCAATTGCGAAACCATTGTTTAGGTCGTTGAAATAAACGTCTAAAAAGGGCTTATTTTCATCGGGCTTCGAGTTTTGTTTTGTCCAATTTTCGCCACCGTCCGTGGTTTGCAGAACCACCAAATCATGACCGACTGCCCAACCCACCTTTGCATCGATAAAAAATACCGCGGTAAGCAATGGTGCAGCGGGGCTTTTGGCGCGCGTCCAGCTTTCGCCGTTGTTGTCCGAGAAGATAATATATCCGCGATCGGCCACCGCAACCACGCGATTACCAAAGCGCGCAGCGTCAGAGATAAGTAAGCGTGACACACCTTGCCTAGAGAGCAAGCCACTCTCTGGCAATATTACATTGGCCGTCACAGGCGTTGCTGACAAAGCACCGACTGAAAAACCGAGACTTGAAAGTGCAATAATTGGCACGGAGGCGAGGCTCAGCGATACTAGTACGGCTTTGGAGACTTTCGACAACGCCGAAGCGGCGCCAAGCTTGGAACACTGAATAGGAGAAAACATATTTGGGCGCCTAAAGAAATTACCGAGTAGAACTGCAGGTAGCACAACGATGCTGAAGAGAACAGAGCGTGCGCGTTTTTTTGAGCAACAGCAAAGCACAAAAACTAAAGGGCAGCCTCGCGCTACTGCACGTGGCCGCCCTCTAAACTTGCTCAAATTGCGCGGGGACTTCTGTTTGGAAAAATCCAAATCATAAGCTAAGCCGCGCAATGACTTCAGTCAGTGCTTAGCGAACGCCAGAACCGCGCAAATTCTGCGGTGTGTAATCCGCAGCTGAACGCTTAATTGGTTCGTAAATCACCTTTTCTTCTGCTCGCAAGCCCATTGCAATGTAACGACGAGATTGCAAATCGTGATGCACTTCCACTGTGCCGTACCACATTGGCAAATCATACCAATTTTCATTGTGCTGCTCAGCAAAACGCCATAGCTTGCCAGCGCCGTCGTACTTATCAATCAACACGATGCCCCAGCTATCTTCATCGAGGTAGAATGTACGCTTTGAATAAATGTGCGAAGTGCCGGGCTTTAGCGTCGCTTCCACTACCCAGGTGCGATGCAATTGATAACGCGTCAAATCCTGATTCAAGTGACCAGCCTTCAAAATGTCGGAGTACTTCACTTTAGGGTCAGAGAGCTTGTAGGAGTTATACGGTATGTACATTTCGCGCTTACCAACTAACTTAAAATCATAGCGATCCATCGCACCGTTATACATACCAAAATCATCATTGGTACGTAAGCCATCTGCTGCGGTGCCGGGATTATCATAGGCTACGTTTGGAGCCAAACGAACTCGACGCTGACCTGGGTTGTAAATCCACGCGTTACGCGGTTCCTTGGACTGATCTACGGTTTCGTGCACTAATAGAATCTGACCCGCCAACCGTGCTGGGGCGGTGGTTTCTTGCCGGTAGTAGAGCAGCTTATTGGGCTCGCGATCGGCTACTTTTTTATCTAAATTACCGTATGCCAAATCGTATTCATACTCGAATTTAACGAGAGCGTAGTTGCCGTCGGCAGTAACCGCGGCCTGCGCCCAATGCTGGCTGTAAGTATTACCTTTGTAGTGCAACACATGGTTCCAAATTGCTTCCATTCCATTTTTAGGAATTGGGAATGGCGTTCCACCTACACAGTTTTGCACGCCATTACCGCCCGGTGCCAGTTTGGCTTTAGCGGCACATTCAGCAGTTTCTTTGTAGTGACCAACGGGATAAGAGGCGCTACGGCGTGTTTGATACACATTGAGCTTGTAGGTTGGATACTGTTTTAGCATCGCCATTTGGCCGACAGACAAATTATCTTTGTACTTATCCGCATTTGCGCCGGTGATCGTAAAAAGAATTTTGTCGTTCGGAAACGGATCTGGATAATGGCCCTTGGCTTTAAAGCCTGCCACTGGTTTAATAATACCACCGTCCCAAGCAGGAATAGTACCTGCTGCATTAGCGCCTTTTTCAGCGCCCATCGGCGTTAGCGTTGTACCTAACTTAGCGACATCTGCCGCCGCCAGCTGAGCGAACGCACCAACTGACACAACGGCAAGTGAAGCTACGGTTGCGGCGATAAACGACTGACGCAAGTTCTTTGATCGACTCAATTTCATATTTCCTCCGAATAATTATGGACGCTACTAAACCTAATATTACAACGATATTTGCAAGTTACCTTTGCTTCAACGTGGAATCAGCGGTTTTGGTTTACTCCGCACGTACAAACATGACTGGAAATTAATCCCACTCGCCTGGCTCATCTTTTGTGAGCGCAGGCGAATAAGTGCTTTGTTTAATTCGCGCGACAGAACCAAAACTAAGCTGAACGTATTAGAACGAGTAAGTCATTACCAACGATACGAAATCACGGTCTTTCAGCGGGTTTGCGCTTGAGCAATAATTAGCGCTCTGCGCTGTAAACAGCCCTGGAACGCCGCCTAACTGCGCGCCCAAAGTAGTTTGCGCTGGGTTTGTGACTGCCGCCGTACCGCAATAATTACGACCACCGAAGTATCCGGTGTAAGAAACATCGACCGTAAATTTCTTTTGATAGTCAAAATTAGCACCTAAAGCCAACGATTTTGTACCCTCGTTAAATGTCGGTGATACGCCTTTGATGTCATGGTTAAACGCAATACGCGGCGCAATATTTCCACCAAACAAGGCGTTCGCATACTCTAAGCGACCAACCACGCGGTAACCGTAGGAGCTCTCGGTAACAAAACCTGTCTCCTGAACAGCGCCTGCCTGCGTAGCCACGGCTCCCTGCATTGTTGCTGGCAAAAACACACCAGGGCCGTTAAACTTAATATCAGTGCGCAAACCGTTGTATTTTGTGTAACCAATTTCACTCACGATTACGCCTTGCTCCGCACCAAAGACATTGGGGAATGACTTCGTACCGGTCATTTGGAATTGGGTCATTTTTACCCGATCCCATCCGCGCTGATATGTACCGTTTGGTACCAAAGCGGCAGCTGACGCACCGAATGGAGCAGTAGCGCTGATCGTACCCGGAATCAACTCAAAACCAGTAGATAAGTTTGGCGCACCCAATGCGGCTAGTAGCAATTCAGGCGTTGAATACTGCAACGGCTGATTTGGGCGATAAGAGATCTCACCCTGCAACGCTACACCGCCCGGAGCAGAGGTATTGAAACTCATGCCGTAAAGCTTGATATTTTCTGGGTATTCAGCGAAGTAAGTTGCTGTACCGGTTTGGCCAGCCGCCGTGCCAATTGGCGTACCAGTGATTGCGCTGGTTGGCGTTCCCTTTACACCAGAGAATAATGGAATGCGGCTATGGTAGTTGAGGTGGTAGAAACCAAATTCTGTATTGTTAAGCTCTGAGGCTAAATAACGAAATGCAACACCATACTGACCGGAGTCTTTTGCTTTTACATCTGAACTACGCGGTGCCCAAACTTGCGCTGCCGGGCTAAATAAGCCAAACGCAGCTTGCGCTGGTGCACCAATGCCTGGCGTGGTCGGCGGAATAGGATTTCGTGGCGCAACACCGGTCAAATCGCCGCGGCGACCAAAGCCGACAAATACGCGCCACGAGTCGTCTGATGCGAAATCGTTATTGCTAAAGTAAGAACCGCGCGGATCGAGCTTAATTTTGTCGTGGTTAAACTGCACAAAGCCTTCAACGCTGGCGTTCTTGGTTAGCTCTTGCGACAACCAAATACTGCTCGTTGGAATAAACGCTTCCTTTAATTCTGAGCCAGGAATACGCAGCTTAGAAAGATCAGCCGCGTTAATAACGTTAATACCGTTCAGAATGAACGTTGATTCACCCCAACTGATTACTTGATTACCGAGGCGTACGCGCAAATTTCTGTCCGCTACGCTAAAGCTACCAGTAATAAAGGCGTCAAGAAAACGCGCATCGCTGCCCAAGCGCTTTTTACCTTCCTCACCTAAATTACTACGGTTTTTGTTTTCGAAATCATAAAAATAAGTGGCGCGAACGAGCGCGCCAAAATTCTCATACTTCATTTCCAGGTCGTGCGTGCCCTTTACAGCGTTGGTAAAAAGCTTACCTTTACCGTAGGCACGATCACCATCATCTTCGTTAACTGAGTGCGCGGTACCGCCGTTAGCGATGCCGATCAAGGCCGCATCTTGGCTTTGAATCCGGCGAGAAAGACCATAAGAGAAGGTGCTGTCAAAGCTACCCTTCAAGCCGTTCTCAAGCGAAAAAGCCGCAGCTTGAGCACCAGCGGCTGACATCGCACAAGCGAAGGCAACCGCTAAGGCAACGCCTTTTGGTGTAAAAATAGGGTTCACGGTGGAACTGACGCGCAAAGTGGGGGCGTTACGTGAATCAGCGCGGTGCTTATTTTGCTGGGTGTCCATTAAGCAAATCTCCTCAAGATGATTTCAAAAATTAATATTTACGGGTAGTTAACTTGTTATGACTTTGAATTTTTGCGAGCAACCCGTGAGCCTTTTCGCATGTTAGCCACACCACTCTAAGTGATTCTGTATTGTCAGTGACTATGGTTAAAAAGGCAACAACAAGCCAATCAGTTGTTTTAGCGGTGTTGTATTTATAGCGTAGTTTAAACGTACTTTAGGGTAGTTTTAGCTGCTAAATCATTGTTTTTAGGTTAGCACTCGATGACGAAAATATGTTGCATCGCAACATATTTCGCGCCAACATTTGCCAGTCTATAGGGCCTCAATCAAACCAGCAGCGCCCATACCGGTACCAATACACATCGTAATCATGCCCCACTTAGCGTTAGTACGCTTCATGCCATGCACAAGGGTGGCAGCGCGAATAGCGCCTGTTGCACCAAGCGGATGGCCTAAAGCGATGGCGCCGCCGTTTGGGTTGATTTTTGAAGGATCAAGATCAAGATCTTTAATGACAGCCAAGGATTGTGCGGCAAAGGCTTCATTGAGCTCAATCCAGTCCAAATCTTGTTGTGTAATGCCCGCTTGTTTTAGCACTTTGGGTATGGCTTTAATCGGGCCGATACCCATAATCGCCGCGGGAACACCTGCTACGGCAAAGGAGACAAAACGGGCGAGCGGCTGAATGTTGTATTTTTTTAGCGCTTTTTCGCTCATCAAAATAACGGCACCCGCACCATCAGACATTTGTGATGAATTTGCGGCAGTCACGCTACCGCGTGCCGCAAACACTGGACGTAATTTACCTAAACTTTCAATGCTGGAATCAGGACGTGGGCCTTCATCGGTATCAGCCATTTTTTTGCGCGATTTAATTTCGCCGTTGATTAAATCGGGCGTGGACGCAGAAATTTCGTAAGGTGCTATTTCAGCTTTAAATGCACCACTGGCAATAGCCGCTGTTGCTTTTTGGTGAGACGCAACGGCAAACGCATCTTGCGCCTCGCGCGAAATATTCCACTGTTGCGCTACTTTTTCAGCCGTAATGCCCATGCCATAAGCAATACCAACGTGCTCATTGTTGTTGAACACATCTGGGTTCATCGCAATTTTGTTACCCATCATTGGCACCATCGACATACTTTCGGTGCCTGCCGCGATAATGACATCGTCGTCACCGGTGCGAATACGGTCAGCCGCCATGCTAATGGCTTGCACACCCGACGCGCAAAAGCGATTTATGGTGACACCTGGAATACCGTCTGGCAAGCCTGCTAGCAACACACCAATACGCGCGACGTTCATGCCTTGCTCGCCTTCTGGCATTGCGCAACCTACCACCACATCGCCGATGTCATTCACATCCAAATTTGGCACTTGAGCGATAGCATTTCTGAGTACGTGGGCTAACATATCGTCGGGGCGCACGCTGCGGAACATGCCACGTGGCGCTTTACCCACGGGCGTGCGCACGGCAGCAACGATGTAAGCTTCTTGAACTTGTTTGGTCATTTGATTTTCCTGCTTTCAAAAAATATTTAATTTAGGATGTTGGCTTTAATCACCGAAAACGGTGCGCAGCGTTAATTACGCAGCGGCTTGCCGTTCTTCAGCATGTACTCAATGCGGTCCTGGGTTTTCGGCATTTTTGCTAATTCGCAGAAATGCTTACGCTCCAAATCAAGCATCCATTTTTCATCCACCATTGATCCAGACTCAACCTCGCCACCGCACAAGCAGGTGGCAATACGACAGCTAATTTCATAATCGTGTTCCGACATGAAACCGCCCTCTTTCATGTTGATTAGCATCATCTTGATGGTGGCAATACCCGTAGCACCGGCTACCGCAAAAGCGGTAGGCGCTAGCGGCGGGCGATAGCTAGCACGCGACATGGCACGCGCTGTTTCAAGCGCCACGTACAAAATTTCATCGCGATTAAACACGACGATATCGCGCCAACGGAGATGTCCCATTTCTTTGGCTTCCATGGCATTTTTAGAAACTTCGCCCATGGCAACATGCTTAAAGCTCTTTTGGATTTGCGGCATCATATCGCCATTGCCTGGGCCTGTTGCCGCCGACAACGCCGCACGTAAAGCAATTTCTTTCAAACCACCACCAGCAGGCAATAAACCAACGCCAACTTCTACCAAGCCGATATAGCTTTCAAGCGTGGCCACAACGCGATCAGAGTGCATTACAAATTCGCAACCGCCGCCCAGCGCCAGACCATCCACTGCCGACACCACCGGAATGTAGCTGTATTTAATCCGCTGCGAGGTATGCTGGAACAGAGCAACCATTTTTTCAAATGCTTCAAACTGCCCTGTTTTTAAGGCTTCCAGCGCTTTGACTAGATTGGCGCCGGCGGCATAAGGTGGCTCTGGTTGCCAAATTACTAAGCCGGAGAAATCGGCTTCCGCAAGATCAATGGCTTTATTCAAACCCTCTAAAACATCTGACCCGATAGAGTGCATCTTTGTTTTAAAGGAACAAATAGCCACATCTTCATGACCCTTCGCCGTCCACATACGCACAGCGTCGTCTTCAAACACTGTAGTGCCAGATTCCGCTTTTTCACCTAGCAATAATTCAGGGAACAACTGGCGCTGATACACCGGCAACGTAGAACGACCAACCATTTTGCCGGTAGCAGCACTGTAGGAACCTTCAGCACTATGTACACCCACTCGACCATCGGTTACCCATGCAGGCAAAGGTGCGCTCGCCATGGTTTTGCCGGCCGCAATATCTTCATTAATCCAAGTAGCAATTTGCGACCAGCCAGCCGCTTGCCAGGTTTCAAACGGGCCCATTTTCC
>JANNXI010000266.1:0-23651 GCA_031409495.1 Betaproteobacteria bacterium
GGAGGGGGCAAGAAGGCGATGTTATTGGCGTTTTTTTGCAATTTGGCGCGATAGCAACACGATGGGTATCACGCCTACCGCCACGATCAATAGTGAAGCCACCGCGGCTTGGCCTAAGCGTTCATCGGCCGCAAATTGATAGCTCTGCACCGCCAGCGTATCAAAATTGAATGGCCGCATCACAAGCGTGGCTGGTAGCTCTTTCATCACATCTACAAATACCAGTAGACCCGCCGTGAGTAAACTACGCGACAGGAGTGGCGCGTGCACGCGGGTCAATGTTTGCCTGCCGCTCAGGCCTAAAGACTGCGCAGCATCATCCATGCTCGGCGTAATTTTGGCCAACCCTGCCTCTATGGTTTGTAAACTCACCGCCAAAAAGCGGATCAGATAGGCATAAATCATTGCTGCAATTGACCCCGTCAGTAGCAGACCAATGCTGGCACCGGTTAGCCACTGCCATGCATCGGCAATCAAATGGTCTAATGCAATCACCGGCACCATGATGCCGACCGCAATGACTGAACCAGGTACGGCGTAACCCAGGCCCGCTACCCGCGCAACGATACGAATTAGGTAATGGGTCAGCGAGGATTTAACACCGGGTGAGGGTGTCTGTAGATGTTTGCGTTGTAATTTTGCCTTTAAATGCCGTTTAAGGCCATTTAGGCCACCGTTTACCTGCTTCAGGGGCGATGTCATCTTGCCCTTCGCCGAACGTGCGACATAGGCGATACTTGTCGCAATCACCACAGCCAATATTGCAGTGCAGCTTGCCAATAACACGCTGTTTCCGGCAACGCCCAAAAGGTGGCTATTCCATGCCGACGGCCCAGCATCAGCACTGGTGAAGGCAAGGTAGAGCAGAATAATGCTCGGCAGCGCAAACCCAAAAATGATGGGTAAAACACAGGTTAGCGTTGCTGCCCACCGCAGCGCACCGCTCAAGGTGGTTGTGGTGCGAACGGTGCCGGTAGATTGGCCATAGCGGGCGCCGCCGCGGGCGAGACGCTCGCAAAACAGCACTATCACCACAAAGCCGAGTAAACCCATTGCGAGTTTTGCGCTTGATACTGGATCACCTAATGAAAACCACGCGCGATAAATCCCGGTTGTAAATGTGGGTACGCCAAAGTAGGAAACAGTGCCGTAGTCAGCCAGCGTTTCCATTAGCACCAGTGTCGTGCCGGCGGCGATGGCGGGGCGGGCCAAAGGAAATAAAATACGCGAAAAAATTTGTAGTGGCGATAGTCCCAGAGAAGCACCGGCATCGCGATAGTTAGGCGATTGCTCCGAAAACGACACCCGCGTGAGCATATACACGTATGGGTAGAGCACTAATACAATCATCAGCGCTGCACCGCCTAGCGAGCGTATGTCGGGGAGCAGCGCGGCACTGCCGTCGGCGAGCCCAAGGACTGCGCGCATGGCAGACTGTAATGGTCCCGCATACTGTAAAAAGTCGGTGTAGGCATAGGCGATTACATACGCTGGCATGGCCAGTGGCAGCACCAGCAACCATTGCAAACTATCGCGCCCAGGAAATTGGTAGTGGGTCACAAGCCATGCACAAGTGGTGCCGATGAGCACCACGCCGATGGCGACGCAAGTAAGCAAGACGGCCGTATTGAAAATATATTCTGGCAAAACCGTTTGCGCCAAATGTTGCCAGCCGTCACTGCCCGGCAAAAACAACTGTGCTGCGATGACACACAACGGCGTTACTAGCGCCGCTACCACCAACGCTAAGCCCAACGGCTGTAACAAGCGCAAAACTGCTGCTGCCGGCTTTGCGGATGCCAGGCCTGTAGCGTTGCGTTGAAGTTGCCCAGTGTCTTCCATATTGGCTTTTTGATATGCCTGAAGACGCCCTATTTTAAGGCGTCTTCAGGTGGCGTGTAGCGGCTAAGGCGAATCAAAAAGCGCTATTAAAGCGTCGCTTTTTTAGTTTCAAGTTCATCCCAACGGGCAATGGCAGCTTCGCTCAAGCCTTCAAGCTCGGTGGCACGGGTTGCCAATTGCTTGGCCAATGTGGTGTTGTTACGATACATCGTGCCATCGGCAAGTTGTGCGGCGATTTGCTTTTGCTCTTTTTCAAACGCTTCTATTTTGCTCGGCAAGGCATCTAGTTCCTTAACTTCACTAAAGCTAAGTTTGCTTTTGCGGGCGGTGGTGGCTGCTGGTGCGGCAGCCGGTGCTGACGCAGCCACCGAAGTCGTATTCATGGAAGGCTTAGCTGCGCGCTGGCTCAGCCAGTCATCATAGCCGCCAGCATATTCTTGCACATGGCCATCACCTTCAAAAGCCAACACGTTGGTGGCGACGTTATTCAAAAATATCCGGTCGTGGCTTACTAAGAAAACCGTGCCGGTGAAGGCTTGCAGCAGTTCTTCCAGTAGTTCGAGCGTTTCAATATCTAGATCATTTGTGGGTTCGTCCAGCACCAGCACGTTGGCTGGTTTGGCAAACAATCGCGCCAGCAGCAAGCGATTACGTTCGCCGCCGGAAAGTGACTTTACCTTTGCCCGCGCGCGCTGCGGAGGGAATAGGAAGTCGCCCAAATAGCTGATGACATGCTTGCGGCTGCCGTTTACTTCAATAAATTCGGAGCCCGGGCTAATGACGTCGGATAGGGTTGCTTCATCTTTAAGTGCCTCACGGAACTGGTCGAAATACGCCACTTCCATTTGTGTGCCGCGCTTAATGGTGCCGCTATCTTGCTCCAGCAAACCTAAAACCATTTTCAATAACGTGGTTTTTCCTGCGCCGTTCGGGCCAATTAAACCAACATGGTCACCACGTTGCACTACGCCGGTAAAGTTTTTGATGATCACTTTATCGCCGTAGCTCTTCGATACGTTTTCAAGCTCGGCAACAATCTTGCCGCTGCGCTCGCCTGCATCTAAAGTGAAGTTAACGTTGCCCTTCAAATCACGACGCGCAGCCCGCACCAAACGCAATGCTTCTAGCCTGCGTACCCGGCCTTCGTTACGTGTGCGACGGGCTTTTACACCTTGGCGAATCCATACTTCCTCTTCTTTTAGCACCTTATCAAACTTCGCGAATTCAATGTATTGTGCATGCAGCATTTCGGCCTTGCGCTTTTGATATTCTTCAAAGCTACCGGGATAGCTCGATAACTTGCCCCGATCAAGCTCGATAATACGGGTAGCGATATTTTCTAAAAAGCGCCGATCGTGGCTTACCACCAACACCGCGCCGGTAAAGGCCAAAATAGTTTGCTCAAGCCAATCAATGCCGGCAATGTCTAGGTGGTTGGTTGGTTCATCCAATAGCAGCAAATCAGGCTCACTCACGAGCGCGCGCGCTAGCGCTACACGTTTGCGTAACCCGCCGGAGAGAGCCGAAATACGGGCATCTTCAGGCAATCCTAAACGCGCAATGGCGTGCCCAACATTAGCGTCTAGCAGCCAGCCATCACGTGCGTCAATTTGTGCCTGAAGGCTTGACATTTGTTCCATCACCGCATTCATGGCATCGTCATCCAAGCCTTCTGGATGCGACAGCGCATAAGTAGCCGCGTGATAATCCACCAATATTTTCGCCATCTCGCCCAAGCCACCAGCCACCGCTTCAAACACGGTTTGGTTTAAATCAAACGGTGGCTCTTGCAGCACACACGCTACTTTTAGGCCGGTGTTACAAATTACCTCACCGTCATCGGCCTTAGCCTCGTTGGACAAAATACGAATAAGGCTACTTTTGCCTTCACCGTTGCGACCGATGAGCGCCAGGCGTTCGCCGGCGTCGATGGCCAAATCAACACGATCAAGCAGGGCGACATCGCCAAAAGCTAGGGATAAATTTTTTAAATGCAGAATAGGCATGGTGCAAGTCTGGTAAATGAGCAAAAAAGTAGGGCAAGCAGCGAAGCGGGTATCAACTCGCTGCGTTGTAAACGCCAAGCCCAACATTGTAACGTAGGCACGCTGTGCACCTGCAGCTTAACTGCGCAAATCAATCGCAATAAGCTGCAATAACCGGTTTTGAACCCGTTTTAAAGCAGTTTTAAGCCGCATTTAGCGTAAAATGTAGGTCTTCAAGTAGTATATTGCCCCGGTAGCTCAGTGGATAGAGCACCTTCCTCCTAAGAAGGGGGTCACACGTTCGATTCGTGTCCGGGGCACCAAAAAACTTCGTCCTACTGTGTTATAAAAAATGAGCGCAAGCTAACTCTTTTTTATTCAACTATATTTTTGTATTATCCGTTCTGTTGCTCGAAAATGCACTCACGTAGCCCAGCTCTCGCGGCATTTTGCGACAGCTGGGTCGGTGGCTAACGATTTGGTAACCCCGATGATTAACCACCTACCCCGGCTATACCCTCAAGGGGTACTCACGTCGAAAAAGCCGCGAGAACCGGGCTACGGCATCGCGCTAGCTAGCAGATTATGTGTGTGGGGCATACGTTTTGCGCGTTGACCCATATGGCTATTCAAATTTTGTAACAAAGTAGAGCTAGCAGCCTGTCGGAATATGGCAATCGGGGTCCAAATTTGGCGGCGCCGAGCTAGATATTGCCGCTTTTCATGTTCATATTAGCGGTCAGTGGGCGCTGCTTGCGCTAGAACAGTGGTTGGGGCGCTCGCTAATAAAATAGGGTGCTGAGAGCGATAGAAATGACGCAAGGGCGCATCCAAGTGGGGATGGCTAGTGACGATAAACGCATGAGAGATCTAGTTGATGTGTGATTAATAGTGGCGAAGCCGCAAGAAATACTAGGGCATGCGCTAGCTAGGAGTGTAGTTCAAATTTGCCTGAGATTTTTATCGAACAGCGCTATCGACACTTTTCATAAAATTGCTGTCTGTTGTAATTTCGACACTTCTTGTTGCGCCGCGTTCTCGGCGTCGAGCTTTCAACAGTGCGCTGTTAAAAGTTCTGGGTCGCGTGTGCGAAAGCGCATAGTTTTTGCCGTTCGACGGTATGAACCTACCGTTGGGCATAGTGGCATGACAATTGCTAAGGCGGGTGTAGAGTAAATTTAACCGCCGAAGTTTTCACGTCAGAGCGCAACGCCGCAGGGCAATTTCAAAACGTAACATCAAGGCGTGCGAAGCCGTCCAAGCCAGAGCCAGAAATCTCATCAAAAGAGGAAGTTCAAAAATAATTTTTGACTGAAATTCATGTATGAACGAGTGTATCCAAGGTTCTAATGTCACTTTAATTTTACGCGCTAAGCACTTGATTTATAACAATTTTTTACTTTTATTCGCAAGCGTTCTTGTTTATAGTCCACTTTAAAATAGCTTTGTATGTCTTTGTTTTATCGCATTTATGTTAAGATTTTAACTTTTCATTATTGTTTGTTCACAACAGAGCAGAAGCCGACACGGTATGATGCGAGGAAGCAGGTGTGCGCGCATTAAAACTGGATTAAAAATGTTGGATTAACGTTGTTAAAATTGTGGGTTGTCCGAGCTCGATTTAGATTTTGGTGGGGCTCTAGGAATTAGCAAACGCGGTTGTTACATTGATGTAAACCAAATTGCAGCTGAGAAGAAGACGGCTAAAGCCATGAAAAAATCGCAACTTAAAATAATGTTGGGCGCATCATCAACCCTGCCACTTCCGCTCTCGCTGCGTATTTGTTTACGCGGCCTCAGCGGTTTCGCTATTTCTTTCGCGATGACGGGCGTGGTAAATGCCCAAAATCCACTGCAAAAGTCGGCAACTACACCACCAGTGACTCGTGCCTCCACTACGCCAACCACTTCAGCCGCGTTGAGTGAGCCGATTAGAGCTGCGCTTGCGCGCAAAAAAGTAGTGGTTAAGGCAGGCGTTGAAGTGCTTGAAAATGCTGACGCAGTTAAACCTGGCGATATCATCGAAGAATCAGCGACCTATAGTAATGTGTCAGATAAAACTATTTCGCAGTTCGTAGCACAGCTTCCGGTGCCGTCAAACACCGAACTCATTTTGAATTCTTTGAAGCCTAGTTTGGCATTGGCTAGCCTGGACGGCGCGCAATTTGCGCCCGTTCCGCTAAAACGCCCAGCGCCACAACCTTCAAGCCCGCAAAAAGGGGCACTGCTTGCCGCGACGGTGTTGGTACCCATACCTCTGGTCCAATATCGTTTTTTGCGCTGGTCACAGAATGAGGTGAGCCCTGGCAAAAGCGTTACGGTATCGGCTCGCTTTCGCGTTTTGGGCGATAACTTACCGAACAATGATCTAAACAAGCAATCGAATATTCAACCTGCAAGAAATGACGTCACGGCCAGTGCCGTAAGTGCATTAGGTGCCAAAAGCACCATGAATGCCAACACTACAGCGTCCGTCGGCGCAAATAAATAAATAGGAAAGCATGATGCATTGGGATACTGCTATTGCAAAATATGCCGCGTTTCGGAAGCCCCGAAGCGCTAGGGCGATCTGGGCTTTGTTCGCGGCATTGTTGCTATTGGGCTTCGTCCAACTCGCGCCGGTAGTGTTCGTAACCATCATGGCGCACGCGACTGATTCGGCTCACGCGGCGCCAGCGCCAGCAGGATCCAACATTGCCAACACGGCATCTGCAACCTATGTTGATGGCAACGGCGTGCCGCGTACTGCAACATCAAATACTGTCGTTACGGTCGTCCAGCAAGTTAAGAGTTTTACCCTCACGAATAGCCAAGGCAAAATTGCCGCCGCTGGTCAGCAAGTATGCTATCCCCACACAATCACCAATACTGGAAACGGCGTTGATACCTACGCGTTGCTGCCTGCCGCAAGCACCCCAGTTGGCCCGCCACCGCAGTTCGTGCATGCACCGGTAATTGCTTATTATTTTGATAACGGTAATGGCCAAGCCACTGGCTCCGCCATTACTTCCACCACACCGCTAAATGCGGGTGCCCAATTCCAATTTGTGCTGTGTGCAACCGTACCTGCTAGTGCCGCTAATGGCGATACCGGTGTATTGATGCCGCGCGTCAGCGATACCTCGCCAACATCCATCGCGGCGCCCACTACCAATACCGACACCACAACGGTTAGCACATCAGCTATCACCGTGGTTAAAACGCTTTCAAGCACCGCGCCGCCCAATGTTTTGTCTCCTGTTCCGAGTGGCCCTAGCCCAAATGGTAATGGTCAGGTGGGTGCCGTGGCGCCACAGTTATTTATCGTGCTGAGTTATTCCAACGCTGGTGCCTCGCCAGCGACTAATCTGGCTCTTACCGATAGTTTGCCAGTTGGCATGCTGTACGTGCCCAATTCGGGGCGTTGGTCAGGATCTGGTTTAACTGCTTTAGGCGATGCTGGTCCTGATCCTGCCGGTATTTCTTACGCAGCACCGGGTTCACTGAGTGCCGGTACGGTTACCGCCAGTATTGCTACCGTAGCGCAGAGCGGATCATCCGGTTCCAGCGGCTATGTTTATTTTGAAATTGCGATTCCGCCACTGCGCTTGCCGACAGATTTAACCAACGTGGCTGAAACCACCAACACGGCACGATTTACCACCACGCAAAATCCAACGCCAACACCGACTAATCCCGTTACCTACGTGGTTTCTCCCAAGCGCAGTGTCGTGGCTAATAATTCCAACACAACAAACGCGAACGCACCCGTTAACAATACAGTGAATCCTGTGGCAAACCCTGCTGGCGGCGCGCCATTGACGGCGTCGAGCGCAGGTCAAACAGTATTTTTTGAAGACTATATTTGGAACACTGGCAACACTCCTGAAATTTTCGACATCACTTTGCCGGGTGGCGGAACTTTCCCACCGGGTACCGTGTTTGCTTTGCTGCGTAGCGATGGCTCAACGCCGCTCACTACCAGCGATGCAAACTCAGTGCCGGATACCGGGTTGATACCTGTCGGTGGGTTTGTTAAGGTTATCGTCCGCGTTACCTTGCCAATTGACGCCGCTGCAGGTGCTGCTGCTGGCAACGTTGCTAACGGCGGGCCGGGCTACCAAGTGACTTTGCTCGCAACATCATCATCAACACCAGCCGTGAGCGATCCGGTGAACAACGTGCTGCCCAACATTAATTCTCGGACTGTTGATATAACCGCCACGACGCCGCGCACGGATTCTAGCCCTGCCGGTACTGCCAACGCCGCTAATGCGCCAACCACGGGCTTCGGGCCAAACAATAATCTTCCGGTGGTCAACACCAACGGAACGCCAGTGCCGGTGCTACGTACACCAGTAATTCTAGCGCCTCTCTACATCAACAATACCAGCGCCATTACGGATAGCTTTACCCTCACAGCACCTACCTTGCCGCCGGGCTGGACATCCGAATTTCGTTTACCCAATGCAGCGGGTGCCTGCGCCGAACCGCCAGTTTTAGGGGCTGTCACAAGTTCTACGGGTGCAATTGCTGCAAACGCCAACACGCTTATGTGTGTAGTAGTGAGTCTACCGCCGACTACATCAGGGCAAGTGGCCCCGGGTTTGTATCCGGTGCCAGTTACGGCCACCTCCACCACCGTACCAGGGTTATCAGATACGCTGATTCAGCAGGTCACAGTCACTACGGTACGCAACGTCACGCTCACCCCACCTAATGTGCAGACTACTGTTCCCGGCGGCGTGGTTACCTATAGTCACGTATTTACCAACTTAGGTAACGTCGATGAGCCCATCGTTTTTAATGGGGCATTCAATCTCAATAATTTACCAGGTTGGATATCCACCGTCTTTTTGGACGACGGCGATGGTGTAGTTGAAATTGGCACAGGAGACAGCGTGATTACTCCAGACACTGCCGGTTTGTTCACCCTGCCAAAAGGCACGTTTAACCTTGGAAACACCCGTAATATATGGGTTCGTGTCACAGCACCCACCGCACCAGTCGGTGATCCACCACCGCTGCCAAACATCACCACCACCACAGCAACCTACGCCGGTGGTCCGTTAGTCACAACTGATACCACCACCCTTACCGAAGGTGTGTCACTGCGTAAATACCACCAGTTAATAGCTTGCAGTGCTACGCCAAGTGTGACGTTTTCCAGCACCGTAACGCCAAACATTCCCGATGCTCCGTGGACAACTTCAGCCATTGGTGCATTAACTAATCCAGCCAGTGCGCCCGGCCAATGCATCGCGTATTTGGTTGTCGCGACCAATGTTTCCGGTAGCGCGCTGACAGGCGTACAAATTGCAGATACCGTACCCGTCGGTGGTCCGGCCACCGTGCAAACAAGTTGTGGTGCGGCTGCGGCCACCGCACCGGGCTCAGCAGCGAGCGGTGCAGTTAGCGCCGGTGCCGTGGGTACGCTTACCACGATTGCTCCCACACTGCCCATTGGCGCAAGGTTTCATCTGCGCTTTTGTGTTCAGATAAATAACGCTTAGGGAGATGAATATGACAACCCTACGCCAACTCACACGTTTTGTTATGCCTTCAGCCCGAATTTTCAACGCGATTCAGCAATTACCGCAGGCGCTTACACAGCACTTTGTGGCGCTCGCTGGTAGCGCCTTGGTTACATTAGCCGTGCTTTCCGCGTCTGTTCAAGCCGCTGTACCGGTACCCGGCAGCCTAGTATCCAACACCGCAAGTGCTACATTTACCATCGGCACAACCACTGTTTCGCTCAATAGTAATACTGTAGTCGCCACAGTCAGCGGCGGCGCGCTCGCGCTCTCAAAGAAGTTTGATTCTGCTTCCATCATTAGTGGAACTACCACCCCGCTGACCTTTTTGCTCACCAATAGCGGTACGCTACCCGCGCACATCGCAGTTGCCTTTACGGATACCTTACCGTCCGGCTTGATGCTTTCCGCCGGAGCAACAGCGGCGGTTACCGGTGCTGGCTGTACCGGAACAGTGCTACTCACCGCGCCAGCAACGATTGCGGTATCAAATTTCAATGTTGCGGTCGGCACAGCAGCATGCAGCGTAACGGTAAACGGCATTACCAATAGGGCGAATCAGCTTAATGCCTCATGCGCGACAAATCCTAGCGCTTTCACCAACAGTGCTGCGTCGATCAGCGGTATTTTAGTGGCGCGTAACGACGTCACCAATCAGTGTTTGCTCGTCACGGCGATTATTCCGGTGCAGAACGGCAGACTTGACCAAACGCAGTCGGTAAGAGCGTTTCCTGGCGATCAGGTATTTTTGCCGCACCGTTTGACGAATGGCCCCTTGGCTGATACCTACAATTTAGTCACTGATAATTTACCCGGTACTTTTGATGTATTCGATGTGCAAATATTCTTGGATGCCGATAATGACGGTCGTCCGGATAGCGCCACACCCATTACTGGGCCGTTTAATTTAGCGCCGAATCAAGTACTAAATTTTGTGATCGCTTTACGTGTTCCAACGAACGCCGTCGTGGCCTCGACAGATCAAGTTCGCATTACCGCGGTCAGCACGCTACCCAACCGCTTGCCTATCGTGCCAAACCTTGACACCGTAACCGTACAAATTCCTGCTAAGCCGGATTTGAGCGCAACGGTCGCGAAGATCATGCGCGTAAAAGAGGGTGGTTCACCTAGCGGTGACTATGAAATTAGCCTTCGCTACTCCAACAATAATTTACCAGAAGCCATCAAAACCAACTTTACCCTAGCCGATACGCTGCCAACTGGCATGCAGTATGTGCCAGGTTCTGGTCGCTGGACCGCAGCGTCAGGCGTGGTACTTACCGATGCCGCTGATAGGCCGGGGCAAGCTGGTCGCACCTCAACAATACTTTATGATTTTGGCGTTACCCTTGGCAATACTGTGACAGCGGTGATCGCAACGCTCAATTCTGGCGATACCGGTGAAATTACGTTCAGCGTACGCATTAACCCAAATTTGCCTAAAGGCACACTGCTGGCAAACACCGCCACATTTAGCTGGACGGACAAAGAAGGCGTCACTACGCCTAGCAAACCAACTAACACCGAAATCTTTACCGTTACCGGTAAGTCTGGCGTTACGCTAACTGGGCAAACTATTGAGGGCGCCGACCCTGGCAGCACCGTAACCTTTACCAATGTGCTGACTAACACCGGCGATGCGGCTGAAAACTTTGACATCACCTTGGTAGAAGGTAACTATCCACCGGGCACAACGTTCGAATTGTTCCGCCCAGATGGGTCGCAACTGTTGCGCGATACCAACGGCAATGGCATTCTCGACACAGGCTTAGTGCCAGCGGGTGGCGTTTTCAATATTATTGTTAAAGCCAAGCTCCCGGCACCGCTCGCTGTGGGTGGTCCATTCAAAATTACGAAAACAGCGCAGGCAATTAGCAATCCGACGGTGAATGCTAAAACCGACGACGTCCTCAAGCTGATCAATCGAGTTTGTCGCGTCATTTTAGAGCCAGATAACGTCGGAACGGTCACGCCGGGGGCGTCAATCGTGTACCGCCATGTGCTGACAAACACCGGCAATTGCTTAGAGACCATCACTTTCCCCGCAAACTTCCTCACCAACGATACTGCCGCTTGGGCTGCCGAGTGGTATATCGACAATCCCGATGGTAGAACGGCTAACGCCGATACACCTTCAAGCGCTAAAACGACAACAACTAGAGCTAAAGGTGCTGTTAGCAATAGTGACGCCGTAGGGTTTATCGATGCTAGCGATACGCGCATTAACCCCACCACCACGTTTACGATTGCCCCAGGTGCTAAGGTACGGTTCTTGGTTAAAGTTATCTCGCCCGCCAACATCGGTTTAGGACAAACCAACGTTACCGTTGAGAGTTTGGATGCGAGCGCCACCGGCAGATTATCGGTAAAAGACACCACCACCACGGCACAAGTCACAGCCGTTATCGATATTATTCAGCCCTTCGTTGATCCACGCTTTACCGTACCAACACTCGTCGGCTACATCGGCCGCAATGTCTACTTACGTGCTGCGGCCCCTTCCTGCAACGCGTTGCCAGATATTATTGAAAGTCGCATCATCATCATTACCGGCCCTAACGGCGAGCGCGAAGAAGTTGTCGCCACTGAAACTGGCCCAAATACCGGTATTTTCGTCGCTGAAGGCTTGCCGATCCGCAATCCGCCCGTCACGGTCGGGAATATTATTTTAGAGGGCAATCAATTCGATGTTTATGACATCGAAATTATTGGCTGTGGCCGCAAAATTACCACCACCCTCACGTTAATTGATCCAAACGGTGTCGTGTTTGATAGCCGCACCAATCAGCCAATCGCCGGTGCAACGGTCACCTTAGTCAACGCCATCAACGGTCAATGCACCACTACACCCGCCCGCGTTCAGGCGCTAGTAAGTGGTCGTTTGGTGTCTTCACCATCAACAGTCGTCACGGGTATTGATGGTAAATACGATTTCCCGCTAGTGACAGCGGGCGACTTCTGTTTGCTGGTTACGCCACCAAACGGCTATACCTTTACGTCAATTGTCCCAGCTTCACAGCTACCGGCTGGCCGCACAATTTTTGCTACTGGCCCAATTACTGGTGGTTCTTATGGTGGCAGCTTCCGCGTCGGCCCTGAAACTGGGCCAGTAACGGTTGACATACCAGTTGATGGCGGTGCATTGGGTGGCTTATTTATCCAAAAAACCGTACTGCGTAGCACCGTAGAAATTGGTGAGTTTGCTGATTATAGTGCTGTTATTCGTAATTCAACCGGCTACGCCTTGAACTTAATTGACGTCATCGCTACCGATATTTTGCCGGCTGGCTTTAGCTATGTAGCAGGCAGCGCGCAACTAGAAGGTAAGGCGATTGCTGATCCTGTGGGCGGCGCCGGACCTACATTGATGTTTAATATCGGTCGCATGGCCGTTGCGCAATCGGTGCGTCTAAGTTATCGCGTGCGTGTCGGCCCATCGGCGGCGCAGGGTGATGGTATTAACCGCATTTCTGCGGCCTATCAACCGCCAGGCGGCACCAGTCTATATGCGGTTTCCAACACTGCAACAGCGCGGGTAACCATTGTTGGCGGTGTGTTTAGCGACAAAGCCTACATCATCGGTAAAGTATTCGCCAATTGTGCAAAAGACGGTGACGACAATTCTGGCGTCCAAAATCTTGGCGACCTAGGCATCCCCGGCGTGCGCATTTACTTGGAAGACGGTACCAATGTCATCTCGGACGCAGAGGGTAAATATAGCTTCTACGGCCTAAATGCCCGCACGCGCGTGCTAAAAATTGATACCACGTCCTTACCAAAAGGCTCGAAGCTATTGGCGTTGAGCAATCGTAATCTGGGTGATCCGGAAAGCCGCTTTGCAGATTTGAAATTTGGTGAGTTGCATAAAGCCGATTTTGCGATTTCTAATTGCGAGCCAAGTATTTTGGCTGAAATCAATGACCGTCGCAGCCAAGCCGCTAGTGACAAAGGCGAAGTTGATGGCCGTCTAAAGCAGCGCCTAGAAGCTGACCCAAGTCTGCGCCTGCAAACAGATATCAAAACGCTTCCAGCCAAGGGAGTTCTTGGTGAAAATCCGGTTGCGAGCGAAGTTCAAAATGGTACCGCGTTTATCTCCAGCGTTAAACCAGTTGATTCTGCAAATGCCTCCGAGAAGCCCGTATTTAGGGGTTCTTCAGCCAGTGATGCGGTTGCGCGGGTTGGATTTAGCAGCCTCGCTCCAAGCACTGCCGATGTGGATTTAACGCCAGTTAACCGCAGGACAGTAGTTACTGCCCCGACAGTGCCGTTAGAAGAATCACTTGTGGGCGTTGATAATCGCCTAGGGTTTATTGGCCTCAAAGATGGCGACACCCTAAGCACTGCACAGGGCGTCATTCGCGTTAAAGGTATTGCAGGGGCTACATTGTCGCTAAAAGTCAACGATAAAGTAATCGAAGCCACCAAGATCGGGAAGAGATCCAGTCTCGAAGCTAAGCAACTTCAGGCGTTGGAATTCGTTGGTGTCGATTTGCAGGCAGGTGCAAACACGCTAGTGCTAAGTCAAGTTGATAGTTTAGGCATCGCGCGTGGCAGCGTTACGCTAAAAATCAACGCACCCGGCCCGCTCGCAAAAATTATGCTCACGCCCGCATTTAGCGGCGTAGCGCAAGCGTCGGCAGATGGCCAAACACCATTTAGCGTTACTGTCGCTATTACCGATAAAGACGGTGTGCCAATTACTGCACGTAGCGCAATTACGCTTTCTATCGCTTTTGGTCGTATCAGCACCACTGATTTAAATGATAAAGAACCCGGTGTGCAAATTTTTGTTGAGGGCGGTAAGCAAACTATCTCCATCGTCCCACCAAGTGATCCGGGGCAGGGCGAACTACGGGCCGAAAGCGGCACCGTAAAAGCAGCACTGGTTATTGACTACCTCCCTGAATTGCGCCAGATGATTGCAGCTGGTGTTATCGAAGGTGTGCTTAATTTGCGCAAGTTGGATGCGAGCAAACTCACACCAACACGCACCAACGACGGCTTTGAAGATGAGCTCCGTCATATCCACCGTCAGTTTAATGACGGTAAGCGTGATCTTGGTGTGCGCGCCGCGATGTTCTTAAAAGGCAAAGTGAAGGGTGAGTACTTGTTAACCCTAGGCTACGATTCTGAGAAAAACACCCGTGATCGTCTATTCCGCGATATCCAGCCAGATGAATTTTATCCAGTTTATGGTGATTCCGTGGGCCGTGGTTTTGACGCGCAGTCTACAGGCCGTTTGTATGTGCGCGTTGACAACAAAAAGTCCTACGCCTTATATGGTGACTACAACACGGCAGTAACCTCTGAAGCGACTAAACTTGCCATCTATAACCGTTCGCTCACCGGACTAAAACATCATTTTGAAAACAAGAACTTTGCCGCCAATGTTTACGCTAGCCGTGACACAACGCGCCAAATTGTGGATGAAATCCCCGCCAATGGTACCTCAGGCCCATTTGCTTTATCTATCCGCACCGGTGTTATCAATGGTGAAAAGCTAGAAATCATCACACGCTCGCGCGATCAAAGCGCGATTATTGTCAAAGCCATACCACTAGGGCGTTTCGTTGATTACGAGCTAGAGCCGCTCACGGGCCGCATTATCCTAAAAGCACCTGTCCCATCATTTGACGATTTCCGTAACCCAAATTTTATCCGCATCACCTATGAAGTTGACCAAGGTGGCAAGCAGTTCTGGGTGTATGGTGGTGATCTTCAAGTCAAAATTAACGAGTCAATTCAGGTTGGCGCAAGCTACGCGCGCGACGACAATCCGCTCGATAAATTCCGTATGGCCGGTATCAATACGGTTGCTAAGCTCGCTGATCGCACCTTCTTGATCGCTGAAATTGCCCGTACCGATCGCGACAACGCGACAACTGGCAAAAAAGATGGCACCGCTAAACGCATCGAATTTAAGCACCAAACCGATACGGTAGATTTGACAGCCTACGCTGGCCGCGCCGATGTCGGCTTCGATAATGCCGCCTCCGCCCTAAATCAGGGGCGCTCCGAGTTGGGTGGTAAATTATCCTACAAGCTCAGTTCCGACATTCGGGTGGCTGCAGAAGCGTTACGTTCAGAAGATATTGTCAGCGGTTCGGTACGCGATGGTTTCCTGCTATCGGCTGAAAAGGCTTTCGCCAATCAAATGCGCGTAGAAGTTGGCATTCGTCACGCCAAAGACTCGCAAACCGCTCAAGTTGTAGGTGCGGAAGCGATTCCAAATGAAGTCACGGCATTGCGGGGCAGGGTATCGTCGCCGCTGCCATTCGGCGAGCGTAGCAGCGCGTTTTTAGAAGCAGAAGTAGACACCAAAGACAGCGGCCGCAAAATACTGGCAGTCGGTGGAGAATATGAGTTACCTAATAAGGGCCGTCTCTACGCACGGCATGAGTTCATTTCGTCGTTGACTGGTCCCTACGGCCTGAGCAGCCAGCAGCGTCAAAATGCTACCGTGTTCGGTATCAATACCGATTATATGAAAGACGGTAATGTATTTAGTGAATACCGTATTCGTGATTCTATTTCTGGTGGCAATACCGAAGCAGCGCTCGGGTTGCGCAATACCTTCAATGTGGGTTTAGGGCTTAAGTTACAAACTGGGTTTGAGAAGATTCATTCCTTAAGAGGAGCGGCCACCAACGACAACACCGCCGTAACTTTGGGCTTGGAATATCTTGAAAACGCGATGTGGAAGGGTTCCACCCGCCTTGAGTTGCGCACTGGTACCAATTCAGATTCTTGGTTGTCTACCATCGCCTTGGCCTCTAAGTTAAACCGCGACTGGACTTTGCTCGGTCGTAACACCTATTCCTTGATTAAAAACAAGGGCTTATCCAACACCGAAAACGAGCAAGATCGTTTGCAGGTTGGTGTAGCCTACCGCGATACTGAAACCGACGTATGGAACGGCCTAGCCCGCGTTGAGCACCGTACCGAGCGCAACACGGCCGATCAAGTAGGCGTTGAGCTAAAGCGCACCGTTGAAATTGCATCCCTTCATGCCAACTGGCAGCCAATTCGGCCGTTTACCTTCAGCGGCCGCTACGCTGCCAAGTGGGTAAAAGAGCAAACAAACGGCCTAAATAGCCGCTACCAAGCGCAATTGTTGAGTGGCCGGGTGATTTGGGAAGTTGCGCCACGCTGGGATGCGTCGCTCCAAGCCTCAACGCTTTACGGTTCCAACGGTACCGGCCGCCAATACGGCTTAGGGTTAGAGCTGGGTTATCGTGTGCTTGAAAACCTGTGGTTATCCGGCGGCTATAACTTCTTTGGCTATAACGATGCTGATTTAACCAGCGGCGAATACACGAACAAGGGTGTTTACCTGCGCATGCGCTACAAGTTTGATGAAGATTTATTCTCCAAAAAGCCCGCAGCGGCACCAGCAGCTCCGTTGGTACCCGTTGCCCCCGCACCGTTGGTGTCAGCGCCCGCGGTAGTACCTGCCGCGTTACCGAAAACGGTGGAGCGCCCCATTGTTTCAAGCGTGCCCAACGTATTAACAGCACCTGCAGCCGTCATCGTGCCAGCCGTAAAAGTGGTTGATTCGCAAATTGCGCCATTGCCATTGGCAGCACTTAATCCAGTGGCGGCGTGCCAGCCCCGGCCGCCTATGGTGAAAAAAGCGAAAAAACCGGTGAAAAAAGTGGCCGACAAGCCTGCGGTGGCGCAGCCCGCTACATCCGTCGCGCCGATTACCGCTAAAAAGCCAACCGTCAAAAAAATTAAAAAGTTAACAATCCCTTACTGCTTGGCTGATGGTTCAGTGCCAACAAGCGTTAACGGCAAATTTACAGCAGCAGATTTTGAAGATAGCCAAGCTGAAGACGAAATTGAAAATGACGATGATGCCGCAGACGTTGTCGCCGAAATAACTGAAAGTAATCACGAAAATCTTGCAATTGATGAACCTAAAATGCCCTGAAGACGCCCGATATACGGGCATCTCCAAGGCATTTAATAGTAAAATTTAAGCACTAAATCATTAGTTTCTTGAACCAAAAAAATACGCAACGGCAGATTAACGCAACAGCGCAACACCGTGGCAGCACAGCTTTTTAGCGATCAAATTTGCAAGCCAATCCAAGTTAAAACGAACACCGGCGCAGTTTTGTAGTCGTTGAATGTAGCCAGAAGTGTTGGAAAAACCGAGGCAAAAAATGGGAATAACAGTGGCAATGGACAGAATTAAACAAAAAATTGTGGCGTTAGCAAAATTGCTAGGGCAATTCGGTAAAGCGTCGTCATCAAACTGCCTGCAACAAGTGCATAGTGGTTTGTCTGCCAACAGCGCTCTCCCTACAATTCGCAGTGTCACTGGCGCGCTAGCAATACTTTTTGTGTTTGCGTCAGTCGCCAATGACGCCCAGGCGCAATTAACCCGACCTTTCGCCATTCGTTATAGCGCAAATCTCAACGGTGACATAAAGCTAATCGGCAATACCGTATTGGCCTGCGGCGCGTTGCCTTTGGCTGGCAATTGTTTAACGGCGTCCCAAGGTCTTGCTAACCCCACCGGCTTAAACAACAACGACTTCAATTCGGTAAATATCGACGTCGATACCGACCCGTCAACGTTTAACTCATCTAGCGCAACGCTCGCTATTCCTCCCGGTTCTATCGTAAAGTTCGCAGGTCTGTATTGGGGTGGTAGATCACCCGCTGCCGATACGCTGCGCAGACAAATGCTTTTTAAAACGCCGTCTAGTTTTGGTTACATGACCAAAACCACGGCCTTCCTCGATACTGGAAACCCGGTAAACGGTAACTACGCCGCCTTCGTAGATGTAACCGCTGATGTGATTGCCGCCGGTAACGGCGTTTATACATCCGCGAACATCCAAGGTGAGACAGGGCAGAACGATCGATGGGGTGGTTGGGTGTTAAGTGTCGTTTATGAAAATAATGCTGACACTTTAAAAAACTTGGTTGTATATGACGGTTATGGTCTTGCTAACGCTGCCAACCCAGTTACCGTTACGCCTAGTGGTTTTTTAACGCCGATCTCTGGGCCGGTTACCACGCGCGTCGGTGCGGCTGGTTTTGATGGCGACTTAAATTTCACAGGTGACGGTTTTGAAGTAAATGGTGTTTTACTGACGGACTCATTAAACGTCAACAATAATTTCTTTAATTCTGTGTTATCAGAAAACGGTGTTTCCCTACCGGGTCGTTTTCCGAGTTTTGAAAACAGTTTTGGTGTGGATATTGACCGCGTTAACGTGCCCACCGGCGTGGTACCGAATGGCGCTACGTCCGCCGTCTTAAGGCTTACCGCACCAGGTGAAAACTACCATCCCTTCCTGATCACCTTCGCCACGGATCTGTATGTTCCCATCATTACGCCAAACGTTGTAAAAACCGTTACCGATCTTAACGGTGCGCCGCTCTACGGCGGCGATATTTTGCGCTGGAATATATCGCTTACAAATACCGGTATTGATTCAGGCATCAACACATTTTTAAGAGATCCAATCCCTGCAAATACGGTCTATGTGCCCGGTAGTTTAAGAATTGTGACTGGTGCCAACTCTGGCATACCTCCTAAAACGGATGTGGCCTTAGATGATGTCGCAGAGTTTTCAATCTCTGCAGCAGCCTGTGCGCCTGTTACGCAACCTTGCGTAATTTTCCGACTAGGCACTGGAGCCAACGCCACCAATGGCGGCACGATTGCGTTCGGCGATTCTACGTCTTTGACCTTCGATACCACGGTAAACAACGGCCTGCCAGCGGGCACCTTACTAACCAACTCCGCCACGGTGACCTACAACGGCCAAACCTTGCCGTCCACCGTGTTTACCACCACGAGTGCCGCAGCAGTGAGCACCATCGTCGCACCGCCAACAATCACTAAAGCGTTTATGCCTGCCGCAATCGGTACTGGCGGTGCCTCTACCCTAACCATCGTAATTGCCAACCCAGCGGGTAATACAGTTACCTTAGATGGCGTGGCGTTCAACGATAGTTACTTGCCAACGCCAATTGTCAATGCACTCGTTCCTAACGCTAACGTTATTTGCACGGCAGGCTCTAGCCCCGGCACCATTACTGGCGGCGTAGCTTCTGGTACGAGCATTGGGATGTCGCCCGGCGCTTCTTTGCTTCCCGGCGGAAGTTGCAGCATTACGGTGCAAGTTACCAGCCCTACTGCAGGCAGTTTTTTAAACACCACCAGTGCTGTGACGGCAACGAACGGTACCGGCGTTACTGGCGGCACCGCCAGCGCATCCTTATTTGTTGGCAAAGTATCCATCGCCAAGGCGTTTTCAGCCCCTACCGTTGAAGTTGGTGGCTTGACAACCATCACATTTACGCTAACCAATAACACCGGCATAGTGGTAAGTGGCTTAGCGTTTAGTGATAATTATCCCGGTGGAATACAAAACAACGCAATACCGGCAGGCGGCACCTGTTTGGGCGTTACAACCGCGCTCAATGGTGCTACAACGCTCTCCTTTGCTAGTGGAGTTAACACTTTAGGTGTTGGTGCAAGTTGTACTGTCATTAAACAGGTAACAGGCGTTGCGCCATTTGGCGCGTTTACTAATATTACGTCCGGTGTTACGCGTACCGGTGATGGCGTGCCCGGTAATCCCGCGTCGGCACCCTATACCGTTGTGGGTGCGCCAACGGTAGTAAAAACCTTTAGCCCAGCAACGGTGAATGTCGGTGACCCTTCCACGCTCAGAATCGTCACCACCAATACCAACCCCACCACCACCGTTACCCGGGTGGGCGTGGTGTTTTTGGATACTTACCCCGCTAACCTCGACAATACTAACCCAGCCTCGCTCACGCTAAATTGCACACCTGGGTCA
The DNA here is from genome assembly GCA_031409495.1 of Betaproteobacteria bacterium. Taxonomy (GTDB): domain Bacteria; phylum Pseudomonadota; class Gammaproteobacteria; order Burkholderiales; family Usitatibacteraceae; genus JANMDR01. The sequence continues at coordinate 20,170 of JANNXI010000266.1, forward strand.
ACAGCCGCTATAACCGTTGGTACCGGTATTGGTGCTGGCGATACGATCGGTCTTTCTAACATGACCTTGGCACCCGGTGGCAGTTGTACCGTGACAAGCACAGTACAGGCAGCTAATGCGGGTAATAAAACCAACCCCGCATTCACGTCTACCTTTGATAACGCGCCTGATCCTGTGTCTTTACCGGCAATTTTGGGTGTCACCGCGTTAGTCGAGCCAACAGTGACCAAGGTGTTTTTAACGCCTACCATTGTGCTCAATGGCGTATCAGTAATGCGCATTCGGATCGTAAATCCGAATGGCGGCGCGGCAATCACCGGGGTAGCGTTCACCGATAATTACCCTTCTAACTTGTTTAACACAGCAACACCCGCAGCCGCTACCAACAACGCCGCAAACTGCACCGGCGCAACGTTCGGTGCGCCAGCAAACGGCACGTTTTTAAGTGTGTCCGGGCTAAATATTGCCGCCGGCGAAACATGTGACATCACCGTCAACGTCACCTCGCCTATCGCCGGAGCTTATTCAAATCTGACCGGTTCTATTACCACCACTAATACTCCTCCTCAATTGGCCGCCATTGGTACGTTAAATGTGATGGCACCACCAATCATTACAAAATCATTCTCCCCCCTCTCAATTCCATCGGGTGGCACTTCCACCATGACAATTGTGATATCTAGTCCGGGTATTAATCCGATTGCGATGACGGGTGTTTCGTTCACTGACATATTCCCTGTTGCACCCGGTGCAATGACCGTAGCCGCCCCCCTTACTACCACTAACACTTGCGCTGCAACACCAGCCGGCAGTACCCCAGGTACACTTCAAGATTCCGGCGGTGCTGGTTTGGCTGCTGGCGACGTTGGCATTCGGATTGCTCCAGGCGCTGGTGGGGCGACCATTGCACCTTCTGGTTCTTGTACTATCACCGTTAATGTGACAGCTGCAACTGCCGGCAACTACTCTAATACCACCACTGCGGTGACATCAACCAATGCCGGAACCGGTAACACCGCAAATGCTACGCTCAGTGTTGCCAAGCTAGGCATTGCCAAAGCCTTCACCCCCGCTGCGCCGGCAGCCATTAATAGCGGTGCCTCAGCACAAATGACGATTACCATCTCTAATCCTACCGGTGCTGCACGCACGGGCTTAGCGTTTACTGATAATTTAGCAACTTCCAATTTGCAAATGTTTAATGGTGTTATCGGCGGTACCTGTACCGGTGTGGTGGCAACGCCCGCACTGATTGCCGGCGCTACAAATATAAATATCACCGCCGGTAACGTACCCTCACCAGCGGGTTGCACCATTATTTTCAACGTCACCAGTACCGTACCTGGAACGCATAATAACCAGACCAGCGGTGCGAGTCATTCAACTGATGCAATACCGGGTGCGCCTAGTAATATTGCGGTATTGATCGTCAATGCGCCACCCGCAATTGCTAAAACGTTCACGCCAATTGCGATTGCGCAAAATGGCACATCGTTATTAACGCTATCGCTGTCAAACCCAAACATCACAGACATCACCGGTGTAACGTTTACCGATACCTACCCGCTTAACCTACGCAACGCAGTCGCCCCCGGCGCCGTTACAACTTGTACCGGCGCACCTGTGCTAACGCCATCGGCCAATGCGGTAAACCCCGGAACCCTAGCTGTTTCTGGGTTAACTATTCCTGCTAACAGCACTTGCATCATCACTTTGAATGTGACATCCACTGTTGCGGGCAGTTACCCGAATATTATTCCTATAGGTGGGCTCACTACTAGTGGTGGTTCAAACACCGTGGCAGCCACCGCTACCTTAAATGTTTTGCTACCGCCCACCACTGCCAAGTCGTTTACGCCAACGGGTATCCCGCTAAATGGCACCTCTACGCTAACCATTACGCTGACCAACCCAAATTCTACGGCGATCACCGGCGCTGCATTTACCGACACCTATCCAGCAAATTTGGTTAACGCGCTTGTGCCTGGCGCGGGTACAACCTGTTCTTCAGGTACGGCCACTGCGTCACCAAACGCCACAAATCCAGGCACCTTGTCCTTTGTTAATGGCACCATTCCTGCAAATAGCTTTTGTACCGTCTTTGTATCCGTCACGTCCGCTACATCAGCTAACTACCCCAACACGACTAGTACGGTAACCACGACCAATGCCGGCACCGGCACCACGGCAAGTGCGACCTTAGCCGTAGGCGTTCCAAGCATTGCCAAAATATTCAGCCCCACACCAATTCAGTTAGGCCAAAACAGCACGCTAAACTTTACGCTTACCAACGGTAGGCCGACCGACATGACGGCCGTAACCTTTACCGACACTTTCCCCAATACTGGCGGCGGCGCGCCAAGCAATATGGTTGTGGCAACTCCAGCAACATTCTCAAATACCTGCGGCGGCACTTTCACACCCGTCGCTGCAGCGGGTAGCGTCACCCTAACTGGTGGCACAATTCTAGCCAATAGCACCTGTACCTTAAGTGTAGTAGTGACCGCCACGGCTATTGGTACTTATAACAACACCTCAGGTGTTATTACAGCAGCGGGGCCGCTTACTGGCAATACAGCGTCATCTAGTTTAACAATTATCCAAGCGGTTCCAAGAGTGAACAAGCAGTTTGCAGCCTCAATTGTGCCAGGCGCAACTACAAACCTAACCTTCACCGTTACCCATCCGGCCGGTAATCCGACACAAACATTTAGTTTTACAGATAACCTGCCTGCAAACTTGGTAGGCACCGGCGGCCTCATAGGTGGCACTTGTGCAGGCGGTAGTGTGACTAGCCCGCTAAATAGCCCAACCATCACCGTCACTAACCGTCAAATCACTAACGTTCAATTGACCTGTACCATCATTGTTCCAGTGACTACCATCGCACTGCCAACCATCGGTACTTGTCCGCAGGTGGCCAACACCAACGGTGCCGGTAATATTACCGGCACGACGAACATCGTAGCGAACGTTACCAATTCCGCTACGAGTGGCTCATCCACCACCGGCGCATGCGTAACCATTTTGCCTAGTGTGCCAACGGTAAATAAAGTTTTTGCAGGCGATCTGGTATTAGGTGGATCAACCAACTTAACCTTCACTGTCACCCAGATAGCCACAAATCCGTCGGTTGCGTTCAGTTTTGTCGATACCCTACCAGCGGGCTTGCGCATCGCTACGCCAAGCGTGGTTTCGGGTACCTGTGTTGGGCTCCCGGCGTCAGTAACAGCTACAGCTGGCACCAACGTTATTACGGTTGCGAACACCACCAGCACTATAGCGGCGACAGCAACATGTACCATTATTGTGCCTATTACATCGTCACTCACACCCACGGTGGGCGCGTGTACGCTGGCGCCCAACGCCAATACCAATCAAAACAGCAATCTTTCTGCGCTCGTTAACATTACGGGAGCCATTCTGCCAAGCGCTACCAGTGGTGTAGTACCTAGCGCCGGTGCTTGCGTAACTACTACCCC
>JANNXI010000267.1:0-12573 GCA_031409495.1 Betaproteobacteria bacterium
TTTGCGCAGCTAACGCGCAAAGTACCCGATTTGGTATTGCCTGACATCACCACCACAGCCATCGCAACACATCAAGGCTGGATGAGCGATACCTTTACCTTACGCAGCGCCTTTACCAAGCTGGGTTATCAGCGGGCAGCAACTGAAGATGGTGGCTTTTTTGAACTATACGTGAAGACCTATTCGGCGATTGGGATAAAAGTGCGGATTGAATTTTCGGGTAACACCTTGCCAGAAGCCAATATTCCAGCGGCGTTGAAAACACTGAGCTTTGAAACTGATCACGCAGAATCATGGGACGAGCGATTTATGCCGCTGCATACCGTGCCGCCCGTTTTGCTGGCTGAAGCCCATGCCGATTATTTAGCCGTGGCGCAGGTGGGTACGGGTTTTGATGCGCAATGGGAAGATAAGGTGCGGTTTTAAAAAAACATGACGGCGCCACTTAATCATGCCCTGCCGCCATTAATCGAGGCCGCAAAGGCGAAGCTATTTAGCGTTGAGAACATTTTCTTCGTGCCCGTGCGGCATCACAGCCCCGCATGTGCGTATGCACTGCGGGCGTTGCTGCGCGAGATAAAACCAGCAGCGGTGCTGATTGAAGGGCCGGATAATTTAAATCACTTACTGCCGCTATTGAGTGACCCTAAAACCCGCACGCCGGTCGCAATGCTGTGCCAAAGTACCCGCAAAATTGTGGTGGAAGTAGAAGCTGAAACCGAGCCAGAGGACGGGGAGCAAGCTGGCACCGAATTACCAGTAATCAATAAGCCGCAAACTGAAACCCGCGCTGCATTTTTTCCGTTTTGTGATTACAGCCCCGAATGGATTGCCGCTCGCGATGGTGCCGCGCTTGGGGCGAAGGTGGCGTTTATTGACTTGCCTTGGGAGGATAAGGCGTGGGCAAAGCTGGATGACGATGCCGCCGAGGACGAGCGGCAATCTGCCGCGCAAACCTTGATGGAGGAGCGCTATTTTGCACACAGCCGCTATTTAAACACCCTAGCTGAAAAGCTGGGCTGCGTGGATAGCCACGAGCTTTGGGATCGGCTATTTGAGCTACGACCTCCAATGGCTTTGCAGGATTGGCGTGCATTTTTTAGCGATGTGTTTAGCTGGTGCGCCATGGCGCGGCTGGACTACGAGCCAGAGGTGCTGGAGGCCGAACTTAGCCTCCCGCGTGAGCGACACATGGCGCAACATATTTGCAATTGGCGGCGCAATGTGGAAGGTGCGATTGTGGTGGTAACGGGTGGTTTTCACACCATGGAATTGGTGACGCAAGTGCAGGCCGGATTGGTATCGAAACCCACAAAAAAAGCAGCCGCAGCTAAACCAACGAAACCAATCGCACCAGGCTATTCCAATGGTTGGTTGATACGTTACAGCTTCGATCGTTTAGATGCGTTGAATGGTTACGCGTCTGGAATGCCGTCTCCAAGCTATTATCAAAGCGTTTGGAATGCCTTGGAGATGGCCGAAAATAGGGCGTCTTCAGGCGCTGCTGAAAGCCATTTAACGCAAGTTGCGCTGCAGTGTTTAGCAGGTTTTGCGCAAAGCACGCGAGCACAAGACACAACGGATGCCGTATCGACCGCGTCTGTGCAGGCAGCAACTGCACAGGTGCTGCGCTTAGCCGCATTGCGCTGCAACGCCGGGCCATCGCGGCAAGATATTTTAGATGCGATTAGAAGCTGCTTTATCAAAGGCGCAATTGATGACGGCACGCACGGCTTCACAGCAGCGCTACGGCTCTACTTAAGCGGCACTAAAATGGGCGATGTGCCACCATCAGCTGGATCGCCCCCGCTCATTGAAGATGCCCGTAGATTGGCGCTTGCCGCTGGGATACGGCTTGACGATAGCACGTCAAAGTTAGCGCGTTTAGATGTGTATCGCAAACCGTCGCATCGGCTGCGTAGTCGGTTTTTTCATGCGATGGCTTATTTAAATACTGGCGTGGCGCAGTGGCAATCTGGGCCAGATTTTATCGGCGGTAGCCGCCTACATTTGCTGTTTGAGGAATGGCGCGTAGCCTGGTCCCCCATGGTGGAGGCGCGGCTAGTGGAGCTTTCTAGCGATGGCGCCACGGTGCTTGAAGTGTGTTTAGCGCAGCTATTGCGCGAAGAAGCTGCATTAACAACCCACGGCGCTGGCCGCAGCGCAAGTGCCGCCGCGCTGCTGCTGGTACGCGCCTGCACCGTTGGGCTGCACAACAAACTGCCACAGCTAATGCAGACTATTTCTGCGCACCTTGATGAAGACGCATCGTGCGAATCGGTAGTGGATTGTGGGCATCGCCTGCTCACCCTGTGGCGCGCGCGTGAACCCTTGGGCGTGCAACAAAATCCGCAACTGCTCAAATTACTAGAACGCGTATGGCCAGCAGCGCTATTTTTAGCCCCTAATATCGCTATCGACGCGGCTGGAGCAGGTGGTAGCAGTGGTGGGGGCAGGGAAGCCGTAATGTTATTACTATCCTTACGCGAGCTTGGAAGTTTGCTTGCAAGTTTGCAAGCCGATGGCCAACAAATTGCAATAGACACCAATCAATTGCAAGCCGCACTGCAGCGCTTCACCCAAGATACGCGCACCGCACCAGCGGTAGCGGGTGCCGCCGCCGCCATATTGTTTATTGACGGTGCGTGGGATGAAGTCGCGTTTAATCGCAGCACCCATCAGCGGTTTGGCGCAGGCGGCGTGCCTGCTGATTCTGTTGCGTTTTTAGGTGGCGTGATGGCTGCGGCACCGGAATTGTTGTTGCGCCTGCCGAATTTGTTAGCGGGCATGGACAGCATCGTGTGCGGCTGGGATGACGATGCATTTTTAGCGCACCTACCTGATTTGCGCCAAACTTTTACCGCCCTAAAACCCCAAGAAAGCGCCGCCCTAGCCAGTCAAATCGCTAAATTTCACGGCATAACAGAAGACGATGCTGCACAACTATTGCAACGGCACGACGACACCACCGAAGCTGACCTAATGCAAGGCACGCACTTGCAACAGGCGCTTGCAGCTTGTTTGCAGCGGGATGGGTTGGGGGGGTGGTTGCAGTAGGGGCCGGGTTGGCGATTGGCGTTGTGTGTTTTGCAAAATTTTGGCATTTGGCCGTTTGCTGTACGCAGGACTACGAAGAGTTGTTGCTGATTCTGAAGCCCATCTCTCACCGCTTTTTCCGATGTTTGGGCGGAATTTATTGGTGCAGCGTATCAAGCTTGAATCACGGGAATGGTTGAAGATGACCTATTATAGGGCATCTTCAGATTGTTGTTGGATAGTTTTAGTTTACTGCAAATGTGAGTTGGAAAGACCTGACGCCTCTGCGCACGAGTGAACTCAAGGCCGTTTATTTTCCGAGGCGTTATACGGGCGTTGCAGACACAATCCTTGCCGCATTAGAACAGGCGGAATACAAAATATGTATCAGGCGTTGAAACTTCAACCGGCTTGTTTTGTAAGAGGAAAAAATGAACCAGATATTTGAAACTCTTGAAGTTTCTTTCGAAAAGTTAGCGTTAGAAGTGTGGCCACACTTATTGTCGGGACATCGTGTGAAAGGCTTCACCTGTTGAGACCAAGGTCGGCAAACCCGTTGCGGGACCCACGATGCACTTCAATGCCATCAATCAGTCTAATTTGTTGAAACTGTGATGCTAAGAGTCGCGCCCCCGCGCAGGAGTTTGTCCAAGTAAACAGTATTGGAGCTGGAGATACCGAACAGATCTGCATCAACGGGGCGAGGCAATATCCCTCCCGAGCATACGCTGCCAAAGCCATGCCAACTGAGCGGACGGATCGCCGCGTGAGCCTATCTGTTTGGGCGTGATTTCTTGCCAAGTGTCGCCTTGGCGATGCGCCAACTCGAAGCTGAACGCGTAATTGGGCTCAGAACCCATGCGTAGGTCGGTGAGGATGGCTTTGCCGTCTTTCTTTTGCATCTTGAAAAAACCATGCGTGAACCACGCCATGCGCTGCACGGCCCAGATATTTTTTGTGGCTTCAAAAAGCTGCGTATCGCTGGCAAAGCGTTCAAACTTGATTTTGCGCTCCGCATCCAGCAGCGAGTAATAGCCTTCATCCAATCCATTAGGCCGCATTACCACTACGCGCCAAAGAATCGTGTTGAGCGGTGCAGGTGTGACCAAAATGGTCTGCGCTGCAATACCCTGCGCTGCCAATGCCTCCTGCGCTACGCCTCGCACATGCGCCTGCGCAAGCATGCTCCAGCCGAGGTATGCCGTAGAAATTGCCAAGCCAGCTGCATTCCAAGGCAAGCCTGCAAATGACTTACGACTCAACGCCACGATGACGCCAATTAGAAGTGGCAGGGTGTAGAGCGGATCGATGATAAACATACTGCCAGTGCCGTATGGATGGTCGGTGAAGGGCAGCAAGAGTTGCGTGCCGTAAATCGTGGTGGCGTCTAGTATTGGATGTGTCACCAAAGCCAACCAAAGTGCTATGCACCAGCGCTTTAACAAAGCCGTCTCGCTGTGCAGCTTGCTCACGAGCCATGCGATCAAAGGTGCAATCAGCGTCAGATAGAAAAAGGCATGGCTTTCGGTGCGGTGATAGGTCATATCGCGCACGGCATCGCCGTATTTGAAGAACACATCCAAATCAGGCAGCGTGCCGCACACACCGCCCCACAGTGCGGCTTTCCAAACTGCGGTGCGCCGCCCCATGACGGCCACGCCGATGCCGGCGCCTAAAACGAGTTGAGATAGCGAATCCATTGCACTTTTGAGTTAAGTTGATATTGGGCTGAATGTTAGCGCGTCTCAACTTCAGCTTCAAGTCTAAAATGGCGTTGGGGCATGGGTAGTACACGCAGATTTGCTGCACCTCTACTCGATTATCAACGAGACTTTGATACCAAATGCGCATTAGTTTACGGGTTAAAGTGTGTTGATGATGCCTTGTAGATGCCCTATTATAGGGCATCTACAGCTACTTTATTGCAGTGTTAAGGCGCTGGGCGCGCCGCTTCAAACCAGCTAACAACGAACGCTAAACACCGGTAAATCACGTTCACCGCGGGCAGGTTTATCCGTTAGATCACGGCGGCTTTGACCTGACTTGAGCCGCGCCCTTTAAAGCAGAAATAATGACGTTGAGTCTGTTTTGGTCGTAAATAGAAGTTAATTGTGCGGAAACTACATTCACACAGCCCGCGCAGCGTCAGCTGCGCACAAAATTCACGCCATTTTCACGAAAAACCCTTTGCGTGACCGTACCAATTCGATTTATCTCCGCTATAATTCAAACGCTCGTTTAATTTTTTCAAATCTTAGTATTGAGGCGTCGAAAAATGAAGATTTTAGTTCCTGTCAAACGTGTTGTTGATTACAACGTAAAAGTACGCGTAAAGGCCGACCAAACTGGGGTTGAGCTGGCGAATGTGAAGATGTCGATGAACCCATTCGATGAAATTTCTATCGAAGAAGCGGTAAAACTTAAAGAAGCGGGTGTGGCGACTGAAATTGTGGCGGTTTCTATGGGTGTGACGCAATGTCAAGAAACCCTGCGCACCGCGCTTGCCATGGGTGCTGACCGCGCTATTTTGGTGGAATCAGCGGTGGATTTACAACCTTTGGCTGTTGCTAAATTGATGAAGGCTTTGGTTGATAAAGAAGCGCCGCAATTAGTCATTTTGGGCAAACAAGCTATTGATGACGATTCCAACCAAACCGGCCAAATGTTAGCCGCTTTGCTGGGCTGGCCGCAGGCAACCTTCGCTTCTAAAGTGGTGGTAGCCGATGGTGAAGCGCACGTTACGCGTGAAATTGACGGTGGTTTAGAAACATTGGCGATCAAGTTGCCCGCGATTATCACGACGGATTTGCGCCTAAACACGCCGCGCTACGCGACGTTGCCAAACATTATGAAGGCCAAGAAAAAGCCGCTGGATATAACCACACCGGAAGCTTTGGGTGTTGATGTAACGCCGCGCTTAACGACTTTAAAAGTAGTAGAGCCACCAAAACGCAAAGGCGGGGTGATGGTGGCTGACGTGGCAGCACTGGTTGATAAGCTTAGAAACGAAGCAAAAGTATTGTAGTTAATGCCCTTGGAGTTGTCCTTTACCCCGTCAGGGGGCTACCTTCGGGTCGTAGGGCGTCTTCAGCCAATAGTATTGCAGCGGCTATAGTGCCGCAGGCAAAATTAGTTTTTTGGAGAGTTTAAAATGGCCGTACTCGTAATTGCAGAACACGATCAAACAAATTTAAAACCGGGCACCACTAATGCCATTGCCGCCGCGACAAAAATCGGTGGTGAGTTACATGTATTAGTGATGGGCGAAGCTTGCAAAGCCGCAGCTGATGCCGCCGCCCAAGTGGCCGGTGTAGCCAAAGTGCTGTTGGCTGATGCTAGCGCCTACGCGCACAGCCTGCCAGAGAATTGCGCGCCATTGGTTAAGGACCTAGCCGCAAACTACTCGCACGTTTTGGTGGCGGCCAGCGCCTTCGGCAAAAATCTGATGCCACGCGTAGCAGCTCTGTTGGACGTGGCACAAATTTCGGACATTATTGCCGTTGAATCGGCCGACACGTTTGTGCGCCCAATTTACGCCGGTAATGCCTTTGCCACCGTAAAATCAAGTGATGCCATTAAGGCGATTACGGTGCGTTCCACTGGTTTTGACGCAGCAGCTTCCACTGGTGGCAGCGCCAGTGTTGAATCCATTGCCACCACGGCAGATTCAGGTTTGTCACGTCAGATAAGCCAAGAAGTAGTGAAGTCAAGTCGCCCTGAATTAGCGGCAGCGAAGCGGATTGTGTCCGGCGGACGTGGCATGGGCGATGGTGACAAATATCGTGCAGTGCTAGAGCCTTTGGCCGATAAATTGGGTGCAGCAATGGGTGCGTCCCGTGCGGCGGTGGATGCGGGTTTTGTGCCAAACGATTATCAAGTTGGGCAAACCGGCAAAATTGTAGCGCCTGAGTTATACATTGCCGTGGGCATTTCTGGCGCCATTCAGCACTTAGCTGGTATGAAAGATAGCAAAGTGATTGTGGCCATTAACAAAGACCCAGAAGCAGCAATTTTTCAGGTAGCCGATTACGGACTGGTGGGCGATCTATTTCAAATTGTGCCCGAACTAACGGCTGCGCTCTAGTCTGCGCCCGTTACGCCTGACAGCCATTTCAGCCATTTAACTTATTGATTCTATTAACTATTTTAGGAAAACTCCATGAGTGATTATAACGCCCCCGTCAAAGACATGACCTTTTTACTTAAGCATGTTATCGGCTTAGATCAAGTCGCCAAACTACCTGGCTGCGAAGAAGTAACAGACGATTTAGTCGATTCTATTTTTGATGAAGCCAGCAAGTTTGCTAAAGATATTTTGGCACCACTCAACATCATCGGCGATAAAAACGGCGCAAAGTGGGCCAATAATGCCGTAACCACCACACCAGGTTTTAAAGAAGCGTATTGGAAATTTACCGAAGCGGGCTGGAACCAATTAGCGTCGCCAGTTGAATTTGGCGGCCAAGGCTTACCGCACCTAGTTGATACCGCCACGAATGAAATGTGGGGCAGCGCCAATATGGCGTTTAAGCTGTGCCCATTGCTCACGCACGGTGCGTTGGCCGCGTTGGAAGAACACGGCTCAGCGGATTTACGCGCTAAATTTATGCCAAATATGGTCGCTGGCAAATGGACCGGCACCATGAATTTAACCGAGCCACAAGCGGGTTCTGACCTAGCGCTGGTGCGTAGTAAAGCGATTCCGCAGGCCGACGGCACGTATAAAATTACCGGCCAAAAAATATTTATTACCTATGGCGAACACGATTACACCGAAAACATCATTCATTTGGTGTTAGCGCGGATCGAAGGTGCACCCGAAGGCGTAAAAGGTATTTCGCTTTTTGTTGTACCAAAAGTAAATGTAAATGCGGATGGCTCGTTGGGTGAGCGCAATGACGTTAAATGCGTATCTATTGAACACAAAATGGGCATCCATGCCAGCCCGACTTGCGTAATGGTATTTGGCGATGCAGGCGGCGCGACAGGTTATGTTGTGGGTGAGCCAAACCGTGGTTTGGAATACATGTTCGTAATGATGAACGCCGCACGTTTAGGTGTGGGCTTAGAGGGTGTTTCAACGGCAGAGCGCTCGTACCAGCACGCGCTAGTTTGGGCACGTGAACGGATCCAAGGTCGCCCCGTTACGCCAATGCCAGGCAACCCAAAATCAGTTGCCATTATTCATCACCCGGATGTAAAGCGTATGTTGCTCACAATGCGCGCCTACGCAGAATGCACACGCGCATTGTGTTATTGGACCGCTGCGTGTTTGGATATTGCCGAGCGTTCAACAGATGTTGCTGCGAAGAGGCTGAATCAAGCTCTAGTTGATTTGATGATTCCGGTCGTCAAAGGCTTCAGTACAGAAGTTGGCATTGATGTTGCGTCACTCGGCGTACAAGTTCACGGTGGTATGGGCTTTATTGAAGAAACGGGTGCTGCGCAATACCTTCGAGATGCCCGTATTTCAACCATCTACGAAGGCACCACCGGTATTCAAGCCAATGACTTAGTAGGCCGCAAAGTAGGGCGCGAACAAGGTCAAACAGCTTTCGCGCTGTTAGCAGAAATGGCAAAACTATCGCCAGTGCTTGAAGCATCAAGTGATGTCAATCTAAAAGCACTTGGTAAATCATTAAGTCTTGGCATTGCGGAAGCCAAACGCGCGACCGACTGGATTGTAGCCACGTTCCCAACTGACCAAGCCAGCGTGTTTGCGGGCGCAGTACCGTATTTGCACCTAATGGGCACCGTCACTGGCGGCTGGATGATGGCACGCGGCGCGTTAATTGCAGCCAAGCAATTAGCCGCAAACGAAGGTGATGCTCAGTTCCTAAAAACTAAAATCATCACCGCACGTTTTTATGGCGATCACATCATGACTAAGGCAGGTGGCTTTGCCGATGCGCTGATTATGGGTGGTTCCAGTGTGGCGCAAATGGAAGAAGCGATGTTTTAAGCGGTAGATTTTTTGATTGATGGATGCCTGAAGATGGCCTATTTTAGGTCTTCTTCAGGCATTTTTTATTGCGGAGCATTCCGGATTTGTGTGCTTCAAAGCAAAAGTCGGCGTCTGTTGCGTACGGTGGCCTTAACGAAACACTCGACTTTTTCTAACTATTTCAATGCCAAGCTGAGGCCGTACGCGCGAATATAATGACGAATGTCTAAAAATTTAATCGACGTAGCCGCCCTTCAAGCCGCCTTAGCTTCCGCGCGCGCGTTAGCTGTCGCAAAACAATTCGCCCAAGCCCAGCACCAACTGGCGCAGATCGTTTCCACCGCCCCACAGTTCGCGCCTGCGTGGGCAACGCTTGCAGCTGTGTGTGCTTCGCAGCACAAATGGGCGAAAGGACAGGCAGCGGCATTGCGGGCTTGCGACTTGGAGCCGCTGAACGCGGATATTTTGATGCTTTGTGCGACGCTGCATTTGCAAACCAAAAATCTTAGTGTCGCTGCCGATTGTTTGACCCGCGCTATCGTTGTTAGGCCTAATTTTTTTCAGGCGCATAATCAATTGGGTACAGTGTTGTTGGAGCTTGGCGGTGAACTCGCGCAGGCGCAGCATCATTTTGAAAGGGCCATTCAGATTGAACCGCGCTATGTGTTATCGCGCCTCAATTTAGGGATTTTGCATCGCAAAATGGGCGCGTGGTTGCAGGCTAAAGCGTGTTTTGAAGCGGTGCTGAGTGCCGAGCCACAAGCGGTGGCAGCAAGCTTTAACTTAGGTGCTGTTGAACTGGCTTTGGGAAACGCCGCGACCGCCTTGCAACACCTGCAAACGGCACTGGCGCTGAACGAAAATTTAGCCGAAGCACATGCTTTGGTGGGGCAGATACATCGGCAGAACGGCGATTTAGATAAGTCGAAGAAGGCCTATTTTAGGGCATCTTCACTCGATGAGTCGAGCGTGAATTATTGCTTGGATGCAGGTGATGTGCTGCTTGAATTAGGAGACGATACCGGCGCGCAGGCCATGTTTGCGCAAGCGCTGAGCATTGATGCAAATAGTCTGGCGGCGGCGTTGCGACAACAGTTGCATGCGCCTGCGTGTGTTGGTTCAATGGCTGAAATTTCTGCAATCCGCGACTGTTTTGAGCAGGGTTTAACGGAGCTCGAATCCAAGGTCACCCAATTTGCAAGCATTCCCACACCACAGCTTTGCGATGCACTGTATTGGTCTTACTTCTATTTGGCGTATCAAGGTGAAAACGATAAGGCGCTGTCGCAGCGTTACGCTGCATTTTCTGCTTCTTTGTTACGCGGTGCTTTACCTCAGTTTTTTCAACCCATGCCGAAGCGAGTTTGCGATGATGGCGCACGGATTCGCGTCGGATTCATCAGCCGACAGTTTTATCACGCGCCCGTGGGGCTTTATTTTGGCAGCTGGATTACAGATTTAGACCGCACTAAGTTTCACGTAACGGTTTACTACACGAACCATTTTAGCGATGCAGTATCGGCAAAAATAGCGGCAAGTGCAGATAAATTTATCCAAGGTTCACCACCGCTGGCAACTCTCGCTGCGAACATCAAGGCTGACGCGCTTGATGTTTTGGTTTACCCAGAACTCGGTATGGACCCGAAGCTGTTTGCCTTGGCTGCGATGCGATTAGCCCCTACGCAATGCATGGCATGGGGGCATCCGGTAACTTCTGGCCATGCCAATATTGATGCGTTTATTTCTTGTGCCGATATGGAGCCCGCCGACGCTGCATCGCACTATAACGAAGCGCTGTTACTGTTGCCCGGCATCGGCACCAACTACCCCGCACCGCAAATTGAGAACACCGCGATACGGCTGAAAACTCGCGTAGATTATGGCATTCCGAACGATCGTGTTTGTGCGCTGTGCCCACAGTCATTGTTTAAAATTCACCCCGATTGCGACGCTTTGTTGGCGCGAGTATTGGCTGAAAATCAGAATTTACAGTTAGTGATGTTCGCGGGTCGCAGCGCACACCAACAACGCATCGTGCTGGCGCGCATCGGGCGTGCGTGCGAAGCTTGGGGGCTAGATTTCGCAGCTCGCGTCACAGTGCTACAAAATCAAGGTATTGACGACTATCGACGCATCAACCAGCTGTGCGATTTTATGCTCGACACACTGCACTGGTCCGGCGGCAACACGAGTTTGGACGCGTTGGGAATGGGGCTACCGATTGTGACTTTGCCGGGCAAGTTTATGCGCGGGCGGCAAACCATGGCGATGCTTAAGCAACTCAGTTTGAACGAGTTGATCGCGCAGGATCAAAATGAATTTGCCATCGTGGTGCAACGGCTGTGTAGCCATGAGGCTTGGCGGCTTGAATTGCGATCTCGATTAGCGTCATCAGCGCCGCAGCTTTTTTCTAACAAGCGACCGATGGAGGCGTTAGCGGCGTACTTTGAGACGATGGCGGGTAGGAATATGAGCTGAAGATAGCCTATTTTAGGGCATCTTCAGGCATATGCTAAACCCCGTAAAACCGACTTTCACGGCTTAATATAAGCAAATTTTTCTCGACTTTGCAGTTGCGTGATGCGTACTACACCGGATGGCATGAAGCTGGCTTCGAGAAGAAATTTATCGCGTTTTAGGTTCCGGTTTTTCAGCGTGATCTCGCATATTTCGAATTGGACGCCGCGTGATTTCAGAGCGCTCACTAATGCCGCGTAGTCGATCTCTGGGTTTTTCGCGTCTTTGGCACCTTCTATCAAAAAATCGACGCCATTGGCGTGGGTGACAACCACAATTTTTGTATCTGGAGCGACATCCAAATGGTTCCGAATATTGCGCAACCCTTTGGTGGCTTGGGTAGCGGCATCGTCTATGTGATAAACCACTTTGTCTTCCGCAAACGCTGCGCTCGCGAAGCTTAAGCAGATGATGAGTGCCATAACAAATTGCTGGATTGGGCGCATGGTGCCTTCGGTGTAGGTTAAATTAGGTGGCTAGCTTAACGGTTTTTGTCGGTTTTGAATGTGTAATTGCGCCGCTACCGTAGTTTTATTGCTTGATACCGCATTTTGGGTGAATTAAAGCTGCATAAAAGGTCGATTATGGCTGTCAGGTTTGCGCATGAGGGGCAAAAAGGCATTAAAATCATGGTCTCGATGATGTGGATTTATTTTTGCAGTTGCTGGTTTATCCTTAAAAACGGCTCGGCAAACGATAAATTAAATTAAAACCCATAACATCACACGGCGCCGCACTTCTCGCACGGTCAGTTCCTCAAAGCTCGCTAGGTAAATAATCATGTCCACAGCTAAAGCAATCGTTAAAAAACCCCGCCCAAAGTATTACGACTTGAACCTGATGAACTTGCCTTTGGCTGGCTTAGTTTCCATCTTTCACCGAATCACCGGCATCGTGTTGTTTTTGTTTTTTATTCCCGCGGCCCTCTACATCACGCAAAGCTCGCTCTCTTCCGAGTTCAATTTCCAATACTGGAAGTCAATCTTTGCCCACCCGATCGTTAAGCTGATTATCATTGGGTTTATTTGGGCCTACGTGCACCATTTTTGCGCGGGTATTCGTTACTTAGTGATGGA
>JANNXI010000268.1:0-67366 GCA_031409495.1 Betaproteobacteria bacterium
GGCGTCGGCCATGAAACTGATGTCACCATCGCCGATTTCGCCGCCGACATTCGCGCCGCCACGCCCACCGCCGCGGCCGAGTTGGCCACACCTGATCGCACGCAATTGCTAGCGTGGGTACGCGGTAGCAAAACCGAGCTGCAGCGTGCGCTTGACCGCTATTTAGGCCGCGCCCAACAGCGCATTGACTATGCAAGACGCGGCTTAGTTTCGCCCCGGCAACGCGTACAAAATGAGCAACAACACCTCGCGCAAATGCAGCGGCGTTTAACGCTAAGCCTTCAGCGCAGCAGCAGTACCGCAAGCGCCAAACTCAATGCGCAACGTCAAATGCTAAATCTTTACAAACCCAGCATTGACGGCCACCTACAAGACGTTAATGCTGCAAAAGCCCGATTAACGCGCGCCTTGCAAAACAGCCTTTTGGCACAAAAAAAGCAACTCCAACGGCACCAACAAGCGCTATCGCTACTTAACCCAGAGAACGTGTTGGCACGTGGCTATAGCTTAGTGAGCAATGCGCAAGGTGCGATTGTGAAAAACGCGGATGAGGTGGCCGTGGGGGAAACGTTGCAGGTGCGCTTGGGGCGGGGGGGGCTGGAGGTGGTGGCTACTGCGCGGAAAACTCCGTCGCTTTAAGCTATTTCCACAACCCAATCTTCTCTTTTACCAAACTCAAAAACCGAGTGGGCACAAACCATTGGGTTAGGGCCCACGAACCGCATACCTCAAACGATACTTGGCGCCTTGGAAAAACCCGAAAGGCAGTATTGAAGCCTCAACACCACCCCCGTATCCACCTCTTTTTCATAAACTTCTGTTGCACCACAAGCGCTACAACATTTTTTTGCACGGCTTCACCTTTGCTTTTACATCTAGCAAGTGCTGCAAACGCGCTAATCTATTGGCTTTACGGGCAGGTAACCATCAAAAATTTAAGTCGGTTGCAAGCAGACAATACACTGAAGCCGTCACTGCTGCGCCATGGATCACTAAACGGTTTCGCGCGTAACATTCAAACACAGCACCCAATTTGCGTGCTACCGCAACACTTGGTGCGTTGCCTTCTGCAATGACAATTTCAATACGACCAAAGCCCAATTCTGCGAATCCATGATTGGCTAACGCCTGCGCCGCACGAAAGCACACGCCTTGGCGTTGCTTGGTTGCGCGCACCCAATAACCAAGATTAACCACCTTATGCTGATGGTTAAATTGATTCAGCCCAACGCCCCCGAGCAATAGGCCGTTTGCATCAAACACGCCAACATCGCACGCCGTCTTCGCCGCAAAGCCAGCATCACAAATCGCGAACCATTCCAACGCCGTGGCCGCAGAATAATCCGCCACACACCACGGCATCCAGCGTCCTACGGTATCAACAGATTCACGGGCAGCAGCTGCAAAGGCGTCTGCGTCGCGGGCTTCAAAAGGACGGAGGATTAAATTTTGGTGTTTGATGGGGAACATAGTAGAGACGATTCAGAAGTGAGTGGCGATAAATTGACAACTCAATTCTACCCAAATAAATGCACGCTTTGTAGCCTGGCTCTCGCTGCTGTTTGCGATAGCTAACGCGGTGGCGACTGCATTAACGGCTGAGTGCCAGTTATCGCAAACAGCCGCAAGAGCTGGGCTAAGAGATCCGTCCTACGACATAGCTAGCAACGCTGCTTGGACGGAAAGCACGATTACGCAACTAACGGCACCGAAAAAACTAGCAATTGAGCCTTTAAACACTCTGTAGATGCCCTAAAATAGGGCATCTACAAGGCACTAACCCAATCTAAACCGCCCGATTTTCAATGGCGCCACTGGCGCTGTTAACGGCAATTTAACCGTGATTTCCACTCCCGTTGCAACTCCTTGAACATTCACCAAATTACGCGCAGAAGCGACACCTTGATGATGCTGCGCAATCAGACGCACGATGTACAGCCCTAAACCTAGGTGCCCGGCTTTATTGGCGTTGCCTTCGGTGCGCATGCTGATCATGGATTCAAACAACGTCGATTCAATTTCTTTTGAGAGCGCTGGCCCTTGATTGGCGACGCTGATTTCTACTTCATCACTGTTTGCCACCGATCGCAAGCTCACCGCGATTGCCGTATCAGGCGCTGCAAAATCACGCGCGTTATCAACCAATTTGTCGAGCATTTGCACCAGCGCATCGGGCACACACACGCACTGCGCCATCGCCACGCCTGCGTGTTCAAACACCATTTTTTGCTGCGGATAGGCTTGCGCATAGCCTGTAACTGCACCATTTAATAGGTCTACCAAATCAATTTTCTCTTTCTCAGATGTGCTCAAGAACCGCTCTAATTGGGTACCTTCAGACAATCTAGAAATTAAACCTGATAGGCGTGTCACGCCTTCATGGGCGCGATTTACGTAGGTGGTTTGCGCCTCACCTATCTCGCTGGCTTTTAAGTTATCTAACGAGCTACGCACCACAGCTACTGGCGTGCGCAGCTCGTGCGCTAGGCGGCTGCCCATGTTTTCTAAGTAGTGGTTATAGCTTGATAAGCGCGTCATGGTGTTATTTAGTGCGCGCGCTAAATCACCGATTTCATCGGGGGCGATTAAATCTTTTGCGGTATGCTTATTGTGCTGAAACGATTGTGCGACGTCTAAACGGCCTTGTGCGTCAATGGCGGCATCGGCTTGTCGCGATAGGCGGCGAATGCGTTGCGTTAGGCGCGCGGCGAATAAAAATAGCGTTAAAAAGCCAACCAAAAACACCACGCCGCCAACCAATAGTAGGTTCTGCAGTGCGGTCGTTTTTAACAACGCAATCGCACCCGTGGTTTCTTCCACCACGGCCGCACCTACTATTTCGCCATCAGCCCAGATGGGTTGGGCGGCTGAAAGTATCACGGTTTGTTTATCAATTGCTTGCCGCCATTGGGTGGAACGATTGCCCATCAACGCACGATCGGCCTGCTGCAGCACTGTACTGGCGCGGCTTACCGGGTCATCGCCCACCGGATTTGTGCCAGAACCCGTGAGGGACGGCACCACCCACGACAGCAGCCGATTTAGCCACTCTGGCGGCGTAGGCAGCACGCTGCCGCTATTGCTACTACTGCCGCGCGCACCGTAAATAACGGGCTGATTAAGACTCATTTTAAAGCTACCGACAAGCGCCCGCACCTTGCCCGTTTTATCGAACACCCACATGCGCGAGGCGTCACGTTGCACGTGTTTTAAGATACGTTCAATTTCTTCTGACGGCACATATAAGCTACCCAACTGCGACGCGGCTTCTGGGTCATCGCTGCCAAACACCGCCAAAATTTGCGCGCGCTCATTTGCAAATTCTGCCGTGATCGTGGGGTGGGCAATCGTGACTGGAGGCTGCACAGCTTGCGTCGCAACTTCAGGCTGCGGCGTCGATTTAAGTGCTGTTACCTCCACACCTGCGACGGTGCCGTCGCTGGATGGTGTCAACGGCGTTACCAATGCAGGGGCACTTTGTGGCTCAGTCGCAATAACATCTGGCACCGCAGTCAGCGGTGCGATAGCCGGCGCACTATTTCTAACTACAGGCAGTGCTCGCCGAGCCAATAAATACGGGCGTTCCGACAGCGTTGCCGCGAGCAGACGACTACTATCAGTTAGGCTGCGTTCTTGCGATTCACGCAAAAACGCTTCCATGCTGGTGACAAAACGGTAGCCCAAATAGGGAATGAGCAACAGCACCAGCGACACCGCCATTAAGCGGGTGCGGATACTGCTAAAAAAACTATTGGCGTTGATTGCCATTTAAATTAAGGCTTCCAGCGATAGCCCATTCCGTACACGGTTTCAATTTCATCAAAGCTTTGATCAACTACTTGAAATTTTTTACGGATGCGCTTCATGTGGGACGTGATGGTGTTGTCGTCCACCACCATTTCGGCTTCGCGCATCAGTTGATCGCGATTCTTTACGTGACCCGGAAACTTTACCAGCGCGTGAATCATCCAAAATTCAGTCACTGTTAAAATCACCTGCTGGTTTTTCCATTCAATATTTAGGCGATTGATGTCGAGCACCAACTCACCCCGCAGCAGCACATCTTCGGCCTTTCGCGGTTGCGCCTGCGCGTCCACGCGACGAAACAGCGCGGCAATGCGCGCCATTAAATGCGGCAGGCTTACGTCTTTGGTTAAGTAATCATCTGCACCTAAACGCAAGCCTGAAACCACATCAAAATCACTATCGCGCGCAGATAAAAAAATAATCGGCAAACTGCTCGACAACGCCCGTAAATCGCGGCACAAGGTAAAGCCGCCATCTATTTCTTGGCCTAGCCCAATATCAATAATTGCCAGTTGCGGCAGCATGGTTTTAAAGCGGGCAAAAGCATCTAGCCGATTAGAGAATGTCTCAACCGTGTAGCCACTGCGCTTAAGCGCGTCGGCATAGTTTTCACGAATGGCGGCATCATCTTCTACTAGGGCGATATTTTTACTCATGGCGATTATCTCAAGAAGTGTTTTGCTTCGATGTATGCAGTGTAGCAAAGCCAATGCCCCAATAAACTGCCACGCAAGCTAAATCATTTTTCTGCCACATTTCGCCAGCATTAGCGCAGCATTGACTGTAATTTTGAGCAGATTGCATAGGCTAAATAGCATCTGTTCTAACCCACAACTTTTTCATGAAGGCATCCCATGAACCAAGCCCCTACTGCAACTTTTAAATTACCGTTTGTTGTTGATGCTGCAAAAATATTGCTTGGTGCTTGTGCTGCAGGCGTGGTGGCGAGTGCGGGTTTAAGTTTAGGCGTATTGGCATTGGCACAGTAGCGCGGTGCCCAAAAAAGCACGAAAAAAGGGCGCATATTAATATGCGCCCGAATGACTTGCAACTGCACCTACACAAAACCAAAAAAATTAGGCCCGCAATTTTGCGGCTACTGTCAAAACTCGTTTACCGTAGGCTGACGCCGTATCCAAATCACCCTGCGGTATGCTCGCTGCTGGCTCTTGCGCTCCCACCTGCGCCATCAAACCAGAGTTGGAGCCAATTCGATTGATCGTCCCGTCGTTCATTGCGGGTTGCCCGACCCAAATCATTCCTTGCTGCATGGCTAGGGTAATGAAATATTGGATAGTGGACAATTTATCGCCGCTTGGACTGGCGGAGATCGTGAATCCACCTGCCACTTTGTCTTTCCACGCGCTCGTAAACCACCGTTTGCTTGTGGCATCTGCAAATTTTTTAAATTGCCAACTTGCCATGCCCATATAAGTAGGGCTGCCCATAATGATGGCATCAGCGGCGTCAAGACTTGCCCAATGCGAGTCGGAAATATTACCCTCTGCATCGATTTGAATAAGTTCAGCACCCGCGCCTTGCGCTACAAACTCGGCAACTCTCTGGGTATGGCCATAGCCTGAATGATATACAACGACAATTTTCGACATCAAATTTTTCCTAAAATAATTAAGCTGCTAAATCAAACACGATTACCTCTGCGTCTACGCCTTCATTCAAAATTAGTGCATTCTCCTGCGCAATTTTTAGCGCATCGCCCGCAGCTAGCGCGACCCCATTTACCAACAGTTGCCCGCGCACGACATGCACATAAGCAAGCCGCTTTGGGTCTAGCACCAACGAAGCGTTTTCAGCGCCGTCAAACAGCCCCGCATACATGCGCGCGTCCGCCTGAATATGCACGCTGCCGTCCACGCCGCCCAGGCTTGCAACTAGCCGTAACTGCCCGCGTTTAACGGCGGGTGCAAAAGTTTTTTGCTCGTAACTAGGCGCAATATTGTTGGTATTGGGCTCAATCCAAATCTGTAAAAAATGCGTGGTTTTGCCCGGTGCGTGATTAAATTCAGAATGCGTAATGCCGCTGCCAGCACTCATGCGCTGTACATCATTTGGCGGAATAGATTCGATATTACCAAGGCTATCTTTATGGCCCACTGCACCTTCCAACACATAGGTGATAATTTCCATATCGCGATGGCCATGCGTACCGAAGCCACGTGCAGGCTCAATCTGGTCTTCGTTAATCACACGCAAATTTCCCCAGCCCATATTGGCGGCGTCGTGATAGCCCGCAAAACTGAATGAATGGAAACTTTTTAGCCAGCCATGATCTGCATAGCCACGATCCTGCGATTTTCTGACGGTCAACATTTTTGGCTTCTCCTTTAATGTCGAAATTTTAACGCCACCAAACCATCAAAACAATCTACTATAATTGATGATTACCTTCAAATAATTTGAATAAACAGGATTCCCTATGGTGCAACAAGTTCGCAATTTGCTTACCCCAGAAACCTTAACCATGCTGCAGGCCATTGCCCGCGAGGGCTCATTGGCAGGGGCTGCGCGGGTGATGGGCTTAGTGCCTAGCGCGGTGACTTATCGTGTCCGCCAGCTGGAAGAAGGTTTGGATGTATTGCTGTTTGATCGCAGCGCGCGCAAAGCCAGCCTCACAGCTGCAGGGCAAGAGCTTTTAACCGAGGGCGACCATATTTTGGCGCAGCTTGAGGCCGTAGCGCAGCGGGTGAAGCGCGTGGCTACTGGCTGGGAGCCAAAGCTAATCATTGCGGTAGATAGCTTAATTTTGCAGCGCACCTTGCTCGAGTTATGCGAAGCATTTTTTGCCTTAAACCCACCCACGCAACTAAAACTGCAGCGCGAAACCCTCAGCGGTACATGGGAAGCGTTGGCAGAAGGCCAAGCCGATTTGGCAATCGGCGGGGTAGCCGAACAAACGGCGTCACCAAGCATCCGCATAAAACCGATGGGAGATGTGCCGTTTGTGTTTGCAGTAGCCCCGCATCATCCGCTAGCACTCGCTACCGAGCCGCTATCGGATGCCACGTTGGCGCAGCACCGCGCGGTAGCCGTAGCCGACAGCACGCGTCGCGGTAACGGTTTAAGCCTTGGGTTGCTTGCGGGGCAATCTGTGCTCACCGTGTCCGACATGCAAACGAAGCTAGATGCCCAATTGCGGGGCTTAGGCAGCGGGTTTGTACCGCTTTGCATGGCGCAGCCCTACATTAACAGCGGGCTATTAGTGGCGAAGCAAACCGAACGTGCGGCAAGGATAGTTACCGTGAGCTATGCCTGGCGGGCGGCACAAGTAACGCTTAAAAAGTCACAGGCCAAAGATCATCCCCACGACAAAATGCCCGGACGCGCCCTCCAATGGTGGCTAGATCAGTTGGCCAACAGCACCACCCGCCATGCCTTGTTGCACGCTTAAAAATATATTGCTATTGCTTTAACCCGTTTGATGGTCATGCCGCGATTAAGCTACACCAAGCGCATTTTTAGCGCAATTTCCATCCACTATTGGAGGCAACATGAACAAAAATAACAAATGGTCACGCAAGCTTTTAGCCATAGTGAGTGCTACGAGTGTAGCCAGCGCGCTCAGCGTCGTTGGTCTGGTCAGCATTGCCGCCGTACCCTCAGCCCCAGTAGTGCAGCCACTTCCGTCTTTGCTACGTCATACCCCGCCAGCATTGGGCGATGCGACCGCACCGCCGCGGCGTAAAATAATGCCCAATATTGAAATGCCGCGGCCGCCCATGCTCACTTGGCCGCGCGCGGTTGAAAGTAACCTATTACCCGCTGAATTAAAGCTTTTACGGGTGGAAGCCAGCGTACAAGGCGGCTTTGCACAAACCACTTACGACATCACGGTAAGCAACCCGAACAATCGGCTGATGGAAGGCGAGCTCCAATTTCCGCTACAAGACGGGCAGGACATTATTAGCTTTGCAATGGAAGTAAACGGCGTGTTGCGCGAGGCCATGCCGGTGGACAAAGCCAAAGGCCAAGCGGTGTTTGAGGACATTGTGCGTCAACGCGTTGACCCGGGCTTATTGGAACGCACTCAGGGCAATAATTTCAAACTACGCCTCTATCCAATACCCGCAAACGGTACTAAACGCGCAGTAATTCGCACTGGACAGAACCTACAATCGAGCGCCAACGGCTTGGCGCGTTTTGCCGTGCCGGTGAGTATTGGCGTTGCCGCGAAGCAGCTAGATGTAGAACTTAAAATTGCTGGCAATACACCAACGCTGTTGATCAATCCGTTCAACGATAAGCAGTTTGCAACTGCCTTCCGCTACAGCGGCACCAGCGCAGCTGCCGAGGTGCAAGGCACTGTGGTGTTAGATATTCCGGTGTTGCGCACAGCCGCAGCCACGGTAAGTACATTTGAAGGAAAGCGCTATTTCGTGGCCGACATTGTACTAAATGATGCCTTGGAGAAGCCCGTAAATAGGGCGCTGCCAAGGCATATTGGATTGCTGTGGGATAGCTCACTCAGTGCATCAAAGCGCAATGTTGCGCGTGAGCTGGCGTTGCTAGACGGCTACTTTGGGAAGATTAAAAATACTGAAATCACACTCACCATATTTCGCGATGCTGCTGAAACCAAGCAAAAATTTACCGTGCGCGATGGAAATTGGTCGCGGTTGCGCACCGTGCTCGAGGCCGCGCCGCGCGATGGCGCAAGCAATCTCCACGCCGTTGATAACGCACAGAGCGTGAGCGAATATCTATTGTTCAGTGATGGTTTGTTCAACTACGGCGCCGCTTTTAATGCCGCACTACCGAGGTTTAACGCGCAGGTATACGCCGTCAATTCGGCATCTGAGCTCGATAGCGTGGTGCTGCGCCAAATTTCAGAAAGGTCAACTTTGGGCGGTCGCTTGGTTGATTTAAATAAGCAATCAGCGGAGGATGCCGTAGCGCAATTGATCGAAAAAGTACGCACCGTGCGCGACATTAAAATTAGTGGTGCGAGTGAAGTTGTGCTGGCATCAAACATCGTAAGTAACGGCAATTTAGTGGTGGCAGGCGTGCTGGATGATTTCGCGGTTAGCACCGCCAATGGCTCAAAAAGCGCTATTTCTATGGCTTTACAGCTAGATGGTGAAGCGATGCGCAACATCAATGTGCCTGTTACCGTTGACGCGGATAGCGACGGCAGCGCACGGCGTTGGGCGATGTTGCGGATAAACAACCTAGATGGCGAATATCAGCTTAACCGCGCTGAAATTCGTCGCTTAGGCAATAAATTTGCACTAGCCTCGCGCGAAACATCGTTAATCGTGCTCGGCACCGTGCAAGACTATGTGCGCCACGACATCACGCCACCGTTAATGCTACGCAAAGAATACGACGCGCTAAAAGCGCAAGGCCAAACCGCTGCGCGCGCTGATAGGCAGAAGCATATTGATAACGTGATGGCGCGATTTAACGAGAAAGTGACTTGGTGGGAGCGCACTTATCCAAAATATCCGATTAAAGTTGAAGCCGCTAAACGCGACATGCTGGAGCAATCAGCTACCCTAGGCATTCGCGGCTTAAGTGAAGCGGATGCTTCCCGCTCACCACCTCCGCCTGCATTTGCTCCGCCCGCTTCACCTATGGCGCCCGCAGCTAGAGCGAGCGCCCCAATGGAATCACTTGCCGAAGGCCGGGTAGGAAGCGCTTCAGCATCTAATCGTATGGCGCAAAGCCCGCGCGCGGACATGGCTAAAGAAAAAAAGGCAACGACTCAGGGTCAATTTAACGAAACTACTGCGGCTATCACGCTAAAAAGCTGGCAGCCCAACGCACCGTATTCTGCACGGCTGCGCGAAGCGGAAGGCGATGCTGTCTATCGCGCCTACCTTGATGAAGCGCCGAGTTATAACAACAGCAGCGGCTTTTATCTGGATGCGGCGGAGATTTTGTTTGATAAAAAACAAACTGCATCGGCGTTACGCGTGCTGAGCAACTTGGCAGAAATGAACTTAGAAAACCGTGGTTTGCTCCGCATTTTGGCCCAGCGTCTATTACAGGCTGGGCAACCTAAGTTGGCGATTCCAGTATTGCGTAGAGTGTTGTTGTTAGCGCCGAACGAGCCACAATCGTATCGCGATTTAGGTCTTGCTTTAGCTGCGGATAAGCAATATCAGGCGGCCATCAATATGCTGTACGAAGTGGTAGAACGCCCGTGGCATAACCGTTTCCCAGAGATTGAATTGATTACTTTGGCGGATTTAAACGGCATTTTGGCCACTGCAAATGAGAAGCTTGATGTGAGCCGTATTGATCCGCGCTTTATAAAGAATATGGCGCTTGATTTACGCGCGGTGCTGACGTGGGATGCCGACAATACCGACATTGATTTATGGATTACTGACCCGCTGAACGAAAAGGTGTTTTACGGTAATCGCTTCGGGCGTCAAGGCGGCAGGATGAGCTTGGACTTTACTGGTGGTTACGGCCCTGAAGAGTTTTCATTGCGCGAAGCCGCACCCGGCACCTATCGCATCGAAGCCCATTATTACGGTAGCCGCAGCCAAACTGCGAGTGGGCCTACTACCCTGCAAGTTGCGGTAACGACAGGATTTGGACGTGGTAATGCGAAGCAAAAAGTGATTACCTTGCGCTTAAAAGACCGTGCTGAAAAAATTTATGTTGGGCAAATTGAAATCGGCAAATAAACTGTTTTAATGCTCGGCTCAACAATGCAGCGTCACAACGCGGAAAAAGTGGTTTTTTCCGCGTTTTTTCTATACGACCAAGCGCCGCCGCCCCGAAGCTCCGTTACACTGAGGGGATGGATCAAAAACCACCTGAAGAAGCTTCATTTTTAACAGACGAATCGCTGATGTCGCGCTATATGCGCGGCGAAAATCAAGCTTTTAATTCGCTCTACACACGCCACAAACCCGCGCTGCTAGGCTTTATCGGGCATTTATGCGTAGGAAAACTACCGCATGAAAAAGTGGAAGAAATTTTTCAAGAAGTATGGCTAAACTTGATTCAGGGTGCCGAACGCTATGTGCCCAACATCAATGGCGCTAGTTTTCGCACCTATCTCTATACACTGGCGCATCGCCGAGTAGTAGATGGTTTTAGAGCGGCAGGCGCAACGGCCAAAGTGATTGCCGATGTGCAAGCGTGGGATGGTGAAGATGCAGGTTCTGATTTTGGTTCTAACGTAGCGCAAGGTATGGCCAGCCGTGTGGATGAACCCGACACACAGGCTGTAGCACAGCAACAAGGTGCGGCAATCATGCAAGCCTTGGCGGCATTACCGGCACCACAGCGCGAGGCGTTTTTGTTATCAGAAGATGCAGGAATGACAGTAGAAGCCATTGCGCAGGCAACTAACGTAAATGTAGAAACCGCAAAAAGTCGTTTGCGTTATGCAGTGGCAAAATTGCGCGATGCACTAAAGGATTACCTATGATGATTACCGGAGAGACTGTAGTAGCGTCGGCACATTTGCCACCACAGTTACCAGCGCTGCCGGGCGACGTGAATGACGCCTTGCGTAAGGCCTATGCGAAGTCGAAAACTGCGGTTGAACTACGCCCAGTCATTGACCAAACTATACTCAACGCCGCCCGCGAAAATGCGCGGCAGTCGATGCCGTTTTACAAAAAAATACCCTGGTACACCCAATTTAGTATGGCAGGTGCTGTGTTTGGCTCGCTTTTTTTAAGCTCCGTGGTGATCTACAAAACCGTGGTGCATAAGCATGACAAAGGTATTGAAGAGTTAGTCACAGCAGAAGTAGCCGTAAAAACCGAAGAAGCTCGTAAAAAAGCGCCGATGGTAGTCAGTATTTTGGCGGAGAATGGCGGCGCACCTATCCTTGCAGTGGCTCCCGCAGCGCCTGCTGTAGGTATAGCGGCACCACCACTGGATGCGGCCAAGGCAACCCTGATGGCCTCTGCAGAGCCTATGATTCAAGCCAAAGTATTAGCGCAGCCCGCGCCTGCAGCAGCGCTTGGTGCGGTTACTGAGTCGGCGAAAGTCGTTGCAAAAGCTGATACTACGGCACGCCAGCAAGACCGCATTATTTTGGCTGATGCTGCGCCACTGGCAAACGAAGTGCGTAGTCGCCGCGCGGACGCTCCGGCAGACTCAAGAGCCGGAACAGTCACACTTTCCGGCTCAAAGAAAGAACTTGAGAAGGCCAAGGAGGCAAAGGAAGTAAGAGAAGCAAACATCGTTATCGCCGCCGCGGCACCAGCGCCAGCAGCCGTTGCATTGGCGCCGCCAGCACCGACTCCAGTAGTCGCACAAGGCTCAGTAACATCGGCAACAACGACGTTATCGGCCGCACCCGCAAGAGCTGCCGCACCCGCCATCGGTGCGACAACATCGCCGGCAGAAACCGCACAAGCGTGGCAAGCGCGAGTCGAAATTTTACAGCGGACTGGTAAAATAGCGCTCGCCAAAACTGAGCTAAAAGCGCTGTTAAAACGCTATCCAGACACCGTTTTGACGAACGACTTAAAACGCTTGTTGGCGGATTAAGGCGAACAATAAGCGCCTGAAGACGCCTTTAAATAGGGCGTCTTCAGGCAAAGTAAAATTGATGCAGCAGTATCTGAGGAGCAGCAAATGGGCTTTTTTCAAGTTGTTATCGAAGCATTCCGCGCCATGAGTATGAACCGACTCCGCGCAGGCTTAACCATGCTCGGCATCATTATTGGCGTGGGGGCCGTGGTGCTGATGTTAGCCATCGGCGAATCGGTGCGCTCCGACATTAACCAGCGCATCTCCGCGATGGGCTCGAATTTATTTATCGTGTTTCCCGGCACACAAACATCCAACGGCGTCCGCGCGGGTCGCGGTGCCGCGCAAACGCTGACGCAGGCCGATGCACAGGCGCTTGCAAAAATAGACAACGTGGAGTTTAGTGCGCCAATTTTAAGCCAACCGTTTCAGCTCGCTGCGGGCAACAACAACTGGAACGCCATGGTGTGGGGCGTTACACCCGAGTATTTTTCGATTAAAACATGGGAAACCGAACAAGGTAGTTTATTTGGTGAAGTGGAAATGCGCTCGATCTCACGCGTAGTGGTGCTTGGTCGTACGGTTGCACGCACGCTCTATGGTGAGATGAACCCCGTGGGGCAAATGCTGCGCATTCGCGGCAAGCCATTTGAAGTGGTTGGCGTGTTATCCAACAAAGGCAGTGATTTAGGCGGTAATGATCAAGACGACGCCGTGTTCGTACCCTTAAGTGCCGCCCGCCAGCAGCTTATGCGCACCTGGTTTCCGGGCTCGGTTAATTTGATTATGGTGCAATCAGCGAACGCCGATCGCATGAAGGATGTGGAATACGACATACAGCAAACACTTAGAATTCGCCATCGCATTCGCGAAGATCAAGAAGATGATTTTACCGTGCGCGACTTATCGGCCATCGCCGAAGCGGCCCAAGGCATCGCCACCATGCTAACCCTGCTGCTCGGCGCCATCGGCTCTATTTCATTGCTCGTTGGCGGCATTGGCATCATGAATATCATGCTGGTATCAGTGACTGAGCGCACCAGGGAAATCGGTATCAGAATGGCACTAGGCGCTAAACGCCGCGACGTGTTGCTGCAGTTTTTAACCGAAGCGATCGTCATTTGCGTTTGCGGGGGCGCGCTGGGTGTAGCGATGGCCTACGCGGGCAGCATGGCCATTACAAAACTTTCACCACTGGCAGTCACTATCACCGCGTCCGGTATCGTTATCGCGTTTACGTTTTCGGCTGCGATCGGGATATTTTTTGGATTTTATCCAGCAAAACGCGCATCAGCACTGAAGCCGGTGGAGGCGTTAAGGTATGAGTAATGCGGGCTTGTACTTAGTTAAGCTAAAAATGCCTTAAACGCCCGCAAAAATGGCGCACTGATACGCAAAACATCTGGATTGTTGCGCAACTGTATCAGTCCGGCCCCCGATTCATCGCGCTCTACCATCAACACTTCGCGCAGATTTACCACAGTAGATCGATGCACCTGCAAAAAAACCGCGGGATCGAGTTTTTGCAGTAGCGTCTTTAGTGATTCCTCAATTAAATGTTCACCGTTGCGGCTCACTACCCGCGTGTACTTGTTATCTGACTGCAAAAAAACGACATCATCGACTGCAACTAGCTGGGTGCGGCGGCCAGCACTTGCAGCTAACCAACGTAAATAAGCGACGGGTTGCAGCTTGGGTTGGAGTTGGGGCAAGTCCCGCAACACGGGTTGCAGATCACCAGAAGGTAACGTGATCCGATTTCTCAACCGATCTATGCTGCGTTGCAGTCGTTCAGACGACAGCGGTTTCAACATATAGTCCACGGCGCCGCGATCGAACGCCGGTATTGCAAACGCATCGTAGGCAGTTACAAACACCACACGCGTTTCGTCGGGCAGTGCCTGCGCCAGCTCTAGGCCAGATTGGCCGGGAAGGTTTATATCAACAAAAGCGCAATGTGGTGCAGCGTGCGCCGCACCCTCCTGACAAGCCAATAAAGCTTCTTCCGCCGAGCCAAAAGCCCGTATTTCACCAAAGTCGGGCGCGAGTGTTGCAAGGAGCGCAACGAGCTCATCACGCAAACGTGGTTCATCCTCAACGACTAGCACCCATCCGCCATTGCTGTGATCACCATAGTTCAGCTTTTCATCAGTTGCCACGCAATTACTCCGCTAAGCGTTTAGCTATTTTCATCGTTGATAAGTCATTGCGTGGGTAGCCGCAACGTGGCGCGCACGCCACTTGCATCGCTACCCGTAGCGCTACTTGTATCACCACCTGCATGGCGATCTTCAATTTGCATCTGCGCAACACCGCCATAGATTAGCAGCAACCGTTCGCGCAAGTTGCTCAATCCGCCCATGCTACCCATTCCGCGGTCTGGCAGCATCGCTAATACAGGCCCGTCATTATCAACTTCAATAACAAGTGCCGCACCATCCTGACTGCAGGTTACTGAAATTAAACCCGAACCATTGATACGTTCAATCCCGTGCTTTATTGCATTTTCAACTAGGATTAAAACACTTGCATTCGGGACCAACAGCTTGTGCAGTGACGCATCACTACTAATTACATATCGAAGGCGCTCGCCTAGCCGTATTTGCATAATTTTTAAGTAGGCCTCAACTTTCTTTAACTCATCTGCCAGACTAATGGTTGTGCTTGCAGCAGTCTGGCTATTGGCACGCAAAAATTCGATCAACGCATCAAGCATTGATTGCGCAACCAGCGGGCTTGCGGTGATACTAGCGCGCAAATGTGCCAAGGTATTGAATAAAAAATGCGGCTCAATCTGCGCACGTAACAGCTGCAACTCTGCCTGCTCCGCACGCGCTCGCAATGCACCTTGTTGGTCAAGTGCATCGGCAACATCGTGTTGTGCGCGAACCCGCGTCCAAATGGCCGCCCGCAGCGCTTCAACCTGCCGCGCACCTCGGCCCGCCTCAACCCAAAACAGCGCGTACAGCCAAGCATGCATGGGCTCGCAACTGATTTGTAATGTGCTTCGCGTCGAAGGGTGCGCGCCGCCGTCATCCGCCGCGATAATCGTTAACTCATCGCTGCGCAACGTACGCAATCCAGTAGGCTTTACGCCACGCTCCAAAATATGTGCGGTCATTTCATTTGACGTCACGCGCTGTTCAACTGCACCAAACACAGACGTCACCGCTGCAACAGCAATTCGCATGGCTTGCGTTGCTGGTAGGTCAAGGCTCAGTGATTGGCGCTGCCCCGAAACTAGGGGGTTTGCGGTTGTTTTAGCGCCCCAAGAGGCTGCGACTAGTGACCGATATTGCACCACTGCGGCCGCCGTGCCAATGCCGAAGGCAATCCATGGAAAAACCAGCAGCGCTGCAAGAAACGCGACGCTCATGCTAAAAATTGCCGTGATGGCCACCAACAACACCCACCACACCACGCCAATCCTTAACATCAACACGACATACGGTAACCCTACTTTCATTGCTGCTGCCCTTTGCTATTTTTAGACGGCGGTTGCACTGGAGGCGGCGTATTTTTACCGGCATCAAGCTCGATAGATTTCACCATTTTACCGTTGTCATCCAGTAGCTGCACACTTGGCTTACCATCGGCTGTTACCAGCAACATCAACCGGGGTCTACCTTGCGCATCGGCTAAGCTTAGTGCGGATGCGCCATCACCGGTAGTGCCAAGCCGCACGCGATTATTGGGCAGCTGGCGCAGCTCACGCATTTGCGCGATGGCGGCGTCCCGCGCGGCTGGCTCAAGACCGCGAATAGTCTTCATGCGTTCTGCGCGTTGCATCAGGTCCAATTGCGTGCCATCTGCTTCGTCGTTGATAGCAAACATGCTAAACGCACGGCCACCGTCTTCGGCATGCAATAGCTGCATGACTTGGTCTTGTCTAAAGCGATCGAAAGTTAGACTCAAACCCGCTGACGCTTTGCCATCAGCGCCGACTGACCCTTTTTGGATCAAGCCACCATTTTCGGTGCCCTCATCATTCATAAACAGCATGCCGGCAAATGCTTTGCGATCAGGGCGCGGTACCTCGCCGCCTTTCCAAGGTGAGCCGGGAAACTGCGCACGATTTGCAAGCACCATCCGTAAAGTACCATCGGGCTCACGAATATTGATGCGGCCCACATCTATTTCGTCAAACTTCGTGGGTGGGGCTTTTGCAGCCATCAACAGTACGGCGGAAGTCATCACGACCACACCTGCAGCTAATCCACATAGAAAATTGTTAGGTAGTTTCATTGGTTCTCCGATTATAAAAATGAAGTTAGCGTGGGCGTAGGCAGACTTTAGGCCTGTCAGGGGGATTAAAAGCGCAAGTAAGCGCTGCATAGTTACCCGTTCGCCGCTTCAACACTATCTGCGTTTCGGTGCGCGGCCGCGAGCCGTTTCGGACACAGAACACCGGTTGGCAGACGAAAGCTGCGAACCAACCGATGAAATTATTTTGAAGCGCTCGGAAGAGATGGCATATTGGATCGCGACCTCACCATTTAGAAATGTGTCCAAAATATGTATTTGGTCATCGCCAGAGCACAGTTTTCAGATAAGATTGTCCATAATTTCTGACAATGTAGCAATTCATTCAAATAAGCTAATACATCTATCAACGCTAGCCGCGTAGTTGACTACTGCGGGTATAGCGCTGGATACGACTGTAGCGAGGTATGATCAAATGCGTCACCGCACGTTTCTTGAGTTTGCGCGTTATCGCTATCTTAAAATTGCGGCGCTCCTTGCCGCCAATTGCGCCCTCGCCTACGGCTGGTGGCGTTATCCGCTTGGGCACTATGGCGGCACGCCGTTAGGTTATACCTTGGGCACGATTGGTGCAGTGCTCATTTTGTGGCTGATGTGGTTCGGAATTCAAAAACGCCGTTACCGCGCTACGCAAAACCTAAAAGGCTGGTTGTCTGCGCACGTGTATTTGGGCGGCGCGCTCATCGTGGTGGCGACGTTACACTCGGGTTTTCAGGTAGGTTGGAACATCCATACACTTGCCTATTTGCTGATGCTCATCGTCATCGCGTCAGGCTTTTTTGGTGTATTCACTTACCTACGCTTCCCGCGGTTGATGACTGAAAATTTGGCGGAAGATACCCTTGATAGCGTGGCGCTAAAAATCGCCGATATTGATCGAGAAGCCCGTAGATTAGCGCTTGGCATGCCCGACGAAATAAATAGTGTGGTGCTGCAATCGGTGCAGGAAACGCGCATTGGCGGCGGCGTTATCGCGCAATTACGGGAACATGTGCGCAACTGCCCAACCAGCAACGCTGTGCAGATAGTCCACGCTTATGCTGCAAACGTTAAGGGCGAAGAGGCGCAACGCCAGCAGAGTCTCTATACCCTAATGCTCCGTAAAGAACGATTAGTGGCGCGCGCACGAACCGATGTGCGCTACAAAGCCATGATGGAAATATGGCTCTATTTTCATGTACCGACGTCGTTTGCCTTACTGGCAGCGCTGACAGCGCACATCATTGCTGTATTTTTTTACCGTTGAACGTTTAGCCTAACCATCGATGAAAACTACGCTCACCACGATCACACGAAATAAAAAAGGCGAAGCCACCCTAACTTCAAGAGAAGTTACCGCTGAAACCTTACGCATCGGTCGCGGCGCTGATTGCAAACTGCATTTGTCGGATGCGCGAGTATCGCTGTTTCATGCCGAAATTATGACTAATTTTGGGCACCCAAGTTACATCGAAGCGCGCCACGGGACGATTACCGTAGATGGCAAATCCACCACTGCGGCGGCACTCGAAGTAGGCCAGAAGATACTCATCGGACCTTTTGAACTCATCGTTTTACCGAACGCGAACGATATTGATATTGCGTTAAGCGTCGAGCTAATCGACCCGCTATCAGATGATCTTGATGCGGTGAAAAGCCAAATCAAAGCTGGACTTGCGCGCACATGGCTGTCAAAGCGGGCCTTAAGCTGGATTAGCGCGGTGAGCGTGTTGATGGTGTTTTTGGCCTGGCCCGTGTGGCATGCTCTCGAACGCGAAAAAGCGCTTTTAGTAGGAGCCAGCACGATGAAAGCACCAGATGCCAACTTGGTTAAAGCCGCCAAAGTTAAACCTGCGATCCACCCTGATGGCTCGTGGGATGTAGGCCCGCTTAGTAGCGCGCACACAAGCTTTGGCAGCAACTGCAGTGCCTGCCACCAACACCCGTTTCAGTCAGTGCAAAACCAAGCTTGTGAAGACTGTCATAAAAAAATTGGCTGGCATTTCGCACTCGATACCGCCCAATCAAAAGCCGTGCACAAAACTGTCTTTAGTGATGCCTATTGCGCTGATTGCCATCGCGATCACAAGGGCGCACTGGGATTGGTGCGAGGCGATTCTAAGCTTTGTACGGATTGCCACGGCAATCTAAAAGCCAAACATCCGCAGACGGGGGTGTTGGACGTGGCAGACTTTAGCAAAGATCATCCGCCATTTAAGGTTTCAATGCTGCTGCGCGGCGCAGATAAGAAAAGCGCCGCGGCCCTAACACAGGCTGGCGTCCCCAACGTTCATATTGAACGCATCGCTCAAACCGACAAAACCCGCTACGTCGAATCATCTGGGCTTAAGTTTCCACACGACGTGCACATAAGTGCCAAAGGTGTGCGCAGCCCTAGCGGCCGCGTACTCATGGAGTGCAAAAATTGCCATGAATCTGACGAAACCGGCACGCGTTTCAAACTAACCACCATGGCGGCACATTGCCAATCATGCCATTCACTAGAATTTGAGCCCAATGCCACGTCGCGCCAAGTGCCGCACGGCAAAATACCCGACGTCATCGCAACCGTGCGCGAACACTATGCCTTGGCAGCCCTCGGTCCTAACGCCGTTGACAATACCCCTGCCGCCTTTAACGCCGTTGAGCAACAACGCAGCAGCAAAACCGGAGCGCCTATTACTGCGGCGCTAAAAACACTGGCGTGGGCAAATAGCAAAGCGACGAACATCACCCAAGAGATTTTTGAAGTACGGCTGTGCTTCACCTGCCATGAAATTACCAAAACTAAAGATCTCAAAGCAAGTTTAGCCGTCAATAGCGGCGCAGCCGATGCAATAGAGGCGAATAGCCCTCCGTGGCAAATCACGCCGATTGTCATCACTCAGCATTGGCTGCCGAAATCGCGCTTTCCACACTCGGCGCACGCCACGGAGACATGCAGCAGTTGCCATGATGTGGCGAAATCAAAATTAAGTAGCGAAATTTCGATACCTAAAATCGAAAGCTGTCGCGAATGCCACGGCGGCAATGTAGTCACTAAAGATAAAGCGCCAGGCACCTGTGAAACCTGCCACGGCTTTCACACAGGCAGCCCAAAATCTGGAGTCGCACCGATATTACCGGGCGTCAATCATCCAGCTCGTCTATTCAAAGTGGGTATCGATGCGCCACCTAAAGCGCCTACTTCGAGCGCAATTAAATGATGAAGAAAGCCGTAAATTGGGCATCTTCAGGCAGTGCTATATTGCGATTTTGGGCGCTTTCTTTAACTTCTTTCGCGTTAGTCAGCTGCGGCAGTGGGGGTGATTCTGGATCAGGCAGCCCCGCGCCCGCGTCCCTGGTGACACCTGCCATCACGGATTTTTTAAGTATTGAAGATGTGCAACGTATTGTTGCCCAAGGTGTGGCAGAAGCCACCATCCGTAAGCAGGCGGCGACATTCGCCGTAGTTGATCGCGTGGGTAATGTATTGGCGGTGTTCCGTATGACGGGTGCGGCTACTACTTTTAAAATCACCAGCAAACAAAACAGCAGCGATGGCGCAAAACAAATCGATGGTGGTTTAGAAAATATTGATGTGCTGCCTGACACCTTTGCGGCCATCAGCAAAGCTATCACCGGTGCTTATTTGTCATCAAACGGCAATGCGTTTTCAAGCCGCACAGCAGGGCAAATTGTGCAAGAAAATTTTAATCCGCGCGAGGCAAATCAACCTGCCGGCCCGCTTTACGGTGTGCAATTTTCGCAGCTCTCCTGCTCTGACCTTATGCGCCGGGCTGAACACGGCACAATCGGCCCTAAACGCTCCCCGTTAGGGCTTTCCGCTGACCCTGGCGGGTTGCCAATCTACAAAAATAATCGACTCGTTGGCGGTATCGGTGTAATCTCCGACGCGGTGTATGGGCTGGATGCCGACATTAGTGATTTTGATGATAGCAGCGATGAACGCATTGCCGTGGCCGCCACCATCGGCTATGCCGCGCCAGATGATATTCGCGGCAATCGCATCAGCGTTGATGGCCGCACGTTGCGTTATATCGATTCTGAATCAACACTAAGCAACGGCGCACCCAGCAGCGGCTATGCAAATTTAGCCGGGGCAAGTATACCAGTCGGCGGCTATTTTGACGGCGCCGTGCGCGCTGGGACCAGTTTTGGTTCAATTGCATCCGGCTACCAAGCAGATGGCGGCGTATTTGCAGCACTAAATGGCTTTGTATTGACGGACAATGATGGTAAAAATCGCTACCCAATCGTTGCTGGGGGCGATGGCTTTTTAAAGTCAAATGAAGTGAGCACGATTGCTCAAGAAGCCCTAAAAGTAGCCAACCGCGCGCGCGCGCAAATTCGTCGGCCACTGGGCTCAGCAGCACAAGTTACCATCACCGTAGTCGATACCTTAGGCAATGCGCTCGTGCTTGTGCGTACGCCTGATGCACCTGTTTTCGGTACTGATGTTGCATTGCAAAAAGCACGCACGGCAGTCACTTTCTCGCACCCTACATTTGCCGCCGAGCTTAGCAATTTGCCAAGCTTTACCTACCTAGGCGCGAATGGCGCAACGGTTCCTGCGTTTCGTAGCTTTAACGAATACGTAGCGGCTAGCCGCACGTTTTTTAATGACCCTACCATGCTCGCTAATGGCATCGCGTTTTCAAGCCGCGCGCTTGGTAACGCATCGCGCCCGTTTTTTCCGGATGGCATCCAAAGCACTGAAGCTGGCCCGTTCAGTACCCCGTTTAAAAACTGGAGCCCGTTTCATTTGGGTTTGCAACTCGATCTGAACTACAGCGCTATTGTGGCGGCGGCGACAGGGTCAGCGAAATTTGACTGCACAGGGCTAATCCGCGCTAAAAACGGCATTCAGATATTTGCGGGCGCTGTGCCCATTTATCGCAATGCGCAGTTGGTGGGCGCTATTGGCATATCTGGCGACGGCATTGACCAAGATGATATGGTCGCCTTTTTAGGTTTAAGCAATGCTGGAAAGGCCCTAAATACGGGCATCGGCAATGCACCAAAGGCAATTCGTGCGGATACATTAGTACCCCGTGGCGAAGGCACGCGCTTGCGCTACGTAAATTGTCCGGTTGCGCCATTCAATGGTTCTTCGGAACAAAATGTGTGCGAGGGCATATGAGTAAAATGCCTACAAGACACATGCCTGCGACGACAATACCTTCAAGCAAGCCAATTTTAAAGGCAGTGGTCTTTGCGCTGCTGAGCGCGTCGCTTTCAAGCAACTACGCACAAACACCTCCAGTACTCCCGGTACTCCCAGTTGATAGCACAGCAAGCGATGAGGCAATCGAGCGCCAACGCCCGCAAAGTAAGCCGCTCAAATACGAACTGCCACCAATTGATCCAAATCAAGTATCGCCACCAACGCCGCTCATGCCGCGTGAGTTAGTATCCGTGCCGGATCGTTGGCGCATCGTCGATACCTTGGGCATTAAATTCCCTTGGTACGATCCGTACAATCACAATGTGTATAAAGGCGATAAGCCGTTTGAGCCGTTTGCTAAATGGGGCAATGACTGGTTCTTAGCGCTTTCAGCAATTTCGGACTCACTCATTGAAGCGCGGCGCTTGCCTACACCCGTGGGTGCGCAATCTACGGCTGGTGCCGACGCCAGCGATGTGTTTGGTCGCCCGCGGCAAACAGGCCTAGTGCAAACACTTATTTTCTCCGTGGGCGTAACCAAAGGCAACACCACCTTTAAGCCGCCTGACTATGAGTTTCGATTTGTGCCCGCTATTCATATTAACCATGCGCGTACACGCGAAGTACGCGCAGTGCGGGTTGATCCCCGTGAAGGTTTTAATCGCACCGATTCGCACCTTGGCATACAAGAAGCCTTTGCTGATGTGCACCTGCGCAACGTATCTGAACGCTATGATTTTGATTCGCTGCGCGTGGGCATTCAGCCCTTCACATCGGATTTTCGTGGTTTTCTGTTTCAAGATGTGCCCATTGGTGTGCGCTTGTTTGGTACCCGTGATAATAATAAATTGCAATACAACTTGGCGTACTTTCGACGCATCGAAAAGGACACCAATAGCGGCTTAAACGATATTAATCAAACCCTGCGGCGCGATCATATACTGGCTGCAAACGTCTATAAACAGGACTTCCCCGTTCTTGGCCACACCACACAAGCTACCATCATCCACAACATCAATCGTGAATCGAGTCGTGATTACTATGACCGCAATGGCGCGCTAGTTCGTCCAGCAGTATTGGGCGATGTACGTGGCCATAACTATCGCGTAACCTATCTTGGACTCAACGGTGACGGGCATTTTGGCAAATGGAATTTAACTACCTCTCTATATGCAGCGCTCGGTCGGGATAATCGCCATCCGCTCGCACAAAAGCCGCAAACCATTCGTGCGGGCATGGCGGCAGCTGAACTCTCGCGCGACTTTTCATGGCTGCGCGTCCGCGCGAATGCCTTGGTTGCCTCTGGCGACAAAGACCCTTTTGATAGTCGCGCCACCGGCTTTGATGCGATTTTTGAAAACCCGCAATTTGCGGGTGCCGACACTAGCTTTTTCATTCGCCAAGCCGTCCCCTTGATTGGGGGTGGTGGCGTAGCGCTTTCTGGACGCAACGGTATTTTGCCGTCGCTGCGGTCATCAAAAGACCAAGGCCAATCTAATTTTGTAAATCCTGGTTTAACCCTGTTGGGCGTCGGCGCAGATGCCGACCTAACGCCGCAAGTTCGGGTGATTGCCAATGTATCAAAATTGCAGTTTGTAAACACATCGGTATTGGGTGTGCTGCGTAATCAGACCCCGCCGTCAAAAGACCTAGGTGTGGATGTTTCTTTGGGAGCGCAGTATCGGCCATTTATGTCACAGAACATTGTCTTTAATGCCTCTGCGTCGGCTTTGCTACCCGGAAAAGGGCTTAAACAGCTCTATGATGAAGGCAAGCGTGGAGCGCAATACTCAGTTTTACTAAATCTAGTGCTCACATATTAAGGCTGAAGATGCGTGCGTTTATAACCCTAATTTTTTGCGTTCCGTTCCTAAGCTTAGGACTCGCTTTTACGCTCGCCAATGCTAACGCCAACGCTACGGTTGGCCCCGTGGCCGCTGCTACGCCGCAAAAAGCGACTCACCTCAAACATCCCGCTGCGCCCGCGCGCCAAACCGCAAAAGACGCTGAGTTAAAATCTGCTGGCTGCGTAACTTGCCATACCGGCACGGATAAACACACCATGCACGCCAACCCGGCAGTGGTATTAGGTTGCACCGATTGTCACGGCGGTGATGTGGGCGTGGCTAAACCCAAAGATGCGATTTATAAGGGTGTGGGCGACGCCCAATATAGTGCCGCGATGAATCGCGCCCACGTAAATCCGACTTTTCCGAAAGCGTGGAACTATCCATCATCTGCCAATCCTGAAAGCAGCTACACCCTGCTGAACCGCGAAAATAAAGACTATGTGCGCTTTATCAACCCCGGTGATTTACGGGTCGCGCGGGAAGCCTGCGGTGCTTGCCACCTAGAAACCGTGCAAGCGGTAGAACGTAGCTTGATGTCCACCAGCGCCATGCTTTGGGGGGGGGCAGCATACAACAATGGTATCTTGCCTTATAAGCGCTATATTTTAGGCGAATCCTATACCGCCGATGGTGTGGGCGCTTCGATTAAGAACCCCGTGCCAGTGAATGAGCATATGACAAAAATGGGCATATTGCCTGCGCTTACTGCCTTACCTGCATGGGAAACCGTGGCACCCGGTGATGTGTTCCGCGTATTTGAGCGCGGCGGGCGCGTTATTAATTCTGGCTTTCCTGAAATTGGTCTACCCAACAGCACAGGGGTACTGCAAAAGCTTGACGAACCGGGCCGGCCGGATATTAAACAATCCAATCGTGGCCCCGCGACGGGTCAACGCATTGCCGTGCCGGTTTTAAACATCGCTAAAACGCGCTTGAATGATCCGCACCTTTGGTTTCTCGGCACCAACGACCAGCCCGGCGATTACCGCTCGTCCGGCTGCACCGCTTGCCATACCGTTTACGCTAACGATCGCGACCCGAAGCGTGCCGGGTTTTACGGCAAATACGGTAATGAAGGCAAATCAATCAGCGTTGATCCGACGATTTCCAAAACTGAGTCTGGACACCCACTAAAACACGAATTTACCCGCGCGATACCCTCGTCGCAATGCATGGTTTGCCATATGCATCAACCCAATATTTTCGTCAATAGCTTTTACGGCACCACGATGTGGGATTACGAATCAGATGCACCGGCAATGTGGCCGAAGCAGCAAAAATATCCAACTGATACAGAGATTAGCAAAATACTTAAGCGCAACCCGGAAGAGGCGGCCACTCGGGGCTTGTGGGGAAATGCAGATTTCTCTAAAAAAGTTTCGGAACTGAACCCGACGCTTAAAGATGGCCAGTTTGCCGATTACCACGGCCACGGCTGGAATTTTCGCTATGTGTATAAGCGCGATCGCAAAGGCACCCTGTTGGACAAAGACAGTAAACCGGTAGCCGATAATGATCCCGAAAAATTCAAAAAAGCGGTGCATTTGACGTCCATCCATTTGGATATTGGCATGCAATGCGTTGACTGCCATTTTGTTCAGGACGCGCATGGCAATGGCCATATTTATGGCGAAGTAGCCGCTGCCGTAGAAATTGATTGCGCCGATTGCCACGGCACCGCCAATAAACTGCCGACACTGCGCACCAGCGGCCCTGCGGCAAAACCGGGTGGCCGTGATTTGCTCACCCTACGCACGCAAGATGGCCGTAAACGCTTTGAATGGAAAGATGACAAGCTCTATCAACGCTCAGCCCTTGACCCGAAACTTGAATGGCAGATGAGTTTAGTCAAAAACAGCGTGACCGAAGGCCATCCCGAATACAACGAAAAAGCGGCACGCGCTAAGCTGATGCATAGCGGACAGGCGGGCAAAGATGGCGCTTGGGGCGTGAGCAAAAACGCAGTTAATCCGAACGCGGATTATGCGCACAATGAAGACAAGATGACCTGCTATTCTTGCCATCTTTCATGGACCACATCTTGCGGCGGCTGCCACTTGCCGATTCAAGCGAACGCCAAAACCGATCGCCTGCATTATGAAGGTGGTGAGACCCGCAACTTCGCTACCTATAACCCGCAAGTTGCCAGAGATGATATGTTCCAACTGGGTAAGCACGGCACGGTAAAAGGCTCGCGCATTACGCCGGTGCGGTCTAGCTCGGCGCTAGTTTTAAGCTCAACAAATTCAAACCGTGAAAAAATTTATATACAACAACCGCCGATAGCTTCTAGCGGATTCTCCTCCCAAGCCTTTGCCCCGCACTATCCGCATACTGAGCGCAAGACTGAAACCAAGACGTGTAGCGATTGCCACCTCAGCACCGCCAACGATAACAACGCCATCATGGCGCAGTTACTTCTGCAGGGCACTAATTTCGTCAACTTTATCGGCTTTAATGCTTGGGTAGGCAGCGCTAAAAATATAGAAGCCGTGCAGGTTACTGAATGGGATGAACCACAATCAGTGATCGGCAGCTATCTGCAAAAATATGCTTATCCCGATTACTTTGCAAGCCACGAAAAGCGCAGCTTAGAACTGCCCGAAGCGCACGACCATTCCACAGGCGGCGCGGCGCGTTGCATCGCTCTACGGGGCGAATATTTGTTTGTAGCCGAAGGTGAAGGTGGCTTCAGAGTTTATGACGTCGCTAACATCGCCAACAAAGGCGTATCACAACGCATTATCACCGCGCCGTTTTCACCACTTGGTCAAGACGCCCACATCGCCAGCAAAAACGCGACTTGCATGGCGCTACCCACCAATCAACCCATCGCACCCGAGCGTAACAAGGGCGACCTAATGCGCATTACCAACGAAGAACAACCTTTCCACCCCATGTATCACTACGCCTTCATTGTCGATGCGGTTGAGGGCTTAATCGTCACGAATGTCGATACCTTTGCTGATGGCGAGCCGCGCAATAATTTTTTAAAGCGCAACCTAACCTGGAACGAAAACGGCGTGCTGAAAGGTGCGCGGCACATCACCCTAGGCGGCCATTATGCGTACATAGCAACCGATATGGGCTTAGTTATTTTGAACTTAGATGATCCGCTAAAGCCCCGTATTTCAGCCACCTTGCCACTATCTGACATGCGTGATAGCGCCCTGCAGTTCCGTTATTTATTCGTCACAACAGCTGCAGGCTTACAAACAGTTGACATCACTTCACCCACGCAACCTGAACTAATCACCTCCGCTAACATCGCACTTGGTGATGCACGCGGCGTGTATGTCGCGCGCACCTACGCCTATGTAGCAGCAGGCAAAGATGGCTTAGTTATTATTGATATTGAAAAGCCACAAACACCAAAAATTGCCACCCGTTTCACCGCCGATGGGAAGCTCAACGATGCGCAGGCCGTCGTCGTTGGGTCTA
This sequence comes from Betaproteobacteria bacterium, assembly GCA_031409495.1. Classification (GTDB taxonomy): domain Bacteria; phylum Pseudomonadota; class Gammaproteobacteria; order Burkholderiales; family Usitatibacteraceae; genus JANMDR01. Next base: position 26,974 of record JANNXI010000268.1, read on the forward strand.
CCAATGCTTCCCTGTTTGCCTATGTAGCCGACGGCACGAACGGCTTAAAAGTAGTACAGCTGACCAGCCCTGATTCGCAGCCAAAATTTTATGGCTTTTCCCCCGAACCTAAACCGCAACTCATTGCGTGGCGCAAAACAAAATCACCTGCACTTGGAATTGCAAAAGGCCTAGATCGTGACCGTGCAGTCGATGAAACAGGCGGCCAAATCGCGGTTTTTGGGCGAATTGGTTCACGCCCGTTCAACGCCTCCGAAATGGCGAAGTTCTATAAGAATCCCGATGGTAGTTTGTGGACGGTATCAGACGAAATAAAGAAAGTAGGCGTACAAAAATGATATTACAAACAACTTTGTGGCGCATCGTCATTTGCTGTTTTTTTTGTGCCGCCACTAGCACCATCACGGCACAAGCCACCTTACCCTATCATTCCAAAAATGAAACCTTGGGTACCGTCACCTGCGCATCCAGCTTATGCCATGGGGCGATCAAGCAGTGGAAAGAATCAAATGTCCTGCAGAACGAATACCTTACTTGGTCGCGCACGGATAAGCATGCTCGCGCCTACAGCGTGCTGCTAAACGACCGTTCTAAGCGCATCGTCAAAAATTTAAATTTGCCTCAGCCAGCGCACGAAGCCAAAATTTGCCTTGATTGCCACGCGCACGTGGTACCCGAAGATAAGCGTGGAGACCGCTTTGTACTGAGCGATGGCATAACGTGCGAAAGCTGCCACGGCCCCGCTGAAAAGTGGATAAAAACACATGTAGAACCAGCGCAAAAGGGTGTAAGTCAACACGAAAAAAATATTGCAGATGGGATGTATTCAACTTCCGACGCCGTGAGCCGCGCCAGCCTTTGTATGTCTTGCCACTTTGGCAATCAAGATAAATTCGTCAATCACCGCATTATGGCCGCAGGCCACCCGCGCTTAAGCTTCGAGCTCGATACCTTTACTGAATTGGCGCCCAAGCACTTTGTGATTGACGACGACTATGCAGCACGCAAGCAAGTATGGGATGGTGCAAAAACCTGGGGCGTGGGCCAAGCCTTAGCGGTAGCCGAAACCATGCGGATGCTGCAAGATCCAAAACACGGGCGCGACGGTTTGTTTCCTGAACTAGTGCTGTTCGATTGTCACGCCTGCCACCACCCCATGGCTGAAAATCGCTGGCAACCAAAATCGGCGCTGGGCAATCGCGTGGCACCGGGTTTGGTACGCTTAAATGATTCCAGCATGTTGATGCTGCGGGCGATTGCGAGCGTGATTGATCCTAAATTAGGCGCTTCAGTAAGCGCGCAAACGCAAAAATTGCATCGCGCTATTGCGGGCGAAGCCAATGGCATAGCCGATGCAATGGTTGAGGCGCGCAACTTGCAAGCACTGGCCCACGCCGCCGCCCGCGTCATTGCCGAAACCAACTTTACCAGCACCACCATGCAAAATGTGCTGCAGCGCCTCGTTCAAGACGGCGCTCAAAGCGGTTATACCGATTTCGCGGTGGCCGAACAAGCAACACTTGCCATTGGTAGTATCGGTGCCTTTTTAGCCAAGCGTGGCGCGCTGCCGCAGCCGCGCGAATTTAATGCGCAGCTAAAAAAGTTAAATCTCATCTTAAAAAATGACGAGCAATTTAAGCCTGCTGAATTCGCGCATTTGCTTAAAGGCTTAAGCGTTTACGCCGCCGTAAAACTAACCAACAAAGCGCAAGTAGCCGCAACCGGAGCTAAGCCATGACCATGCAAACTGAGCCAACCGTTGAGACCTTTGATATCGCCATTATCGGCTCTGGGCCTGCAGGTATTTCTGCTGCAGGGCGCGCAGCAGAACTAAAAATCCCGCACGTGCTATTAGAAGCGCAAGCTAACCACTTTGCCGACACTATTTTTAAATACCAGCGCGGTAAACACGTGATGGCTGAGCCAGCGATTTTGCCCTTGCGTAGCCCGCTGGATTTTGGTGAGGGCAAGCGCGAAGCAATATTAGGTGTTTGGGAAACCCAGCTAAAAGCATTAGGGGTCAACCTGCAATTCAATGCGCAAGTAAGCGGCATAAAAGGTGAAAAAGGCAATTTTGAAATTTCGCTAGCAAGCGGCAAAACCATCCGCGCCAAGCATATTGTGCTTGCCATCGGATTACAGGGAAATTTACGCAAACTAGGCGTGCCGGGTGAAGATTTGCCCAACATTCAGTACCAGCTTGATGATCCAGATGAATTTGATGATGAAACCATTATTGTGGTGGGTGCTGGTGACGCTGCGATCGAAAATGCGCTGGCTCTGACCAAGCAAAATCGGGTTATTTTAACAAACCGTAGCGAGGAGTTTGCGCGGGTTAAAGATGGTAACGCCGCACTAATTTTAGCTGCGGACAAAGCCGATAAAGTATCAGTGCGCTACAGCACTTCGGTCGCGCGGGTAGAGGCTACCGAAATCACCGCCACAAATAAATTTCCATTGCTATTCGTTGCCAACACCCCGGCTGGTCAGGAAAACATTCCGTGTCATCGCATTATTGCGCGCTTAGGTGCGATTGCGCCGCGCAAGTTGGTTGAAAGTTTTGGGATTGCGTTTCCTAACGCCAATATGGACGCAGTGCCGGCTTTATCAGAACGCTACGAATCGAACGTACCTGGCTTGTATATTATTGGTGCATTGGGCGGCTATCCCCTAATAAAACAAGCGATGAATCAAGGCTATGAAGCCATTGAATACATACTAGGTAATAACGTTGAACCAGCTGATGAGCCGGTTTTGCGCGCAAAGTTTAAAGGCATAAAAATTGCTAGCGTTGCTGAAGCGGTACAAGGCATTCAACACAGTGTGCCACTGCTTTCAAGCCTGACACAACTGCAATTGCGCGAGCTGTTAATGGAAAGCGAAATACATGCCTTAGACGCCAATCAAGTTGTGTTCAATCGCAATGATTACACCAATTCTTTCTACTCTATTGTTAGTGGAAAAGTTACCGTTGAATTCACCGATGCTAAAGGTGTAGCGGTAAAGTTTGAACTGGGCCAGGGCGAGTTTTTTGGTGAGATGGGCCTGTTGTCGGGCCGCCGTCGCACGGCTACAATTCGCACCTGTGCCCAAACGCAACTGCTCGAAACCCCACGGCGGAGCATGTTGAAGCTGCTGGCCTCCGTTGAATCAGTACGCAAAACCCTCGACACAGTAATGATGAAGCGGGTGGTGCGGCAAACATTATCTCAAGACTTATGGGATCACCAAGTAGAGGAACTGGTTAAAACCGCTACGCTCAAACGCTACGCCACCAATGAAGCGCTGTTTAAAGAGGGCGATAAAGCCGATGGCTTACACCTGATTCGGCGCGGCTCAGTCACGGTATCGCGCACCATCGGCGGCAAAGAAATTGTATTATCCTATGTTGCCGCAGGAAATTATGTGGGTGAAATGGCAATGCTTTCTAACGCACCCCGCTCAGCCACCGTGCGCGCTGCTGTGCCCACTGAAGTGATCTTGTTGGAAGCGAAAATGCTGGCCAACGTAATGTCTGATCACACCGTGATTCAAAAGCGCATGAGCGTAGAATCGATGCAGCGTATTAAAAGCAATCAAGCCATGGAGACCAAATCGGAATCCGGCAACATTATCTCTTTCCTGATGCAGCAAGGCTTGGGCGAAGCCACCGATGTGTTGCTCATTAACGAAAGCTTGTGCATACGCTGCAACAATTGTGAAAAAGCCTGTGCCGATACGCACGATGGCACTTCACGCTTAAACCGTGAAGCCGGTCCCACATTTGCGCAAATTCACGTACCCACATCTTGTCGCCACTGTGAGCACCCGCATTGCATGAAAGATTGCCCGCCAGACGCCATTAGGCGTTCTGCAAACGGTGAAGTCTATATTGCAGATACGTGCATCGGGTGCGGCAATTGCGAGCGCAATTGCCCTTACGGCGTGATTCAAATGGCAGCGTCTGACCCAAACCCAAAACGGCCGTCGCTTATTTCTTGGCTCATGCTGGGCCTAGGGCAAGAACCGGGGGTAGCTAAGGTCAACAAAGATAAAACGCTACCGAAGAAAGCCGTTAAGTGCGACATGTGCAAAGACCAAAAAGGCGGCGCTGCGTGCGTGCGGTCGTGCCCTACCGGTGCGGCGACACGGGTAGCACCAGAGAAATTTTTGGAATATACACGCGGTGGCGCGCAGTAAGGTAGCTACGGCATCATCAGCGCTTACAACACCGCAGCGGCTTCATCAGGTCCCGTCGTCTCAAAATAGTCCTAAGAATTTCTTGCGCATGGTTGCTACGTTTTGTTCGGCCATCTTTATTAGCGCGTGCATCGCTTCGGTGTTTTGTTTTTCATCAAGTGCAATCGCTTTTTGCGCAAATTCAACTGCCTTTACATACTGGTCACGCGTATCGAATTTACAGGCGACTTGGGCGCGCAAGGCGTGCAGTTCGCTTAGTTTAGTGTTGTCGCCCACCTTATATTTATAGTCACAGTAATCGGCTTCGTCTGCCCACCTCCTTGCCTGTTGCCAATTTTCAATTTGGACATTTAACCTAGCCAAGCGCATCGCAACTATAAAATTGCTGTCGGTGTAGTAGAGCTTTTCATAGTCAGCCCCCGCTCGTTTTACGTTGTTTAAGTGTTGGGCATACAGATCACCACGATTCATATACATATCTCGCACTGCTAGATCATCTATATTGTCATTACAAGCCAAGATGCCCGCACAATAGGTCTTTTCGGCTTGTTCAAACTTGCCAAAGCAATGATAATTCCAGCCATAATTATTCCAAAGTGCAGCTTCTTTCGGCAAGCGTTGCAGTGCATTTTCAAACGTCGCGCGCATCGCTGGCCAATCGTCCATCGCGGAATACACTTCAGCTAAATCTGTCACCATGTCGGAATATTGGCGGTGCTCGCCTTGCAACGACTGTTGCGCCTTGCTAGGCAACGCCGCAAAATCGGCAAGCACTTTTTTAAGAACAATAATTGCTTCTGGGTAGCGCTCAGCCTTACGCAGGCTCTTTCCCCAAAAGCCAAAATGAAAAAATGCATCCTCCTCCTCGCACTTAAAATCGACGGCATCACCATAAACATTTGAATACGCGCTGCCGGCTTCGACATGACGACCCAATTCATGCAGCAATCGTGCGCGACCGGTCAAGTTTTCATAAAACGCGCTGTAGCGAATACTGATTTCTTCATAGGTTAAAGCCAGCGCATAGTCCGGCTTTACGCGATTTGCACAATTGTGATGTGCCATGCCGGCGATGTGCGCATGGTTATTGACGGCACTGCCTTCGCCTTGATCTAAATAGGCTTGAAACAGTGCGCAGGCCCGTAAATAGGCCTCTCGCGCAAATACCTGATATGGCATTCCAAAATCATCTTCCCCGTCATCTTCATCACGCTCGTCAAGAAGCTCATTTATTTTTACGCCAGCGTTGTAATAGTCGTAGGCAACTCCGCCATCAAGCATTATCGGGAAATTAACCGGAAACGGTAAATTGGCGTTAATCCGAACACAAATAGCGTGCCTGATTAAACACATCGTTCGTGGCAGTTGCAAAATATTCCTCGAAAAAATGGATGCTTTTTTCTACGTTGCCTAAATTACCCCAAGCGCGCGCAAGCACTAAATTAGCGGTGCTGCAACCTGCATCAAGTACCAGCGCTTTTTCAGCCAATACGATACATTTTTGAAACAACACAGTGTCACTGCAGTCGCATAAATCAACACGCAAATAGGTGGTGTCCATATGCAACAGCGCGTAGGCCACGTACAACGTTGGATTTTCCACCTTAGCTACATTGATGGTTTGTTCAAGAAGTTCCGTGTGCAGCTGCGATGCAGCTTGGCTCTCCCACACCGCTGCGCCGTTGAAGCAGTCAGCGGCAAGATCATATCGTTGCAGCGTAAATGCCAGTAGTCCCGTTTCGCTCAATACCTGCGCATCATCGGGCGCATGCTTAAGTGCTTCGACGTAGCATTCAAGTGCCAGCTCAGACTGATTTGATCGCTGCAAAAATCTGGCCTTCTCAGCTAGGGCGCAGCGCATTTTGGGATCAATCTCGGTTCTAGGGTGCAGCGCAGTGTTGGCGCCAGCGGTGTCAGTGGCGTAAGTGGCTGCGAATTGTGGAATCAACGCCATCCAGCGATCAAAGTACGCCAATGCCTGCGAAATGTGGCCGCACTGCTCGTGGGCTAACAGTGCAATGCCAATCGCACGCACGGACTGATCAAAGGTGGGTGACCGCCCCAGTACGTTTTCCACATCTGCGATTATCGCCGCGTAGTTTGGTGGCTCGCTTTGCGCAAATGCTTGCGTTCGTAGAAAATAGCCCTCAAGATGATTGGGCTTTAACGCAAGAGCGGATGTTAAGTCATCCAATATAGGTCGTGCGTCAAAAATTGGGCTGTCGCCGTTTTGCCACAGCCCATACCTGCTAGCTGCACGCAAATAGTAAGCCTCGCTTTGCGACGTATTTATGGTGATAAAGGTGTTAATAGCGCGATGGCGTCAGTGAATCGACCCGTGTCGAATAAGTCTTCAGCTTCAATTATAATTTTTTCCACTTAGCTATCCAGGTAGTTTGAAAGCGATGCGTGGTTTCAAGCGTACCGCAAAAATCCAGTTCAACACTTTCCGCGTAGTGCATAAGTAAGCATTGTTTGCATCTCATCATTTGTATGCCTTTCATCTAATCCAGGTAGTTTGAAAGCGATGCGTTGTTTCAAGCGTACCGCAAAAATCCAGTTCAACACTTTCCGCGTAGTGCATAAGTAAGCATTGTTTGCATCCCATCGTTTGTATGCCTTTCATCTAATTCAGAGAGATCCACCTCATGAAATTTAAATCAACCCCCAGTTTTCCTAAAACCAACGCAATCAACATTCTGCTCACACCGCTATTATTGGCGCTTAGCGCCGCAAGCTATGCTCAAACCCCCGCGGTCGAGGCGACTCCGGTCAGTCCAAGCACATTTTCGTCAAAGCTATTGCTCACTGGTGGCGTTTCCAGCATTGAAGGTGCGGCAGGCGGCGGATTGACCCCATGGGCGGTGATTGGCGGCAACGGCACAAGCGATCAGTTTGGCGCAAATGTGTTCGCCACGAATGTGCGGGCTAAAGACTACAACTTGGCCGTAGTTGGGGGCTTGATCGGTATTTACGATCGTGCAGAATTGTCGTTTGCTAAACAAACCTTTGATACCCGTAATGTGGGCGGTTTGTTAGGGCTTGGTAATGGTTATAAATTTGAACAGCAAATTATCGGCTTAAAAGTACGGGTCGCTGGCGACGCCGTACTAGAGCAAGATAGCGCGCTGCCGCAAATTTCAGTTGGCCTACTGCATAAAAAGAATAATCGCGGCCAATTACTGAACGCCTTGGGCATTCCTAAAGACAAAGGTACGGATGTTTATGTATCGGCCACCAAGCTATTTTTAAGCACCAGCATTTTAGTCAACGGCACGGTGCGCTTCACCAAAGCGAATCAAACTGGAATTTTAGGTTTCAACACTGGCGGCTACAAAACAAAGCTAGAAGGCTCGATTGCCTACTTGCTGCGGCGTGACTTCGCTATCGGCGCCGAGTTTCGTGCCAAGCCCGATAAACTTGGCTTCGAGGAAAACAACTGGGCAGATTTGTTTGTAGCGTGGGCGCCAACCAAGAATGTATCGGTCACTTTAGCCTATGCCGACCTTGGCAACATCGTAATCAAAGACAAGCAGCGCGCGACGTATTTGTCTGTACAAGTTGGCTTCTAATTTATTCAACCCTAATTTTCAGCATCGAAAGACTAATTTCATGAATCTCACCATCACCAAACGTATTTTTGCCACCTTTGCAGCCCTTGGTATTTTAATCAGCGGCACTTTTATGGCGCAAACCGCACAAGCGCAAGAGGGCGCGCGCTTATCGGGCACAGAAACATTTAAAGATTTCGGCGGCAAAGCCGGTCTTGAAAAAATCATGGATACGTTTTGGTTAAATTTACTTGCCGAACCAAGCATGAAGCCGTTTTTTACTGAAACTGATCCCGCGCACTTTAAGAAGCAGTTGGTCGACCAAACCTGTGAAATTATGAACGGCGGCTGCGAATACCAAGGCGGCAAAATGAAGCCGATTCATGCGGGACATTTGATTAAGCGCGAACACTTCAATGCCTTAGTTGAGCAGCTTCAAAAGGCAATGACCACCCACAGCGTGCCGTTTGCGTCGCAAAATAAGCTGTTAGCGGCCTTAGCACCGATGCACCGTGATATCGTTACTAAGCAATAGTTTTTAGCATAGAAATGACCTGAAGACGCCCTAAAATAGGGCGTCTTCAGTCTTTTTAAGATTGATCAGCACGACCTGCTTGCCATTTTTTCGCCACAATCTATCCTAATTTGCACTAAATTGCTGCACAAATCGCACACGATGTAGGCCTTAAATGAAGGTGTCGCCAACCCATCATTTAAGGACAACGCCATGAAAACCTTGCAATTTAATCGCTTAAACGGTTTCAATTTATTCAGCGTAGCAGCCAGCGCAGCAGTCATGGCAGCGATAGCAGTTGCAGCTTCAGTTGTTTTTGTAAGCGTAGTAAACGAGCATGGCGCAAGTAGCCAGCCGCCGGAGCATGATGTGAAGGGCGATTTATTTGCCACTATTGAATCACAAGCCGATACCGCCGCTGCAAGTTTTTCACCACGATCATCAACATTAGAAAAATTCGATTAACACCTAATTATGAACCTCAGCATCACGCGCGCAACGGGCAACGCAAGTTATTCAACACGTTTAGGTCAGCGCCTAAACGCGTTTATAATTATGCGTATGAATGAGTCAAAAAAACCTCGGGTTACAAAAGTACCAAGTCGCCTCGCCGCTTGTGTGGCTACGCCCAAGTTGGGCGATACCACCCAGGCAGAGATTGATGCCGCTGCCGCCAACGCCAAACGCGATGCCGAAAATTTAGAGCTTTTCTCTCTGGTACAGGCGATGGCGCGGCAGGAACAACCCGCGCTTTCGTGCTTTTATGATCTCACTATGCGACGCGTTTTTACCATCGCGCAACGCATTGTGCGGCTGCCTGAATTAGCCGAAGAAGTGGTATCTGATACGTATATGCAAGTATGGCGCGAAGCGACACGCTATGATGCATCGCGAGGCCGCGTGATGGCTTGGCTGCTGATTGTTGCTCGGAGCCGCGCGCTAGACTGTTTGCGGCGTCAAGACGACACGGTAGCGCACCCTGAGCCGCACCTCCTGCAAGACATGGAAAGCGATGAACACGGCGATATGCAGCAAGCTGGTGACGCACCTAGCAACGCATCACCACCCGACTTACTCGCCACCACGGAACGTAACACCGCCTTGCACCAGGCGCTGCTGACGCTCGCGCCCATCGAGCGACAACTACTGGCGCTCGCTTTTTTTCGCGGTTTAAGTCATGCCGAAATAGCCGACCACGCCAATCTTGCGCTTGGCACCGTAAAAACCCACATTCGCCGCGCGCTAGCATCCTTGCGCGTCGTTCTTGGCGACAATGCCGCCGAATACATTTAACGAGATCGCCATGCGCGCCAAGTCAAACACACTGAGCACAATATCAAAAGGCATGACTGATAGTTTGCCGCAAAACACCATCGATGCCATCGCGGAAAATTTAGCGCTGATCGACGTAGCACCAGCGCGTAGTGCGCGCGTAAAAGCGGCACTGTTAGCTTGGTCAGTAACGGCAACCAGCATGACAACTACGCGCACCACGACGGCTACGGAGACCGAAAAAAACATCAGCACGCACCACGCATTTAATGCAGCCGATAGCGGCGGTGGCGCGAAATGGCGCGTCATTAACCCTCTTGTTTCGATGCAAATATTGCACGACGATGGTGAAACCCTGTCTTGGTACGCGCGTTTCCAGCCTGGCGGCCGCCTGCCTGCACACGACCATACAGGCGACGAAGAAAGCTTAGTCATCAGCGGCTCGTGCTATTTAAACGACAAACTGATGCAAGTAGGTGACTATCAAGTTTGCCGCGCAGGGTCTCGCCACGATAATGTGCATAGTGAACATGGCTGCATGCTGTTCATTCGCACGCCCAAGGCCATGCTGCGCAGCCACGCGCATGCTTATTGATTGGCGCTTTCCAAAGCATGATTTGCGCAAGTACCGAGCAACACCAGGAACAACGCATTGGAACAACAAACAAGAGAAATTAGCAGTAAAAATAGCCTGAAGGTGCCCTATTTTAGGGCTTCTTCAGGCTATTTCTTTTAAAAAAGCAACATTTACCCACGTTGGGGGAGGATCACCGGCTAAGTGGCTTGCTCGCATCACGAAACAAATAGGGTATATTTATTTTTTCGGCTCACCATCCAACACACCAACTTAAAAAGAAAGTCTCATGTCTAATACCATAGAAGTAACCCGTGCCATATACGAACAACGTGGTCCAGTACCACAGGAATCTATTGCTGCAGTGAAGCAAACTTTACCAGCGCTCACGCCGAGCCAAGTTCTCATTGAAGTACTGGCTTCCCCTATTAACCCTTCCGACGTGCTCACCCTTACTGGCGGCTATGGCATATTGCCACCGTTGCCTGCAGTGGGTGGCAATGAAGGCGTTGGTAAAGTTGCGGCGATTGGCGATGATGTGATGAGCCTAACTGTAGGCCAAATGGTGTTGCTGCCTGTGGGCACGGGTACGTGGTCAACACACATCGTGGCAGACGCTCGCAAAGTCATGGCTGCGCCGAAGGGCGCGGATCCTGAACAATTAAGTATGTTGACGGTAAACCCACCCACGGCATCGTTGATGCTGTCTGAGTTTGTGGACTTAAAAGAGGGTGATTGGGTCATTCAAAACGCAGCTAACTCTGGTGTGGGCGCGTATTTGGTGCAGTTAGCAAAACTACGCGGCTTAAAAACAGTGAATATCGTGCGCCGTGATAGCGCCATTGACGGCGTTAAAGCCATGGGGGGCGATGTAGTCATCACCGACGGCAAGGGCTTCGGTAAGCGGGTGGCTGAAGCAACAGGCGGCGCAAAAATAATGCTCGGCATTGACGCGGTGGGTGGCGCTGCAACCGACCGCCTAGCGTCATGCTTGGGCGAAGGCGGCACGCTGGTTAACTACGGCATGATGAGCGGCGAACCTTGCCAGGTGTCGCCAGCTAACTTCGTGTTTCGGAACATCACCTTAAAAGGTTTTTGGCTGGCGTTTTGGTTTCGGAACGCCACGCCACAACAACAAGCCGCTACGTTTGGCAGTATTGCTAAGCTGATTGCTGAAGGCAAATTACACACGGCAATTCATGCACGTTATGGCTTGAGCCAGATTAAAGAGGCCGTGGCCGCAGCAGCAGCTGGCGAGCGCAATGGTAAGATTTTGGTGGTGCCCGGTTTAGGCTAAACTTGCTGCAGCAGCACCCTACAAATAGGCTGTAGATGCCCGAAAATAGGGCATCTACAGCCTATTAATTTAGATGGTTTGGAATGGGTAAACGGAACCCAGCTGCAAGATTTGGGTTAGGCTATCCAGCGCCGCGCGGGATTCATCGAGCAATTGCGGATCACCCAAATCTGCCTCAGCCATACGATCCCGATAATGCTGCTTTACCCACGTCGTAAGCGTGGTGTACAGCGCCGGGGTAAGCAACACGCCAGGATTTACGGCGGCAGCTTCGGTTGCGGTTAATTCAACGCGCAGCCGGAGGCAGGCGGGGCCGCCACCGTTGCGCATGCTTTCACGTAGATCCATCACCAGCACTTTTTTAATCGGTGTCAATGCCGCTTCCGTCAGCCCTTGTAAATAATGCCAAACCCGCGCGTTATTCTTACATTCACTCGGCACCAGCAACATCATGCTGCCATCGGCTTGGCTTAATAACTGGCTATTAAACAAATAGGAACTTACGGCGTCGGCCACACTTACCGCGTTGCTCGGCACCACAACAGCCACAAAACTGGCGCCTTGTTTTTGCTTTAGCTCCGCGATCACAGCCGCTTGATCTAAAAACGCCTGCTCATGACAAAACAATACATTACCGTTACCAACAGCAATTACGTCGTTGTGAAACACTCCTGCGTCAATCACGTCGGGATGTTGCTGTGCGTAAACCACATGCGCGTCAGAAAGCCCGTGTAGGCGTGCCACCGCCTGCGAAGCTTCAAGGGATTGCCGCGCGGGAAAGCGCTTCGGCGCAGGTTTAGAAGTATCAAAACCATGCGCGCCATAGACAAAAAACTCTACCCCGCGTTGACCATACTCTGCACAAAACCTGGTGTGGTTAGCCGCACCCTCGTCGCCCAAGGCCGGACAGTTTTGCAGCGCGCCGTGATGCGCAAAATATTGCGCATTGGGAAACATCGCCTGCAACAATCTGCTCGTTTGCGGATGCTCCATCGCCCGATGAAATTTATTGTTTAAATTTGCCGCAGTAAAATGTACGCGGCCATCAGCCGTATTGGCCGATGGGCTCACCGTGGCGGCGTTGGCCGTCCACATAGATGAAGCACTACACACGCTATTGAATATTGCAGGTGCATTTTTTACCGCTACGCTAATCACTTGCGCATCGCTACCAACAAAGCCTAATGCCTGCAAAGCCCCTATATTCGGGCGTTCGTGGGGTGCAAATACGCCTTGCGAAAAGCCCTGATCATGCAGGGCCTTCATTTTATCAAGCCCTTGCAGCGCGGCAAGCTTAGGGTTAGCGACTGCACCCTGATTATTGCTCGACGCAATATTGCCAAAAGATAAGCCACTGTAATTATGCGTGGGCCCGACTAAACCGTCGAAGTTAAACTCAGTAGTACGTGCTTTAGGTAATGGCGTTTGCATGATTTATCTTTCTACATCACTAAGCCGGGGCTTAAACTTTTAGGCATCGACAAGGTGGTGCTTTCAAGCGACGCTTGCGGGTAAGCGCAATAGTCGGCGGCGTAATAGGCGCTGGCGCGGTGATTACCGCTGGCGCCTACGCCGCCAAACGGCGCGGCGCTTGATGCGCCTGTGAGCGGGCGATTCCAGTTAACGATACCCGCGCGAATATGTTGTCTAAAATAAGCGTATTCCTCACTGTTGCCAGACAGCAAACCTGCCGCTAGGCCGTAACGGGTTTTATTGGCCAGCGCAACAGCTTGCTCCATATTGGCCACTTGAAACACCTGCAGCAACGGCCCAAACAATTCTTCGTCGGGGATATTTATAACCGCATTGACATCCAACAAACCGGGCGACAACAGCCCTGAAAGTGGCTTTAATAGGCGCATTGCTGGCATTCCGCGCGCGCCGCGCTCAATCAAGCTGGCTTGCGCTTGCAGCAGCATATCTGCAGCTTTAGCGGTAATTACGCCACCCATAAATGGCTGGGGATTATCATCAAAACCGCCAACAACGATATTTTGGGTAACCTCCGTTAAGCGTGCCAATAATGCTTGGCTACTAATTTTGCGTGTGGGTGAATCAATGATAATCAAGCGCCGGGCACAGGTACAACGCTGGCCAGCTGAGATAAATGCCGACTGAATAATGCAATGTACAGCGGCATCAAGGTCATCAATATCACCGACGACCAGCGCATTGTTACCGCCCATTTCTAAGGCTAAAATTTTTGCTGTTTCGCCTGCAGCTTGGCGATGCAGGATGTTTCCGGTGCTCGATGAACCGGTAAAAAACAACCCATCTAAACCTAAGTGCGCCGCTAGAGAAATGCCCGTTTCGCGTCCGCCTTGCAACAAACTCAACACCCCAGCTTCAATTCCTGCCTCTTCCCAAATTTTTACCGTTAACTCGGCAACACCCGGGGTCAGTTCGCTCGGCTTAAAAACAACGGTATTGCCCGCTAACAACGCTGGAACAATATGGCCATTGGGCAAATGTCCGGGAAAATTGTATGGCCCAAAAACTGCCACAACGCCATGCGGCCGGTGACGCAATACCGCTTGATGATCTGCAGCTTGGGTACTACGCTCCCCTGCGCGTTCGGCTTGCGCTTGGATTGAAATTTCTACTTTGCCAATCATGGTCGTCACTTCTGTGAGCGATTCCCACTTTGGCTTACCGGTTTCTAGGCCAATTTGCATAGCGAGTGCTTCCCGATACTGCTCCAAACACTGCGCAAACTTGCGCACTAGCGCTATCCGATGGGCGAGCGGCGTATGCGCCCACGTAGCTGCGGCGTGGCGGGCAGCGGTAACGGCCGCATCCACTTGCCCAACACTGGCAGCATTCCCTTGCCAAGCCAGTCGTTGATCTGCCGCATTTTGGGTAGAAAAATGCGCGCCTTCACCGGCGCACCACTTACCTGCAATATATTGAACGTTCATTGAAACCTCTTATATTTAGCCGAGTCCATAGCCAACAGCCATTCGCCAACAACCATTTGCCAACAACCATTAGCCTATTTAGGCGCGGGCAGACAGCGCAACAATTCTCGCTTGATCCCCAGCTACCAATCCTAATGCCTTCAAGATGTCCGTATTTAGGGGAATTACAGCCTGCTCTTTTATTTGCTGAGGAGTGAGCGATGATGCGAAAACACAAGCGCGAAAATCTATTTTTTTAGTGTTGGCAACTATATATCGAGTCGGCGCTGATGCAGATTCTGGCGCATTGTCAAAAGCAGCTACCGTCACGGCAAAGCTTTGCGCGACCGCGCGGACATCATCCACATTACATTCAACTGTAGGCCCCGCATCAAAAATATCCACATGCCCTTCATAGCGAAAACCTTCACTTTCCAACATGCTGCGTGCAGGCAGCGTCGCCTCGTGGGTTTTGCCAATAACCGCCTGCGCTTCGGGTGTCAAAAATGAGCTGTAAAGCGGATGCTTGGGCATCAGCTCCGCCACAAATGATTTTTGCCCGATACCTGTTAAATAGTCGGCTTGGGAGAACTCCATGGAGAAAAAGTGGCGGCCTAAACTTTCCCAAAACGGCGATGCGCCTTTTTCGTCCGATACGCCACGCAGTTCAGCAATAATTTTCTGTGAAAACAGCGCGCGGAACTGCGCGATAAACAAGAAACGACACTTTGACAACAGCGCGCCATTTTTCCCCACCCGATATTCAGGGTCTAAAAACAAAGAACAAAGCTCGGAGTGGCCGGTGTGGTCGTTTGATAAAAATAACGTGGGCGTTTGCGTAAAAATACCGAGCTCTTTAGACGCGTGCACCACTTGACCCACACGGTAGGAATACCAAGGCTCACGCAAGCCCACGGCTGCTGCCACAGCACAAGTACCGACAATTTTGTGCTGCGCTAAGTCTTCCAGCACAAACATGTAAATTTGCTCGGCGGGTTCCGCATCACCCGAAAAAGACGCCACCGACGCGGCAATGCGTGCTTCCAATAACTTTTCATTATTGGGCAACGTGGTTAAACCGATGCCGGTTTTAGCGGCAAGCTGCATCAGCGCTGCTAGATCATCTGTTGCAATAGGGCGAATGCACATCATTTTTTAAGTTTGCCTCTTATTATTTTAGCGCGTGGTATTTGCGGGCAAATACACCGGAACTATTCGCACATCATCGCCATTGACAATTTCTAGCGCTGCCATCATTTCTTCCGACAGCACCACCGTGTCGCCTAAGCCCGCCGCTACGTTAGCCAAGGTGGCGCGGAAGCGCTCGGTTTCGGTGTTAGCGATGATACAAAGCTGGGCATTTTCAAGCGTCCGCTGGCTTGGCAAAGTACCCAGTGATGGTACGCGCGCGGCCGCTTTAGCCGCAATGTGCAGGTTCGATGCTGTCGAAGTGTCACCGGCAATCGCACGTTTTTTTATGCTATTAAATACGCTGCGAAGCCCCGAAATACGGGCCTCTACAGTCGGTCCGCCGTCAAAAATATCAATATAGGTATCGGCTTCAAAGCCTTCATCCATCAAAATGGAAAACGGCAATTCACCCACAGGATGTAATTGACCAATAGCTAACTTTGCATCAGCCGGCAGGAGCGGGACATAAATTGGATATTGCGGCATTAGTTCAGCAATAAAGGTTTTGCTGCGCCCGCCAGACAGCTGCTCGGCTTGCGGATAACCCATGTTAAAAAAGCGTTTGCCGACGGCATTCCAAAACGGTGAATTACCTTCGTCGTCACACACGCCCGGACTTTCAGCCGCAATGCGCTCAGGAAAGCGATTCGCATGCTCCGCCATAAATAACAGCCGCGCTCTGGACAGCAACTGCGGCAGCGTGCCATCTTGGTGTTCGGGCTTGATATAAAAGGACGACAGCAGCGCCAAACCAGTCAAATCATGACACAAATGCAGCGAGTGAATTTTATTAGACACCCCAAGCTGTTGGGAGGCATGCACAATAATTTCGTTGCGGTAGCTATAAAAACGATCATGAAAGCCAGCAGACGCAACAATACCACTCGTACCAATTACTTCGCCCGTAGCGGTATTTTCCAATACAAAAAAATAGGATTCCTCACCACACACATCCACTTCAGCAGCCAAAGAATGGATTGAATTGGCAATTTTATCCCGCAGCCGGTCATGGTCAGGAGGCAAGGAGGTAATACCCACCACACTCACCGCAGCAATAGCTTCTACAGCGGACAAATCGGCAAGGCGACAGGGTCTAAGTACAATCATGGCGTTCTTTTCACTCTGCGGCAGCCGCGTTTTCTTGCGCCAGCAATTCAGCAATAGCGGCTTCGAAGCGCTTCATCCCGGCCTCAATATCCACTTTAGTGATAATGAGCGATGGCGCAAAACGTAACACGTCCATGCCGGCAACTAAAAACAGTACATTGTGCTTATGTCCCATTTTAACGAAATCGTTGGCGCGGCCCCTGTATTTAGGGGAAAGCTCTAAGCCCATCAATAGGCCATCGCCACGGATGTCGGTAAATACATCATATTTTTTATTTATAGCTTCAAAGTGCTGGCGCATCCACTGATGGCGCTCACCGACGCCAGCCAAGGTTTCAGGATCATTGATAATTTGCATGACGGCCAGCGAAGTTGCACACGCCAATGGATTACCGCCGTAAGTTGTGCCATGGGAGCCTACGCCAAGCGCTGCCGCAAATTTATTGGTCGTAATCATCGCCCCAATCGGGAAGCCGCCGCCCAAACCTTTGGCTGAAGTTAGTACATCAGGTGTGACTCCATATTTTTGATAGGCATACAAATGGCCAGTTCGTCCGGCACCACATTGCACTTCATCAAAAATAAGCACCGCTTGATGCTCATCGCATAAATCGCGCAAACCCTGCAAGAATGCCGTGGTGCCGGGGTTTACGCCGCCTTCACCCTGAATAGGCTCAACAATCACGGCGCAGGTTTTAGCACTCATGGCGGCACGCACGGCTTCAAGGTCATTGAATTTTAAGTGTTTGATATCTGGGGGCAGTGGGCCGAACCCTTTGGTGTATTTTGCTGTGCCGCCCGCGCTCACGGTAAACAAAGTACGGCCATGAAATGAATTTAAGAAAGAAATAATTTCCGTTTTCTCCGTCAAATACGGGGTGTCGCTGTTTTTATCGATAGGGAAGTTGTCCGATGCATATTTGCGCGCGAGCTTCATCGCCGCTTCGTTGGCTTCAGCACCTGAATTACAGAAAAAGGCGCGATCAGCAAAGGTGTTTTCAACTAAAAATCGGCCCAACGCCAACACCGGCTCGTTGGTCATGCCGTTGGACACGTGCCACAATTTATTAGCTTGCTCAATCAATGCGGCAATCACTTTTGGATGGGTATGCCCAAGGGCGTTTACAGCAATACCACCAGCAAAATCTATAAATTCGCGACCCTCTTGGTCCCATAGGCGCGAGCCATGACCGCGCACCAGCACAAACGCGGCAGGCGCGTAATTTTGCACCATCACAGCGTCAAAAGTTGCGCGCGTGACGGGTGCTGCAGGTTCGGTGACTTGAGTAGTAGTTGATATGTTCATGATTGACTTTTCATTCCTATAAAATCTGCAAACAATAAAGCGTTGATCTGTTGACCTATTGACCTATTGACCTGTCGGCAGCTGCGCCACCAACCAAACACTAATTATTACACCGCCAGTGTAATCGTGAACAAAAATTACGCAATTCAGTTTTGCGACATGCGTTTATACAAATTACGTCAACCCTACTTGTTCCGCAGCGCCTGCAGGTTCGGCACGCTCAGACACAACCGCAGCACCAACGCCATTGTGCTGAAACTGGTTATCGCGCACGAAGCGTTGGTTGCGTTGTTCGCGCGGCGTTACCTCAAAGTGGGCGCGATAAGCGCTAGAAAAATGCGGTCCCGACGAAAATCCACAGCTCAAGCCAATTTGCAAAATCGATTGGCTAGTTTGTTGCAGCAATTGCCGTGAGCGATTGAGCCGCAACTGCAAATAGTAGCGCGACGGCAAACTATCAAGGTATTGCTTAAACAGCCGCTCAAGTTGCCGCCGCGATACGCCGACGAGGCGAGCAATCTCTTCAGTGGGTAGCGGCTCTTCAAAATTCGCCTCCATCAGCGCCACAGCTTCGGTTAGCTTTGGTTGCCCACCGCCGATGCGCGCAGAAATCGGCACCCGTTGATTTTCGCTACCTGCGCGGGCACGCTCAATGCCGAAGTGTTCGATCACTTCGGCAACCAAATCAGCATCGTGGCTTCTTCGCAGAATCTCTAGCAACATGTCGAGCACTGCTGCGCCATTTGGGCAGCTCGCACTAGCCCCATCTAATTCAAACAAATTACTAGACACAATCACCGTCGGAAAATCTTCTGCAAACAGGGTTGCATAAGTCCAATCAATGGTCGCACGAAGGCCGCCCAGCAGCCCTGCCCGCGCCAGTAAGTATGCCCCAGTGCCAATACCACCCAGTGTGGGGACACCCGTATTCTGATCGCGCAAAATACGGTGATTGATACCGCGTAGCCACGCAATCACATTTTCAAATCCGCGCTGTGGCAGCGGGCTAGCGCTCAATACCAGCAGGGAACCCAATGCCCCCACATTGGCCATCGCTGTATGTACAGAAATTACCAACCCGCAACTAGACGTAACAGGGGCACCAGTCTCAGAAATTAACACTACTTCATAGCTGTCAACGGCTAATAGTTGGTTGACGACGGCATAAAGTTCAGTACAACTCGCCATTGATGCCAATGAAAATTTCGGCAGCAAAAATATGCCCAGGCGCTGCACTGCAGGCGTAAGCGCTGTTGACTGCGAGTGCACCGCGATTGCCATAGGCTACTTCAAATTACCGGACAAAAACTGTTGCAGACGCTCACTTTGCGGCCGCGCCAGCACTTCGCGCGGGTTACCCTGCTCTTCGATGAGGCCTTTATGGAGAAATACCACGTGGTTTGATACCTCGCGCGCGAAACCCATTTCATGTGTCACCACAATCATCGTGCGGCCTTCCGCGGCCAAATCGCGCATGACTTTCAGCACTTCACCAACTAACTCTGGATCAAGCGCTGAAGTTGGCTCGTCGAAAAGCATCACTTCTGGTTCCATCGCTAGCGCACGTGCAATGGCGACCCGTTGCGCCTCACCACCCGATAAATGCGCCGGATAGGTATCCGCGCGGTGGGACACCCCAACCCGCTCCAGTAACGCTTGAGCGCGCTCAATTGCCTGCGCCTTGCTCACGCCCAGCACATGAATCGGGGCTTCGATAATATTTTCAAGCGCGGTCATGTGCGCCCATAAGTTAAAATGCTGAAACACCATCGCAAGCTTGGTGCGCATGCGCTGCAGCTGCCCCACATCCGCGGCCTTTAATGCGCCAGCTTTGTCAGAAACAAGCTTTAACTCCTCACCACACACCGTAATTTTGCCCTCGTAAGGCGCTTCGAGCATATTGATGCAGCGGAGCATGGTGCTTTTACCGGAGCCGCTTGAACCAATCACACTAATGACGCTGCCCGCATTAGCGGAAAGCGAAACGCCACGCAGCACTTCATTACTGCCGTAGCGCTTTTTTAGATTTTCAACGAGCAGTTTTTGCATAATTTTCAATCACTTTTTATCATCAAAACCACCTGAAGACGCCCTATAATAGGGCGCCTTCAGGGTATCAAAATTAAGCACTCAACAAGTTTCCAGTTTTAAATGCTGTCGCACTCGCTACCTTTGCCAAACGCATGCCCACGGTTGCAAAGTAACGATTCTCGCGCGCGTACAACACGCCGGAAGTTTTGCAATAAAACTGTTTTACAGCACCGCTGATTGGGTCAATTACCTCAGCAATTAAATCGCCCGCCGTTACGACATCACCCGGCTTACGCATAAACGCCACCACGCCAGCCACATCAGCTTCAAGCGCTTCCGAACCCGCAAGTGGGGTAGCGCCATGCACTAACGCTGGCAGCACCGGTACGGCATCTGTGGCCACTGCAACAATGCCACGGTGAATCAAAAAGTCAATTATCGCGCTCGCATCTTTAGCCGCCTGATCATGCCCCACATCCGTTTGCCCACGTAATTCAACCGTTACCGCTAAACACGCCATCGCAATAGGTGCGGCAGGAAAAGCCCCCGCCAATTGCCACCATGTTTGCGAACAGGCTTCATCAAACGGATTATCGCCACTTTCGGTCGCCAACAAAGTAGCGTGGGCACCCATGGCACGCGCCAATGGCTCACATTGCGGCCACAAAGGTGTGCCCGTATAAAGATGCAGTACAGCGTCAGAATCACAGTGCAAATCTAGTACCGCATCGGCATCACAAGCTAGGCTCATTAATACATGGCGCATGCTCGCGAGCTCACTTGCGGGCTGATTCGCCGCTAAGTGCGCGCGCATGGCGGCGCGGATAATTTTGGTGTTTTCAGCTTCACTACTGGTTAAATTAGCGGCCAATTGGTCTTTAATAGCTAAAAATAAAGCCGGATAATGCCGATTAAAATTTTCACCCGTGGCGGCATCAAACCGCCCCAATTGGCTGCGTAACACCGTTTGCGCCAAGCCAATCGGGTTTGCCACTGGCACCACCACAACTTCACCGCGCAACTGTTGATTGACCTCTAAATGTGCCAGCGTTTGCCGCAAATGATGGGCGACGAGCATACCGGGAAGCTCATCGGCATGCAGAGACGCCTGAATATAAATTTTTTCACCAGCACCAGGCGTGCCATAGTGAAAGCTAACAATTTCTCGCTGCGTACCAATATAACTGCTGCTCAGCGAATGATGTTTTTTAATCATAAATTTTGGAAATAGTTACAAGGGAAAGCATAAAATTTAGTGGGCTTTGCGCACTAAATGCTTCAAAAAATGCTTTTCAGCCAAACGCGCGAGACCAACCAAGGCAAATGTCATCGCCAAATAAAACAACGCACCAATAATAAAAGCCTCATACGGCAAGTAGTGTCGCGCATTCACTTCACGCGCCACGCCCGTCAAATCCATAATCGTGACGGTGCTCGCAAGGGAGGTGCCATGCAACATCATGATGACTTCATTGCTATACGCAGGCAATGCACGACGAAACGCAGCGGGCAGCAAAATACGTACAAACATTTTGACCCGCGTCATGCCCATACTTAATGCTGCTTCCACCTCACCAATGGGCGTTGCCTTGATGGCACCAGCGAGCATTTCTGTGGTGTAGGCGCAAGTATTAATCGCAAAAGCTAATACCGCACAAAACCAAGCAGATGACAAATAAGGCCACGCGAAACTCTCACGAATCAACTCAAATTGTCCGGCGCCGTAGTAAATCAAAAATAACTGCACCAGCATCGGCGTGCCGCGAATGAGATAAGTAAAAAACCAGATAGGTTTGCTAAACCACGGGTTGTCCGCCGCGCGCAATACCGCCAGCGGCACCGCCGCCGTTAAGCCAATAAGCAAGGCCATAAATAATAGCTGCAGCGTGACCCACGCGGCGCTCCAGTACTGCGGTAAGCTGTCCCAGATTACTTCAAAGTTCATAATACTGCCGCCCGAACACCCCTATTTACGCGCTTTTCCAGCCAATTCAAAACTAGAATTGATACGGTCGTAAACACCAAATACAGCACCGCAGCCGCCACATAAAATGTAAATGGCTCGCGCGTGGCACCCGCTGCTTGCCCCGCCTTTTGCATCATGTCAGTCAAACCAATAACTGATACGAGGGCCGTAGACTTGATCAACACCAACCAGTTATTACTAAAACCCGGCAAGGCGTAGCGCACCATTTGCGGCAGCGTAATGCGAAAGAATATTTTGCCATTTGACATGCCATAGGCCATGCCCGCCTCCCGTTGCCCCGGAGGAATTGCCATAAGTGCACCGCGAAAAGTTTCTGTTAGGTACGCACCGAATATAAAACCTATCGTGAGCACACCTGCAACAAACGGATTGATATCGATAAAATCGCCATAGCCGAGCTTAGGTGCAAGGTGATTTACTGCTGTTTGACCGCCATAAAAAATCAACAGCATCAAAATTAAATCAGGTACGCCACGAATTACGGTGGTGTAAACCGTCGCAATGCCACGTGCCGTACGAGATTTCGATAGCTTCATCGCCGCACCTTGCAGGCCCAGTATCACCGCAATAATCAGCGAGCAAAAAGCCACGCTTAACGTAATCAGCGAGCCTTCCAAAATACTGGGCAAGTAACCGTGGAGCATTATTTTTTAACGGCTGGAGTGGCCGGCGCTGCGGGTGTCGCTGGAGCCGCCACTTTCGGCGGCATCACCTTAGCTTCGGTAATGGCATCGCCATACACATCAAAATCAAAGTACTTATTTTGCAGTTTGGTATACTCGCCGTTTGCGCGAATCACTTTAATGGCGGCATTGAATTTATCCCGAAGCACCGCATCGTTTTTACGCATCGCCACGCCAGCGCCTAAGCCAAAATACTTTTCATCTTTTAACAACGGGCCAAAAAAACTGAAGGCTTTGCCCTGCGCCGTTTTCAAAAAGCCATTTTCAGCGACGATAGCGTCTACGAGTAACGCATCAACCCGACCTGCCACCAAATCTAAAAACGCCTCATCTTGTTTGGCGTAGCGCTTAATTTCTGAGTCTTTATAGAGCTCAGTCACATAGCGATCTTGGGTAGTAGTGCGTTGAACACCAATTTTCTTGCCTTTCATTCCTGCTGGCGTGGTTTCAAGCTTCATACCCGACTTCGCCACAAATCGTGCTGGGGTTTGATAGTACTTATCTGAAAATGCCACTTGCTTCTTACGCTCATCAGTTATGCTCATGCTCGCGATAATAGCGTCAAACTTACGAGCGTTAAGTGCTGGAATCATGCCGTCCCAGTCTTGCTGCGTCAATGTACATTCCGCTTTCATTTCCGCACACAAGGCGTTAGCCATGTCGATATCAAAACCCTTCAGCTTGCCATCGGTACCGAGTTGGCTAAAAGGCGGAAAAGCGCCTTCAACACCAATACGGATTTTTTTCCAATCTGGTGCCTGTGCAATTGCGCTTGAAGTGGCAATCAAAAACACAGCAGTCAAGAATGTTGTGGTGCAGCGGGAAGATTTCATGAGTTCAGGCCTTTAAGAATGTATGTTAGTTTTTAGCAGGTGGGGTTATTCTGCTTTGCAAAGCGGATTCGACGATCGGTACGTAAAGCGGTAGTTTAATTTGTACCGGAACGATGTCCAGATAAATATTTGCCACCGTGTAACGTTCGCTGCCACTTGCAGCGGTGAAGTATCCCAGACTATTTGCACCTTTGCTAAATATAAACTCAAACCCTATGTCTGGGCGCTTTTCAGCAGCACCCTTGGGATTGAACGCCAAGCCGATGATACGTTTGTGTTTGTTATCGATTAAGTTACTCATTACTGTGTAGATAGTGTTGTCCCCCAAGATGGCTGGATAGAACGTTTCGTCACTAAAATAGGGCTTAAAACCTGCCGCGGTGTGATCGATTTTGGTACCGCTCAACTTTGCCGTGGAGGGTGTGAGCACGCCGGTGCTAAAGTTGAATTTGTCGCCGCTATCGAGATAGGTAATTTTGGCATTTTTAATATTATACTCAGCAATTTTTTTATCTGCGCTTGCATCGCGAAGATCCGCGAAAATAGCGCCTTTAGCACCAATTACCTCTATGGTGTTGCCTTGAATAATAGCGGCTGAATCTTCTTCAACACCGAGGCCTAACTTGGTGTTTGCAGTTTGCATCGCGGGCAGTAAGCGACCCAATCTACCACGCTTTAAAAAATGCTGATCCACAAACATTTCAGCGCCTGCAAATCCCAACCCCACATCTAACTCACGCTCATTACCGAGACTGCCCATCCGCGCCCCGAACTTCAACACGTCCAGCACATCGGGTGCGTCGCGAAACATGGTTTTACTCATGATTGCAGCGCCTGCACTTGTTCCTGCAACCACACCGCCTTTATCAAATAGATTCCAAATAGCTTCGAGCACCGGCGAACGACTGCCGTCGGCATTAACCAACGCTTGGGTAATCCGCTCTTGCGATCCACCAGAAAAAAATACGCCCTGACTTTCATTTACTTTTCGCACTAGCGTTGGGCTACGTGCAGCCGTTTTATAACCTACCTGGGAAGCGGATTCTTTCAACATCGGCGCAACCCGAATGTGTTCAGCTACCGCGCCGTGTTTGCTCAAAGACGCAATAATTGATTGCGCTGATTTCTCCGGATTGTCGGCAGCTGTAGCGAATACCGCAAATTTACTACCCTTGCCGCCTGCCAACGCCACAATCCGTGCCCACACTTCGTCGTTGTCCGCCTTCAGCGCACCACCGATTGGTACTGCAATACCAGCGCCGCCTGCCATCGGCGTTAGCGAAAGCCAAACCAATGTGCAGCAGAGTTGTAAAATATTTTTTAAGGACATATTGTCAAAAATCCGAATGATAGTAACGGCACGGCGCGGCAAAAAATTAGGGTTACGGCAGTTTGTCACAGCTCATGGCTGTGCGGTGTATCGGCACAATGAATGTGTAATTTGGCGTCGCATTCAGACAAACTAAGATCAGCAATAGCGACGCTTAAAGAGTACGCAGGCCGCACACCCCAAAATGACGCGCTAAGCATCAACTTGGTGCATTTTCAACGCAAAAACCCCATGCGTTGCATTTTTACGACAAACCTGAAACGCACCTTTCAGTTTTGCGACGCGAAGTTGTACTGAAGCGACGCCCGCCTGAGTACGGCTACTTTTTCAAAAATTGAACGCCTACACTGCAATTTGGAAAAAAGTTTGCATGGCAATGCGGAAAGTCAATTTTAAGTCACTGCCCACAAGCTGTAAGAGACCCTTAGTTTTTTCACTATTTTATGGGAGCACCGTACAAATGAACCATCGTCAACTCGTTTCTTCGGCAACATCGTCAGCAAGTTTCAAACTTAAGGTTTGTGCGGTTGCCGTATCTGCAGCCATTGCAGTTATTTCGCAATCCAGTTTTGCCCAAACTCCTGCCCCAACCCCAGTCGAAGTCGCGCCGGCGAAGCCCGTGACCCAAAAAGTCGAGCGTATCGAAATTACGGGCTCCTCTATCAAGCGCCTTGAAGGCGAGACTTCGTTACCAGTTCAAATTATCAAGAAAGAAGATATTGAGCGTACCGGCGCCACGACTGCAGCTGAGTTACTGACTAAAATTTCTGCTAGTGCTGCGGCACTAACCGACGGCGCAAGTTTTTCGGATATCGCCGGACAACGTGGCTTCAGCGGCGCCAATCTGCGCGGCATTGGCGTTTCATCCACACTCATTTTGCTCAACGGCCGTCGCGTTGCTAACTTTGCATCGCCAGGTGGTGCCAGTGGCGTTGATTTGAACGCAATCCCATCAGCCGCCATTGCTCGCGTAGAAGTGTTGAAAGACGGCGCCTCGGCTATTTATGGAACTGACGCTATTGGCGGCGTAATTAACTTCATTACCAATACCGATTACCAGGGTTTCGATGCCTCTGCCTATGTATCCGACACCCAGCATGGCGGTGCCGGCAAAAATATTTACAGCGTTTCTGCAGGTACTGGTAGCCTTGCCCGCGATGGCTTCAATATTTTTGGTGTAATTGACTATTCAGAAAATAAAACATTACGCTCAGGCCAGCGTAAGTGGATAGGCTCTGTTTTTCAACCGGATATTAACCTAGACGTCGGTAGCTCAAACACCTACCCCGCCAACGCGCGCCGTACCCGCGCCAATGGCACAGCAACGGGTTCCCGCTTAAATCCATCAGCACCCGCTTGTAATCCACCTGCAACCATCTACGCACCAGGCAGCTTTGTTGGTGCCAGCGCTTGCTTGTACGATTACATGCAAGATACCGAGATTTTCCCAGCGTCAGAGCGCCTATCCGCGATGACTCGCGCGCAATACGTTGTCAACGCTGACCACACTTTATTTGGTGAATATTTGTACAGCAGCACTAATTCAACCTATAAAATTTCACCGCTGACCGTCACCAATTTGAACTACCCTGCCAATGGTAAATATTATCCAACTAGCTTGGGTGTAACTGGCCCGCTGCGCTTAAATTTGCGTTTATCCGAAGCCGGTGGCCGTACCAATGAAGTTGAAGCGATCACTGAACGTTTAGTATTTGGTGCAAAGGGTGTTGTGGCAGGTTGGGATTACGATGCCGGCGTAAATATTAGTCAAAGTCGCGTAGTTGATGCTTACGTCAATGGTTATGTCGCTACGGCACCGTTTGACACCGCATTCTTAACCGGTAATATCAATCCGTTTGGCCCATCAGATGCAGCTGGCTTGGCGTTACTAAACAGCACTAAAATTAGCGATAAGGCGCGTGATTCCAAAGGCAGAACTGAAATGGTGGACATCAAAGCATCGCGTCCTTTATTTGCTTTAGCCGGTGGCGACGCTGCAGTGGCACTTGGCTTAGAAGTACGCCGTGAGTCGCTAGCCTTCACGCCGTCAACCCTACTTGCAGCAGGGCAGATTCGTGGTGATGGCGTATCCGTAGGCTTTACGGGAAAGCGCGATGTAAATGCCGCCTACGCAGAGATGAGCCTACCATTTACCAGCGCTATCGAGGCACAAGTTGCATTGCGTTACGATGATTACAGCGATGCCGGTAGCAGCACAAACCCTAAGTTTGGTCTCCGTTATGTGCTCAACAAACAAGTGCTATTCCGTACGTCTTACAGCACAGGTTTCCGCGCGCCAAGCTTGGCAGATTTGTACGCGCCCTCTCGTACCGGCCAAACCAACGGCATCTATAACGATCCATTGGGTTGCATTGTACGTGGCGCCATTAACAACACCAACAACCCTGATTACTGCGGCATTCAGCCCAGCAAGCTTACCGGCGGCAATGCTGATTTGAAGCCGGAAAAATCGAAGCAATTCTCAATCGGCACGGCCTTTGAACCGAACAATATATTGAGTGGTAGCCTGGATTA
Organism: Betaproteobacteria bacterium; assembly: GCA_031409495.1. Taxonomy (GTDB): domain Bacteria; phylum Pseudomonadota; class Gammaproteobacteria; order Burkholderiales; family Usitatibacteraceae; genus JANMDR01. Next base: position 54,261 of record JANNXI010000268.1, read on the forward strand.
CTGGCAAATTGAAAAGACAGACGTTATTTCCGCACCAGAGGGAGTGCTGTTTACTGACCCAGTCCGTTTCGCGGAGTTTTTTAATCGCGCACCAGCAGATCCAACTCTAGGCGGTATTCCAGGCTTCATCAACTCGATCGATTCACGCTTGCGTAATTTTGCAGCGCTTAAGACAACGGGCTTTGACGTTTCGGCTGATGTGCGTTTACCTAAGAACAATTTAGGCAAATTTGGCGTGAGCTTAAACGGCACCTATGTTTTAACCTACAAAACCCAGGCAGGTTCAGGCGCTAACTTTACGAACGGCGTAGGCATATTTGTAAATGACCAAATCGTGCAACGCTGGCGCCATACCCTCGCGTTTAACTTTGACCGTGGCCCGTTTGCAGCAACACTGACGCAAACGTTTTACAAAGGCTATCAGGATCAAAACCCATTGCAAGATGGCAGTATTCGTAACGTAGAAAACTATCAGCTTTGGGACTTAACGGGTTCATACCGCATCAACCAAAATTTCCGCGTACGCGCTGGTATTAAAAACGTAGCGGATGCAAACCCTCCTAAATCAAATCAAGTGTTTTTCTTCTTGGCCGGTTACGACCCAAGCTACACAGACCCACGTGGCCGTACCTTCTTTGCCAGCGCTAATTACTCGTTTAAGTAATCTCATCGCTAGTTTTGCAGCAACCGTTATGAAGTAGCACAGCAGGTCAAATTAACGCTACAAAAATCCCCGCTAGGCATGTGTCTAGCGGGGATTTTTACATTTATTTTTCGGCCAATAGCGGGCATGTCGCAAAACCAACATTTCATGTCGCTTTTTGCGCGGTTAGTTTTAGCAAGTAAGCCTATATTTAATTCAAGTTCCATGGAACGAGAACAAAGCACTTGCTGCGTTGCAGCATTTTTAACACTATTTCAATACGGATATCAATATGCGCAATCTATTTGGCAGCATTATCGACACATTTGTAAGTGTTTTCAATATAGCGGCATTCGCTACCGCACTGGGTCTCACGCTGCTTAGCAGCTCTGCTTACGCAGCTTGCCGCACAGCGGAAGCTGAACCCAACAATAGCGACACCGCGGCTAACATCGATGTGTGCGCGGGCACCGCCATATCCGGCACCATTAGTAGTGCATCGGACTTTGACTGGTACAAACTTACCGTCACAGCCCCCGGCACAATTTCTATCAGTCTTAGCCATGCCACCGGCATAGATCTTGACTGGTACCTATACAAGGCTACTGGAGGCTATATCGCTTACGCCTCCACTTCAGCCAACCCAGAAGCAGGCAGCAAAGCGGTCACCACTACTGGCACCTACTATATTCGCGTTAAAAACTATTCCGGCTCGGGCAACTACAGTTTAACTGTGTCGGGACCAATAGCGGCTGGTGGCGGCGGATTACCTGTACCCACATTTGGCACCTTCAGCGTACCGACTAAAAACCCTGGAGATGCCCCATTTACGGCTGTTGCACCAACTAGCAATAGCTCTGGCGCATTTAGCTTTACCAGTAGCAACACCGCTGTGGCTACTGTATCCGGCAGCACCATTACTGTCGTAGCTGCAGGAAGCTCAACCATTACTGCGAACCAAGCCGCCACGGCAACTTATGCTGCCGGCAGCACTAGCGCTACGCTAGCCGTTGGCGCCGCTGTTTGGCCTTGCACACTCCCCACTGGCGTAAACTTAGGCCGCATCGGCAGCGCAACGGACGTATCACCTGCCACTACGGGCGGCTTTGTATTAATGGGTGGTGGTTCAGATGTTGACGCGGCATTGCAATGGATGATCGGTAAATCCGGTGGCGGTGACGTACTAGTGTTGCGTTCAACCGGCACCAATGGCTATAACAGCTATCTTCAAGGCTTAGGCACCGTTAATTCTGTGCAGACTTTATTGGTCGACAATGCCACCGAAGGCAACAATGCGTGCGTAGGTGAAACGATTAGACGCGCGGAAATGGTGTTTATAGCGGGCGGCGATCAACAAAACTATGTCGATTTTTTCAAAGGCAAAGCGGTTGGCTCAGCGCTCAACCATTTAATCAACACCAAGAGAGCACCTATCGGCGGCACCAGCGCTGGCATGGCCATCTTAGGGCAGTACTATCACCCGGGCGGGGCGGCTAATGATTCTTCTTCCCTAGCTAATCCCACTGGAGTTGCTATCGGCAATAATTTCTTGAGCAGCACGTTGCTCAATAACGTCATCACCGACACCCACTTCAGTCAGCGCACCCGTCAAGCGCGACTAAGTGCCATGTTAGCAAGCACCATTTACAACTTTGGGGTGACATGGCAAAACATGCGTGGCATTGCCTGCGATGAAGGTACGGCCTACGCCCTTGACGCCGCTGGCACTGGTAGAGTATTTGGCAGTAATGCTTGCTTTTTTGTGAAGCCAACTGGGGCACCAGAAACATTGGCTGCTAACACTGCCCTCACTTGGAATTTAAACTTTTTAGCGTTAAATGTTTACCGCGTGCCGGGTACCACCACCGGCACCAACACCTTCAACATGAACACCTTTAGCGGGACCGGTGGAACGACACAGGCATGGTCTGCTTCAAACGGCACCTTCACGATTCGTTAAAGCCCGTTTTTAACACCCTCCAACGCCATCTTGCGCAAACAAGATGGCGTTTTTTATGGCGACCACGCTTGCGCAGCACGCTGTTTCAAACGCTATTTCCGCACATATTTTGAGCATAAAGTTGAATAAACCACGCGAGACGGTTATGCTTCCTGGTTGCCCAAAATAATCGGGCGTAAATGTGAAAAGTAGCTGCTACTTATGGAATTATCCTCAGAACTTGCGCGTTTTGCGCGCGCCCTTGAACGTGCTTTCGATCCTGCGACCCTTGCGCGCGGCTTAAAAGATGTAAACGAGGGAGCCGTCGTCACTAGCACACCATCGCCCAACGGATCCGTCGTCAAAGTGCGTGGGGATGCTTACGCACCATATTTTTTTGTCCAAACGCAAATGAAGCCCGAGCGCTTCAATTCCTCAACCTGTACTTGTCCCCTACATGGCAAATGTAGGCATGTCGTTGCGGCTTTAGCCTACACCCATACCCGCGGCCACAAAGCCAGCTTGCAAGCGCTAACTTCAGAATTAGCGCATGTTGTCGCGCCGGTAACCAACTCCAAAACACCACAAGAAATCGCGGAGGCATTTTTGCGCTTTAAACGCGAAACGCCGCCCAACGTAATCGAAATAGCAGTGGACAACGAGGCTGCCGTCACGACAAGAATTCCTGCGGTACTCGAAGATGGCCAACCGCGCTCTTGGGGTCCCGCCAGCGTTGAAGATGGGCTGTCATACAGCACGCAATCATGGATTGATAGCCTTGAGAAGCGCACAAAAATTTTCTCACTCGCGGCAGCGCATGCCGCTACGAGCGCTGTGCCAACGCCAAAACTCACGCGGCTATTTTTTGTTATCCATCTTGCCGCACCGGGTAATTTCGCGTTTCGGTCATGGCTTGAAATTAATGTGGCGCAGCAACGTAGCAATGGCGAATGGGGCAAGGTTAAGCAATGGGCAAACTGGCGCGGCCAGCTAGATGCCAACGCCATCACACTAGAAAATCCACAAGATGAACGCATCGTTGAAATGCTCTTGGCAAGAGGATTGAATGAAGATTACGCCGCCGCCGACGTCCGCAATGTGGAATCAAGACTCTACGCACTACTGTTGAAAACACTGGCTGAAACAGGGCGCCTCTTCACCCCAATGTCGCTAGGTCGGGCGCCATTACGACTCAAAAATACCGAGATAGTCCAACCTACCTGGGTACCACAAAAAGGCGACGCTACGCGCCTAGGTTTGCGCTTAGAAGATGGCAGCATGGCGTTTTTAATTAAAGACGGCGTATGGGCTATTGACAATGAAAACCATACTATATTTGAGCTTAATGTCGCTGTGCCGCTGCCAGAAGTAGGCGCCCTATTTTCTGGGCCCGCGGTTTCGAAAAATGAGCTAGATTATTTGAAGATTCGTTGGGATAGCTATAACCTACCCCTCGTCCCCGATCCACGCGTAAGCGCGGTACAGATGGTGGATGCCGTACCTATGGTGCCTGTGCTCACTTTACAAACGCTTTCGCAGGCGGCCAACGCTTGGGCGCGTACGGGTTCACGCTCGATCACCGTTGAAACCGTCACGTTGATGTTTGACTACGCCGGCACCCAAGTCAAGCCGATACCACCTGCGCCAAGCTTAATGCGCCTAAACACGCAAACTCAGGGCCATGAAATGCTGCCCCGAGACGGAAAAGCTGAGGCCACTGCACTCGAAACAATGACGATCAATAATTTTATTCCCCTTATTCGTCACCCGCAATATGGTCAGGCCAGTGCCAACAGTATTGCCGACCCTGCTTCACCACATGTGTATGCTGCGGCCAACGGTGCAGCGTTAGCGCACTTTATCGAAGAGGAATTGCCGCTATTAGAAGCAGCAGGCTGGCGCATTCATATTGATCCCTCCTTTAAGCCTAACTATGTCTCCATTGACGACTTTGAAGCTAGTCTTGAAGACACCGCTGGCGGTTGGTTTTCATTAACGCTAGGGGTGCGTATTGGCGATAAACGCGTGGACATCGCACCGGTGTTGGTAGAGTTGCGCCAGCGCTACCCACATTTATTCCGGCCTACGCTGGCAACCGATCAGCCTGAGCGCGTACCAAAGCGCATCTACGTGACGATGCCTGATGGTGCGGTGGTAGCGCTTCCAGTTGAGCGGATGCGCAAAATCATGAGCACTGTCACCGATTTGTTGAGTGATAGCGCTGGCAAGCAGCATATTAAAATTGCCGCTACTGATTTAGGCCGTCTAGCCATATTGGAAGCGCTGCTTGAGAAAAACCTGCATGCCAGCAAAGCAGCGCGGGAGCGCTTAACCTTGTTGAAAAGCTTTTCTGGATTGGAAGCGGTAGCCCCCCCTACAGATTTGCAAGCCACGCTGCGCAGTTATCAACAACACGGCTTAAATTGGCTCCAGTTTTTGCGGCAATATCAACTTGGCGGTTTGCTAGCCGATGATATGGGCCTAGGCAAAACGGTACAAACACTCGCACACATTGCGCTTGAAAAGCAAGCGGGTCGCCTGACCGCGCCAGTGCTGGTGATCGCACCCACATCGGTGGTGTTTAACTGGCGCGCTGAGTCGCAGCGGCTTACACCAAACCTGAAAATTTTGGTACTCCACGGCTTGTTGCGCGCAAAACAGTTTAGCGAAATCGCCCAACATGATTTAGTGATTACCTCCTACGCACTGTTGCCACGCGACATCACCGCGTTAGCAAAGATGAAGTTTTATTTAGTGGTGTTGGACGAAGCCCACTATGTTAAAAACGCCACGACCCAAGCTGCAAAAGCAGTACGGGCGCTTGATGTGCAGCATAGGCTTTGCTTAACGGGCACGCCGGTTGAGAATAATTTGTCAGAACTTTGGGCGCTATACGATTTTTTAATGCCCGGCTTCTTAGGAAGTACACAGAACTTTAAACAGTACTACCGTAACCCGATCGAGAAGGATGGTAACTTAGATTTGCGCGCGCTGTTAGCTAAACGGGTCACGCCATTTTTGCTACGTCGTCGTAAAGAAGAAGTTGAAAAAGAGCTACCCGCACGTACCGACATGACGCGCATGGTCGAACTTAACGCTGCACAAACCGATTTATACGAGTCCATTCGAGTGGTGATGGACAAAAAGGTGCGCGATGCAATCTATACACGGGGTGAAGCCCGCAGCCGCATCGTAATTTTAGACGCACTGTTAAAACTACGCCAAGTATGTTGCGATCCACGATTAGTGCAGCTACCCCGCGCCCGCGAAGTCAAACATAGCGCTAAGCTTGAAGCCCTAATGGAGCTACTCGAGGAGTTGTTAGCAGAAGGTCGTCGCGTGTTGGTGTTCTCGCAATTTGCGCAGATGATTGCCCTCATTGGCGAGCGCTTAGATGAATCTAAAATCAAACATGCAGTACTCACGGGCCAATCGACCAACCGCGAGCAAACGGTAACGGAATTCCAAGAAGGCGACGTTCCTGTGTTCCTGATTACGTTGAAGGCAGGTGGTGTTGGATTAAATCTAACGGCTGCCGACGCTGTGATTCACTACGATCCGTGGTGGAATCCAGCGGCCGAAGAGCAAGCCTCTGCCCGCGCCCACCGTATCGGTCAGACTCGACCAGTATTGGTGGTGAAATTGGTGGTGCGCGGCTCAGTTGAAGAACGGATTATTGCCATGCAGGAGAAAAAAGCGGCATTAGCGCGTGCCGTCACTGACAATGACGATGCCGAAATTGACGCCTTAAGTGGTGACGATTTAGTGGCGCTATTTTCTAGCCCAGGCAGTCTGCCGTTAGAATCCGCCGAATGATCATTTCATAGAGAATACGAGCCATGGAAACTTCGATGCAAACAATTACACAAACGGCACCCGGCGGTGTTGAAACAATGCTGCTCATCACGAATGCACCGATACCTGACCCAAAACCTGATGAAGTATTAATCAAGGTTGCCTACGCCGGCGTAAACCGACCTGATGTCGCGCAACGCGCAGGCATGTACGCGCCCCCGCCTAACGCCTCACCCATAATGGGCCTAGAAGTGTCCGGCCATGTGCTGGCGGTGGGCGCCAACGTTACTGAATGGTGCGTGGGTGATGCGGTGTGCGCCCTCACCCCGGGCGGCGGCTATGCGCAGTATTGCGTGGCGCTGGCAGCGCACTGTCTGCCGATTCCCGAGGGCTTAAGTTTGCTGGAGGCGGCAGCATTGCCTGAAAACTTTTTCACAGTATGGGTAAATGTATTCGACACCTGCAAACTAAAAGCTGGCGAGAGTTTGCTGGTGCATGGCGGTTCATCAGGCATTGGTTTAACGGCAATTCAGCTAGCCCGCGCTTTTGGCGCAACGGTTTACACCACAGTAGGCAATGACGCGAAAGCTGCGTTTTGCAAGGATCTTGGCGCAATTACCTTTAATTACAACACCCAAGATTGGGCGGCAGAATTAGCTACGCATACCGAAAAGCGAGGCGTTAATGTGATCCTCGATATGGTTGGCGGGTCATATATTGAAAAAAACCTACGCAATTTAGCACTTGAAGGCCGCTACTGTTTCATCGCCTTTCTACAAGGCGGCAGCGCCCAAATTGATTTCCGCCCCCTAATGATGAAACGCCAAACCATCACCGGATCAACCTTGCGCGCACGGCCTGATGCGCACACGGCAGCGATTGCTGACGCGTTAAAATTGCAGGTGTGGCCGCTAATTGAAGCAGGTAAAATAAAGCCGACGATACACGCGACTTTTCCACTTGCTGATGTCGCGAAGGCACATGCGCTGATGGAGTCATCGGCTCATATTGGCAAGATTATGTTGCTTGTGGGCGGGGAAATATAAAAAGTCCACTGAATTGGATATGCTATCTCGTTGCTATCCACAGAGTGTCTTCAGCTTTTAGACAAACTGCCTAGCCACTCCTGTGATTGCTAACCTGTATTTGAGCATTTTCAAACTAACGCCGTAGGTACTCGCGGCTGTTACATCATCTATCTTTAGCTTACGGATAGAAATGAGTGCTTCTCTCGGTAATAAAATGCACGCGGAAAGCCAATCAGCCTGGCTCTCTTCTAGAATGTCATAACTCTCTATTAACATTAATCCCTCAGCAGACGTCAAGACCTGACGCGCACTGTGCTTAAGTATTTGATGCGCGAGCTCATGCGCTAAGTCACTTGATTGACGAGCAACGCTGTGGGACGAATTTAGAACTATGAGCTTTTTATCACCCACGACCAAGGTCACCGCGGACCAACAACTGGGTGTTTTTCCATCATTCCTCAGCAAAACTTCTAGGCACTCTTGCGACAAGTTTGGAATTTCATTGACGAGTAAAACCTTTATTTTCAAATGACGAGCAAGGCCTCTCAGATCAATTGACTTTTCTTTCGACGTTCCGAGTTCGGCGCGAATCTCACAAGCGTACTTTTCGCACCACGTCTTAAACCCATGATGGAAAGCACTAGTCGTCAAACTGCTCGTCCATCATAAGCTTACTAGCAGAAACGATCATTGCAGCCAAAGCTGTCGCTGTGTCTTGACTTATCGTAGCGCTCTTTTTGAAGTGAACCTTGACCTTGAGGGATTCGCCAACGGATTGCGAACTTAATCCAAGGAGCAGCGCAGGGTCTTCACCGAGCCACTTACAAACTTTGCTGAAGGTTTCCAAATCTGGGATCTTGCCATTCTCAATTCGCGAAAGAGTTGCTGAACTAACTCCCACCTCAGTGGCAGCTTCCCTGATGCCTTTGCCCTCTCTTCGCATCAGAATTTTCTGGGCTAAAAGATCCATTTGGATTGAACTCATCGAACGTGTATCTTTCATAATACAAAAAAGTGTTTGACATGTAAGACGATTTATTGTACATTTCGTTTCACTGATGAGACAGAGTGTCTCACAGCGACGTAGTGGCGTCAATGCCACCTGCCAAAAAAGGACTAGAAATGACTGCTGATTTCGAAACAAGTAAACAAGAGCATCGTAATGAAATTATCGTAATCGTTAATGGACGGCAAAAAGTAGTTTCCAAAGACACTTTCTTCTATTCAGAGATAGTGATACTCGCGTTTGAAAATGCTACTTTCAATGATACGACAGTATTTACCGTAACATTTTCTCGCGGGCATGACGCGGATAAACAAGCGGGCGTATTAGTGGCTGGCGATACGGTTAAGGTTAAGAAAGGAATGATATTTAATGTCACGTCAACTGATAAATCTTAGTCCAGATCTCAAAAGGCTATCGGACGAAGGCTACGACATAGAGATAAAAGCCGGATTTCTCTTTGTACATTCTGTCCCTTATTTGAACGCTAACCAAGAGCTTTGCAGTGGCACTTTGGTGTCAACTTTATCGCTCGCTGGCGACATTACAACAGTGCCCAGCGATCATGTAGTACATTTTATTGGCGAATATCCGCATCAAAAAGGAGGGGGCGAAATCACGCAGATAAAGCACGCGAATGAAACTAAATCTATCAGCGAAGGTACTGTAATTAACTTTTCTTTCTCCAACAAGCCGGCTGGAGGTTACGCAAATTACCATGCAAAGATGACACGTTACATTGACATAATTACGGCCGAGGCAGAGTCAGCCTTTCCGCTGAGCCGAGTAACGGCCAAAAGTTTCAAACCCATTGAAGGCAAGGCGGAGCACTCAGTTTTTCAATATCTTGACTCATCCTCAAGCCGCGGAGGCTTTCAGGCGAGCTCTCAAAAGCTGGTGGGGCTAAAGGTCGGAATAATCGGGTTAGGCGGAACCGGATCTTACATATTGGACTTAATTGCAAAAACGCCGATTGCTGAAATACATCTCTTCGATGATGACCATTTTCTACAACACAATGCGTTTCGATCACCTGGCGCGGCATCACTTTACGATCTCAAGGCTCAATTGATCAAGGTCGATTATTATCAAAAGGCGTATTCAAAACTTCATAAAAATATCTTTGCACATCCCCTTAAGGTCACCGAGTCAAACGCCGCGGAAATGGCTCCCCTTGACTTCGTTTTCATTTGCGTCGATAGCGCAAGTTCAAGACAATTTTTAGTCCGCAAACTGGAAGAAATGCAGATATCGTTCATCGACGTAGGCATGGGAATAGTATCGGTGAACGATATGTTAATTGGGCAGGTGCGCACTACTATCAGCACAGCAAGCACGAGGGATAGCGCAATAAAATCGATTCCGCTCAGCGACACTGAGAACGATAATGAGTATGCCACGAACATTCAGATTTGCGAACTAAATGCATTAAATGCGTGCATGGCAGTAATGAAATGGAAAAAGCAATACGGCTTTTATCAAGATCTCGAGAACGAGATTTGCAGCATTTACGAGTTGAATACCAATTTGATTGTAAATTTGAACCAATGAGAAAGCCAAAAAATTTACAGCACAGATTTGTGGAATTTATACCGAGCGATTTAGACAAGGGTGTTGTATACATCTCAATCGAGTATGCAACCGCGACGCATTTATGCTGCTGCGGTTGCGGCTCCGAGGTGGTAACCCCTTTGTCGCCGACAGACTGGGAAATAACCTTCGACGGCGCCTCTATATCTATCTCACCTTCTATTGGCAACTGGAACTTTGCCTGCAAATCACACTATTGGATTATTCGAAATTTCGTGCATTGGGCAGAGCCGTGGGAGATCCACAAGATCAAAGCAAATCGCGAGAAGGATGAGGCTAACAAAAACGCTTACTTTTTAATCAATAGCACTCAAAAAAATGGTGCTTCGCCAGACAAGCTTACGCCCAAAGCCACCCGCGCAACATGTAACTCAAAAAACACTTTTCTCGCTCGAATACGAAAATTACTCATGCTAAATTAAGCTTATCCCCAATTTCAAATAACCGATTTGCCAATTATTTTCGGCAAGACACTTACACAACTCCTCAATATTCCAACATGAAAAAAACAACTCTTCAAATCGAAACTGGCATTGATAGCCTCGCTAAAATCACTACAAACATCGTCAAACTAGGCACCCTTATTGGTGCGTTCTTTGTAACTATGTATTGCTTAAGGATAGATCACTTTCCTCAAGATCTTTCTTTAGGCGATGGCTTGTTGCTGCTGCTGGCGGGCGGGGCGTTTGGAGCAGTGTATGTATTTTTTCTTGTCTGCCATATCGCTTTGGGGACCGCCCTTTTCCCAGTTACAAAATTCATATGTAAAGCAATTGTCGCATTGCCATTTTTACGCTTCGCGCAAAAAGAACATCTCCACCGATTCACGCCGTTTTCTTGGCAGTCGCTTCCATTTTCTTTTGTAGCAGTCCTATTGATTTATCTCATGGGAAGAAATGACCCAATCTTGTATTGGCTGTTGCCTTTGTGGGCTGTTGCGCTCCACATTTTTTATTCAGTATTTTCGTCCTGCGGAGACAAAATACGCATTCTCGAGGGCGCGCAAAACTCTATTGTGCACAACATCGTAAGAGCGCCTATCGACTGCAACCAAGACATTGAAACGCTTAAAAACACACGAATCGCTACCCTTGCAGCGATTGTGATCGCGCCACTAGTTGCGAGCGGCATCTACGGACAGATTCTTGACTCAGCCATGCGGCTTGCCAACGTCCGGTTAGAGTCGCCCACCATCTATCTGAAAGACCCTTACTTAGCGCTGCTCCCAAAAAATTTGATCACCAAGACCCAACGAATTTCAAAGGATTATGTGGCTTTTGAGGGTGCGAAGGTGTTCTTCAAGGGATTCGGAAAAACGACAATTATCAGCTTTGCTGACGGAATGGTTCGGCGGCAGCTTGAAATCCCCAACGACCAGATCATCGTCGAGAATCGATAGCCACCCACACCGAAAAGCGCGCGTTAACGTCATCCTAGATATGGTCGGCGGTTCATACATTGAAAAAAGACCTACGCAATTTAGCGCTAGAAGGCCGCTATTGCTTCATCGCTTTTTTGCAAGGCGGCAGCGCCCAAATTGATTTCCGCCCCCTAATGATGAAACGCCAAACCATCACCGGATCAACCTTGCGCGCACGGCCTGATGCGCACAAGGCAGCGATTGCTGACGCGTTAAAATTGCAGGTGTGGCCGCTAATTGAAGCAGGTAAAATAAAGCCGACGATACACGCGACTTTTCCACTCGCTGAGGTCGCGAAGGCACATGCATTGATGGAATCATCGGCTCATATTGGCAAGATTATGTTGCTTGTGGGCGGCGAGTAGCGTAATTTTAGTGCCTGAAGATGCCCTATTTTAGGGTATCTTCAGGCATTCGTTCAAGTTATTTTCGACTTAAAATCACGCTGGCTATTGGTTAAACAGCCGACCCCTCTGTCGCGGCACGCTCACTTTCCAACTACCCACACTACCGGCGGTGCTTACTTTTGAAGTAACGCCGCAATGAAACTCAGCGCGAATAGGTTGCGGGTGTTGCGCATTGGTGCGGGCTGCAAATAGCGCTTTCACTTCAGCCAACGTGTGGCCATTAGCGCAAGCACCGTTAACAGTATCGCGCGGGTAAAACCACGTGTTGTTGCGAATACCGTATTCGTCAAAACTACCTTCACCAAACGGTGCCGGCGGTCGTCCTTCACTGTTAGCAATTGGGCCTGCGATATGAAGGCCGATGTACTTTTCGTTAAAGCCCATTTCGACAATGCGCGCCGATGGCGCAAGCTGTTCGGCAAGCAATGCAAAAACCGCATCAGGATTTTTCAGCCAGTTGGTTGCGGTAAGTGGCGCCATTGGCGTTAACGCTTGATAAGTTGCGTTGTTCGCCAGACTTGGAGCGGCGCTGATCAACCGTGGAAACGCTATCGCATCGGGCTGTATCAGTTCAACCGAACCATCGGCCAACCAGCGCCGCTGCAACAACTCGCCCTTCACCGGGTCTGCAGGGTCTTGCGCGGCTTCCAGCCCTTGCCAATCTTGGTTTGGCAAACTCGCAAAGTAATCAAAAAGGTTGATGTCAAACATCACGGTTCGAGGCTCAATGGGCGCAGATTTGGTCGGCAAGCGCGATGCAAACGCACGCGGGTAGCGCGCACCATGTTCCACACCAGAACCATTGCAATAAAAATGACGCATTGATGCGGTGTCAGCACCATCCATCACATACCAATCCAAGCCGTCCTTATGCCACGCAAAAGCCAGTGGCGCTTGATCCCAGTGACCTGCCAGCCATTGCATTCGGCAATGCGCAATAGTCTGCGCGAGCGTCATGCTGCGCAAATCAGTTTGTGGTGGCGGCGCTGGTTTTGGCGGTTCATGGAGCAGCGTCAAAACGACTACCATTGCGATAAAAGCAAACGGTAATATTTGTAGCCACGGCCAGCGTTTGAAGGACATCATTTTGCTCCGTGAGTGCGTTACACTAAAATAAGGAAGCGTTTAAACCCTGAAGGCACCCTTTCCATGAGCACAGTGGTTTTTTGTAAAGCTTCCTAGGTGGTTACGATAGCGGGCACTACCCTCCCGTACCGTTCCGCCAAGTTAATTGGCAAAGTCGGGAGGTTTCGTGGGCAATTGTTTGTGCGGGGCGCTACC
>JANNXI010000269.1:0-9285 GCA_031409495.1 Betaproteobacteria bacterium
CATACGGCAGCACCCACATCACGCTTACTGCGGCAAACCGGCTTACCGTGTGCGCCACCACCAGCACTGCACAGGCAAAGAAAAGACTACTTTGGGTTGCGATTTCTACTAAGGCTTGATATTTTACGGCCAGCGTGATGCCAATGGTGAGCGCGCCATACGCACCAATTCTAGAGTCTTTCATAATTTCTAACACACGTACTTTGGTGAAGCCGCTGCCCATGCCGTCGGCATAGTCCGTCAGCCCATCCTCATGAAACGCACCGGTGATAAAAATGCCAAACGCCATCGATAACATTACCGCCATTCCCAATGGCAATATGGCTGAAGACGCCCATAATACAGTGCTCACCAGCACCCCAACCAGCGTGCCAATTGCTGGAAAATAGCGCGATGCGGCATTCAATTGATCCGCTGTGTAGCCTACCCACACCGGCACGGGAAGGCGCGTAAAAAATTGCAGCGCGGATAAAAAAAGTATGATTTCGCGCGTCATAGCTTAGGATTCGAGGGTGGTACTCACTGTGGCAGATTTAAAGGTCGCCATTTGATTAAGCAGCCTCAACGCCGATTCAATAATTGGCACAGCCATTACTCCACCGGTGCCCTCACCCAGACGCATTTGCAAATTTAGTAATGGCACCGCGTGCAAGTAACGCAGCATGGCTGCATGGCCCTGCTCGCCACTAGTGTGCGCAAACACTGCATATTGAAGCACGTTGGGCTGTAGGGCATGCGCCACTAACATCGCGGCAGTGCTAATGAATCCATCCACCACAATGATTGCGCGCAACCGCGCGGCTGCCAACATGCCGCCTGCCATCATGGCAATTTCAAAACCGCCATATTGCGCTAAGGCCTGCAACGGTGTTTTTACAGCACCGCCATGCTGCACAGCTTGGTGTAATAGCGCCCGCTTTCTCGCTAGTCCAGCATCATCCAAACCCGTGCCACGTCCAATACAATCGTCAAGCGGAAGCCCGGTAAAATAGTGCATCAAAAGCGCCGCCGAAGCGGTGTTACCGATGCCCATTTCGCCAAACACAATTAAATTACAACCGTCATCACTAACCCTTTCAACTACTGCAGCACCCCGCATACTGGCCATCTCCGCGGCATCAGTAGTCATCGCTGGGCCATGAACAAACGATGCCGTGCCGTGCGCCATTTTTTTACTGATTAAGTCCGGCATTGGAAAAAATTCATGATTTACGCCGGCATCAATCACTTTTAGCTGGAGACCGTTAGCGCGAGCGAGCACGTTTATGGCGGCACCACCCTGCAAAAAGTTTTCCACCATTTGCCACGTGACTGCCTGTGGGTACGCGCTTACGCCATCATTGGCGGCACCGTGATCGCCAGCAAAAACGAGTACATGCGGCTTGATCACCTGCGGGTTCAAGGTGTTTTGAATCATGCCAATTTGTATGGCGAGATTCTCTAATAGTCCGAGAGAACCGACTGGTTTTGTAAGGTGGTTGAGTTTATTTTGCAAAGCAAGTCGCAAATCTAGCGCTGCGGGCTGAACTGTTGAAGATTCATTTTCCATGTGCTTCCTGAAAGCAGTTAACGTCTTACCAAAAGCATTTTTAGCATCCGAATATGCCTGAAGATGCATCCGACCAGAAGGTCGTCCCCTTACGGGATTTAGAGCATCTTCAGGGAGCTATGTTGCCTTACTTTTGACTAAAATGAAGACTAAATAATATCTGACGACCAAGTTGGTTATAGCCGCGAGCGAGCTCGTAGGTTTTATTGGTAAGATTATTCGCCGCAACTTCCAACCGCCAATTTGGATTCAGCGTATAACGCACACTGGCGTTTACAAGGCTGTAGCCACCCATTCGAGACGCTGCCGTTTGGGTAGCAGAATCGTAGCGTGTGCCGTTGAGCACAGCATCCACCTGCCAACGCCATGCGCCGATAGTTTGGCTCGCACCCAGCGCGCCAAAAGTCTTGGCGCGGCTGCGTAATTGCCTATCGGTATCGGCGTTTTTTGGTTGCTGCGTTGTCAACTGCGCGCGCAAATCCACACCCAGAACGCGCGTATCTACAGCCATCTCGAAGCCATTGATGCGTGCGCGCTGGATATTTTGCGGCGTTGATGTTACAAAATCAAAGGCGATTAAATTCTCAATTTTATTATTAAAATAAGTGACGTTGCCGCGCCAATTTTTATCCGTTATGCGCCAGCCAATTTCACCAGACTGTGATTTTTCCGGTTGTAATTTTGGGTTTGAAAAGCCAGGAAAATAAAGATCATTAAACGAAGGTGCACGAAACGCCGTGCCCGCGCTGGCATAAATTAATTGCGATGGCAGCAACTGCACGCCGACTGATAAGCCGCCTGTGTTGCGCTTGCCAAATTGGTCTTCACGGTCATGACGTAAATTGGCGTCAAACGATAACGCTGCGTATTTTTGCGAGGCACCTACGAAAAAGGACTCTGTACTACGGTTACGCGTCGTATACGCTGTCGTGCTGGAAACACGTTCATCACGGTGCTCTACGCCCACTACAACATTTGCCGAGGCAATAGAAATCTCGTTTTGCCAGCCTAAATTATCCTGTCGCGTTTTGAATAAGCCCGGAAAGCCAGATGCAATGCGGCTTTCATCCGTGGTTTGCCCAATGCTCAACCGCGATTGCCAAGTTTGGGAAAATTGATTGTTTAATTTGAAACCTAATCCAGTCAAGGTTTGATTATTAGCCGTAGCCACATCGCCTGCGCCGCCGTCAAAATTAGTTTTGCTGCGCGACTGCCAGACATCGAGCCCAACCGAATCAGTCTGATTAAAACGATGCTGCACCCCAATTTTAGCGTTGGTGTTTTCAGTAGGATCGCGATCAGGGTTAAAGGTAAACGACCCTGCTGCTGCGTTAGTAGCCGATGGCGCGTTGATGCGTTGCGTACCCGCGGCGATTGACCATGCAGTGCCGTCAAAATTTTGGCTAAAGCCCGCATTTAAGCTGCGCGTCGTAAAGCTACCACCGCCCACATTGGCGTAAATACTAGCGTTTTTACTGTCGGCGTTGCGTGTAAATATTTGGATCACGCCGCCAATGGCATCTGCCCCATAAAGCCCAGAACGCGGGCCTTTCACGATTTCTATGCGTTCAATATTTTCTAATGCCAAAGCTTCAAAAGCGGTAGAGCCAGTAGTGGATGAGCCTAGGCGCTGGCCGTCTACTAGCACCAAAGTGTGTGTGCTGTTGGCACCACGAATGAAGACACTTGAGGGTTGCCCGGGGCCGCCAGTTGTGCGAATTTCAACACCGGCGCGGCGTTGCAGTAACTCCGCCAAGGTGCTGGCAGGTGCTGCATCAATATCATCTCGCGTAATTATGGTGGCTTGCGCTAACGTTTCGGCTAGTGGTTGTGCAAGCTTTGTGGCAGTAACGATCACTGGTGCTATTCGCTCCACCGCACTCACTTGCGCATTGGCTGACGTAGCAAGTAGCGCACCACTGCTGATGGTGAGGATTTTAAGATTAAAAGAGGATTTAAGATTTACGTTTAGTTTGGTTTCCATGATTTTCATAAGTTAATCGCAAGCGTCCCCGCAAGCGATGAATAGATACCAACGCGTATAAATACGCACACGTTGGCGCAATATTCACTGCGTAGATTGCACAGCGAATAATGCCGGGCCGGTATCCGGACTGATGGACGGGTGTTTTTAAAGCCAAAACACCAGCGTGACTTCCTTCCCAGATCAAATTTCAACCCAGTGGGCCTACAGCCACGCATTACCAATCACCGTTGCGGGGGCAGTGCATGATTCGGCTAAAAATTGCCTCACATGCTTCCCGTTTAACGTCTACTCAGCTAAAAATAGACGCACCTTGCATGGGTAGAAGTGTAGCAGCAACACCTGCGTATTTTTCATAGCCCGCGCGACAAATATTGCACCGCAACATATTTAATGCTTTAAATCAAGCTTTAACGCTATAATCAATAGGTTTTGCTACGCCACCGGTAGCGATATTCTTAAAAAGGCTGTTCGATGTCATTTGCATCATTGAATTTGGTTCCCGAACTATTGCGTGCCGTTGAGGCACAGGGTTACACCGAACCCACCCCCATTCAGGCTGCGGCCATCCCCTTAATTATTGCGCGTCGCGACATTATGGGCTGTGCCCAAACCGGCACCGGCAAAACTGCCAGCTTCACGCTGCCCATGCTGCATTTGCTGGCACCGCACGCCACTAACAACCCCTCGCCTGCACGGCATCCCGTGCGCGCCTTGGTGCTCACGCCCACGCGCGAGCTAGCGGCACAAGTTGAAGAATCAGTGCGGACCTACGCTAAATTTTTGCCGTTGCGCATAGCCGTCGTGTACGGCGGTATCGACATCAAGCCGCAAATTAAAGCGCTCCAAGCAGGTGTAGAAATTGTGGTGGCAACCCCTGGACGCTTGCTCGATCACTTACAGCAAAAAAGCATCAACTTATCGCAGGTGCAAATGCTGGTGCTTGATGAAGCCGACCGTATGCTCGACATGGGCTTTTTACCCGACATAAAATCCATCATCGCCACCCTGCCGCCGGTACGCCAAAATTTGATGTTTTCGGCCACGTTTTCGGAAGATATTAAGCGCCTAGCAGACCAATTTATGCGCTCACCAGAAATGGTCGAGGTTGCCCGCGCTAATTCTGCGGCTGAGCTGGTAACGCATCAAGTGTATGAAATTCCCGCCGCCGAAAAACACGCTCTACTCGCGCACCTAGTAAAGACGCGGGATATGCAGCAAGTGCTTATTTTTACCCGCCGCAAAATCGACGCTGATAAACTCGCACGCCAGCTCGTGCGCGACGGCTTGAGTGCAACCGCTATTCACAGCGACCGCACGCAATCAGAACGCACCCAAGCGCTGGAAGATTTCAAATCCGGTAAGTGCAAGCTCATGGTCGCTACCGAAGTTGCAGCACGTGGACTGGATATTGATCAACTTCCGTTTGTAATCAATTTTGAATTACCCCATACACCGGAAGACTACGTGCATCGTATCGGCCGCACCGGCCGCGCAGGCAGCCCGGGCGAAGCCATATCGCTCGTCAGCCCAGATGAATACGGGTTCTTGGCCGATATCGAAAAGCTACTAAAGCGCAAAATTACGCGTTTAGCCACACCGGAACTACCTGCAAGCGCGGCACGATCAAGCAGATCAGCAAGCGGTGGCGACAAGCCAGCAACATCGCGCAGCCGTTCAGGTTCAGCCGGATCGTCTGATGGCGACACCAAGCGTCCGCGCACGAGCAGCGCCGAAGGTGTCGCACCAATTTCTGAAGAAGAACGCCGCGAAAAATACGAAGCATCCCGCATCCGCGAAGCGAAATCACAAGGTCATCGTAGATCTGGCAAACGTAGCGATGCCGATGGTGATAGCGCCCCAATTTCGAATCACAAAACTGTGCGCCCGCACGCAGGCCCAGCGTTTGACTTTAGTAAGCCCTACGAATCCATCAAAGCTCCGAGTACCGAAACAAGCGGCGACGTCGCCGTGGCCGTGCGCCCTGCTGGCGTAAAAGCCGTGCGTAGAGTTGGCGCGTTGTTGGGTGGTGTTAAGAAGTAGTTTTACACTAACATTGTGCTTGATCAGATACCTGTAGACGCCCTATTTTAGGGCTTCAGCAGGCATATCTAAGATACTAATTGCGACCTAAAAAGTCAAGCCTCCAAAACGTATTGGCACAGCCTATGAAGCATTTGATTCAGCAACTATTGGTTACTCTTGTTCTCGGCATACCGAGCGTGGCCAATGCCGCCCTAAAGCCAGGCGACAAAGCACCTGACAATCTTGGCATCGCTCGTGACGGCAACCCCGTTAAAGTGAGCGAATTTAAGGGTGCCGTGGTGGTGGCGTCGTTTTGGGCATCTTGGTGTGGCCCGTGTAAAAAAGAATTACCCGTTTTGGAAGCCTTGCAACAGCGCTTGGCACCTGAGTTGCTACGCGTGGTGACGGTAAACATCGAAGACCGTGACTCGTTCCGTAATGCCACTAAAAATATGGGTGCATGGAAGAGCGTGTTGTCCCACGACTTTCGCAACGAAGCATCAGCCGCATACGGCCGCAATGGCGTACCGCACCTTGTCATCATCAATAGCGACGGCACGGTAAAACGCACATTCATAGGCTACTCAGAAGAATCAGTCGGCAAAGTAATGCAAGAAGTGGCAGAGGCAATTTTAAGCGCGGTGTATTCCTAGTCGGCCGACGCCAAGCCTGCGGATGCCAAGCCAGCCGAAGCCGCGGAGTCGCGCGCCAACTAACCACTGCGCCGCAAAACTAGATTTGCCCCTAGACTAGAGCACGCAGCGTCGCAGGCTGCAATTAGGGCAACGCCAGTTGCGATGCAAGCAACGAGTGGCGGTAAGACGGTGATGTTTCCAAATATGCTGTGGTAATGCCAACAGCATCTACGCATCAAACATCGGGCGCAATTGGCACTACGCTGATTACGCCCTAAGGGCTGGACTAGAATGTGCAGAGTTGCATACGAAATGCTTGCAGACGCCCTATTTTAGGGATTCTTCGGACACCTAATTCAACTTACACTAACCCGCATATCCTCAATTACTTTGCCGGTATTACCTAAATCCCCAATGGCAACCTGCTCAACGCTGCCACGAAGTTTGGTTAGGTCACGCAGGTCTTCTTCGATTTTCACAGCGTCTAGTGCAAGCTCAGCTTCGTAGCGGAGCAACATTTGGTCTTGCTGCTCACCATCGTGGCTTACCGTTAGGGACGCTTTAATTATTTGCGGGTGACGCTGCAGAACCGCTGCAATTTGTTCAGGATGAATGAACATGCCGCGCACTTTGGTGGTTTGGTCAGCACGGCCTAGCCAACCACGGATCCGCATATTCGTTCGGCCGCATGAAGATAAGCCGGGCAGTACCGCCGATAAGTCGCCTGTGGCAAAGCGCACCAAGGGATAGTCTTTGTTGAACGTAGTCACCACCACTTCGCCAACTTCGCCATCAGGCACGACATCTCCCGTCCCGGGGCGGACGATTTCAACGATGCGGTCTTCTTCCACCACTAAGCCTTCACGCGCGCTAGTTTCATAGGCGATGATGCCCAAATCCGCTGTGCCATAACACTGCATCGCTTCGATGCCGCAATCAGCTAAATAGCGCTGGGTTGCGGGCAAAAATGCCTCGCCCGACACCAGCGCGCGACGAATCGAAC
This sequence comes from Betaproteobacteria bacterium, assembly GCA_031409495.1. Lineage (GTDB taxonomy): Bacteria > Pseudomonadota > Gammaproteobacteria > Burkholderiales > Usitatibacteraceae > JANMDR01. The sequence goes on from JANNXI010000269.1 coordinate 7,197, forward strand.
TGACATCAATTTGTTGCGCTGACGCTTTTTCGAGCAATAATTTTAAAAACGATGATGTACCAACATAACCATTCGGTTTTAAGGCAGCAATAGTGGCTAGTTGCATGTCAGTTTGCCCGACACCACCTGCGATAACGCAACATCCCAACGCGCGCAATCCAGTTTCAAACATCGAGCCAGCGGGCGTTAAGTGGTAAGAAAACGTATTCAATACCAAGTCGCCTGCGCGAAAGCCTGCTGCATAAAATGCGCGCGCGGTGCGCCACCAATCCACACCCACGCCTTCAGGGTCATTTATAGGGCCTGGCGATACAAATATCTTCGCTAGTTGCGCAATTGGCGTGGCATTTAGCCCACCAAATGGAGGCATTGCGGCCTGCAGCGCAATGAGTGCGCTCTTACGGGTCACCGGTAGTCTTGCCAAGCCTTCGCGTGAGTTCACACTTGCCACATCATAATTTGCAAGATGCGCAGCGAAATACGACGCGTGCTTTTTAGCATGTATTAACTGGCTGGAAAGCGCCGTAAATAGGGCGTCTTTACGGCGCTGAATGTCTCTTGTTTCCAGCACGTCATAGTGGCTATTTGACTGCATTAATATTTCCATCGCTTAAGCCAACCAACGCTTACGACGACGATAGTGCTTTACATCGCGAAAGCTCTTTCGTCCGGATGTGGACAGACCTAAATAGAATTCTTTTACGTCCTCGTTGTCGCTTAAATGCTTGGCGTCACCTTCCATTACTACCCGGCCATTTTCTAAAATATAGCCAAAATCAGCGAACCTCAACGCCGCCATGGTGTTTTGCTCCGCCAATAGAAAGCTCACTTTTTCTTTTTGGTTTAAGTCGCGCACGATGCTAAAAATTTCCTCCACCACTTGCGGTGCCAAGCCCATTGAGGGCTCGTCAAGCAGAATCATTTTTGGCTTGGACATCAAGGCGCGCCCGACTGCCGTCATTTGTTGTTCACCACCCGAGGTGTAGCCAGACTGCGATTGGCGACGTGTTTTTAAACGTGGAAAATAAGTGTAAACCCGTTCTAGCTGGGCAGCTACTTCCGCCTTAGAAGCGTTTAAAGTGTAGGCACCGGTAAGTAGGTTTTCCTCCACCGTTAAGTGCGCAAAACAGTGGCGACCCTCCATAACCTGAATCACCCCCCGTTTCACTAAATCAGACGGAGTCAGGTTATGAATCTGCGCCCCCTTGTAGCTAATGCTGCCTTTGGTCACTTCGCCACGTTCACTGTGTAGCAAGTTTGAAATTGCCCGCAAGGTCGTAGTTTTGCCGGCGCCATTTGCGCCTAGTAAGGCAACAATGCCGCCCTCGGGCACATTAAGCGATACACCTTTAAGCACCAAAATCACGTGATTATAAATCACCTCGATACCGTTTACCGCCAGTAACGGCGGGGCTTTTAACGTAATTCCAAGGTTGGATGCAACACTTGCTTCGGCTTGCATGGTGAGGTTCCTAGCAGTTTAGAAACTGGCAAATTTTTAGCGTGGTGGCGGGTTTTGCTTAGGAAAAATCCCCTAAGCTAACCCGACCTACGTTGCTACACTACGGCGTGCTTAACCAGCCTTTGCGCAGTTTACCGGCGTGATTTTCTTGTCTGCGGCATACTTGGCTGCTTGCGCGTCAATCATGGGGCGCAGCATTTTCATATCAGCTTCGTACCAATCAGACGTATAGCTCCAGCCTCTACCATCCCACGTATGTATGCGCGCTTTACGTGCGCCTTCATGATCGTTGCACGAGGTTTTAATCGGCTGCAAAATGCCTTCAAAACCCATGGCTTTAATACGCGTCGTATCAATATTTAGGTTTTCAGCGCCCCAACGCACTTGCTCGCCAGTGAGCGGTTTTTTGCCGTATTTCGTTTGCGCAGTGCGTACGGCCTCAACCACTAACATGGCACTTATCATGCCACGGTTATAAAGTACGCCACCTACGTCTTTTAGCCCTCCCGCCGTGCCTTTATTTTTAGCGTACACATTTTTTGCCATGTCTTTATGCACAAGGTTGTCGCGTTCAGAACTGTGCTGCAAAGCCAAGCCGCTATAACCTTTGGCGGCAGCCTCTGCGGG
>JANNXI010000270.1:0-8989 GCA_031409495.1 Betaproteobacteria bacterium
CGTCAAGCACCACAAAACTCAAATCAGGGCGCACCGACTTTAATGCAGAAAGTGCCTGTTGTAGGGCGTTTGCGGCTTGTTTATGCAACCACGCACAATCAAACGGCGAGTACATATCGCGGCCAACAAAATTATCGCTACTCGCGTAACGCAAATCAATTTTTACGCCGGCAAGCGTGCTCAGGTGAACAAAATCAAGGTGGCCATGGAGATTTTCGATTTGCAGGGTGTTGGTCATATTGTTGCCTTAATTTATCGCGTTTCCGAACACAATCGACCGCTATAGTGCGTTGGTAGGGACAATATTGCTAAAGAAGTACCAAAAATGTCACTGGATTGGGTTTTAAGCTTACGTAATCTAGGATAATACCAGCCGTATTGCCTTACCCATATTCGTCCCATATTGGTTCATAGCCACCCTACTTGACCGAAAGTATCCACCATGTCTGACCTATCTCGTTACCTCATTAAGGGAAACCAACCCGTTAGTGGCCGCATCACCGGCCTAGGCGCGAAGAATTTTGCGACCAAAGCGATGGTTGCCGCACTGCTGGCTAAAGGCACAACAAAGCTGCTAAACACGCCGCGGATTGGTGACGTAGAAATTACTTGCGAGATGTTAGAAGCGTCTGGTGCCAAACTCACTTGGCACGATGACGGCTTAGAAATTGATGCGTCCAATTTGTATTCATCGAAAGTGCCGGTACCCGATAGCGGCTCCAATCGAATTCCAATTTTGTTGTTGAGTGTGTTGCTACAACGCCTTGGAGAAGCCCATGTTCCGGCCGTTTCCGGCTGCAATATCGGCGCGCGCCCGGTGGATTTTCATTTAACAGCGGCACAAATGTTTGGCGCTGAAATTGATGTGCAGCGCGATGGCTATCACGCCACCCGCAAAGGTGCGCTCAAGGCTTGCCATTACAAATTACCGTACCCTAGTGTGGGTGCAACAGAGAGCTGTTTGTTCTTAGGCGTCTTAGCGAAAGGCACAAGCATCATCGAAAACGTCGCGACGGAGCCAGAAATTATTGCGTTGATTACCATGTTAAACAGCATGGGCGCCTGTGTGCAATTGCTACCAAACCGCGAACTGATTATCGAAGGTGTGGATGAGCTTTACGGCACCAGCTTTGAAGTATTGGGCGATCGCATTGAAGCGGCGTCGTGGGCGGCGTTGGCAGCGGCCACAGACGGCGAAATAACGGTAGACGGCATTGATCCTGCTACCTTGATTAACTTTTTCGGACCATTCAATAAAGTGGGCGGCGGCGTGTCGATTGAAGGACCAAAATCGATTAAGTTTTTCCGCCGCAAACCGCTGCAAAGCACGGTGATTGAAACCGACGTGTTTCCAGGCTTTGCCACCGATTGGCAACAACCGTTTGCGGTGATGCTTACGCAAGCTAAGGGCACGTCGATTATTCACGAAACCGTCTACGAGCGCCGCTTTGACTACTTAACCGCACTATCGGCACTGGGCGCGCGAACACAAATTGAAACCCATTGCTTAGGCAGCGTGGCTTGCCGATTTAGAGGCCGCGATTTTCCGCATAGCGCCATTATTCAAGGGCCAACTTCCTTGCGCTCGGATGGCTTAAGCCTTGATGTGCCCGATTTACGCGCGGGCCTGGCCTATGTGATGGCAGCCGCCCTGGCAGACGGCGAAACCACGATTTCTTCTATTGCAAGAATTGAACGCGGCTATGGTGACTTGATCAGCCGGACTAAAAACTTGAGCTTAGCCATCACTAAAATTTAGCAACGCAGCATGCAAAAATGCCTTGGAGACGCCCATAAATAGGGCATTTCTAAGGCATTTTGCATTGAAAATTAGTGTAGATTAACTAGCGATGCGTTCGATATCGACAACCAAAACCGCTTCTTGCCCCTTCCAAACGAAGGGCACCACATAAGGGCGCGCACGGGTGTTGGATGAAATAACTTCTGGACGGCCACGAATATTAATCGGCGGCGCGATATCGAGCGCCGAGCCAAAATGCTGGCGCGCGTTGCCTGAGAAGGTGTTGGCTACTTCCCCTACCATATCTAAAAAGTGGGCCTCTTGCAGGTTTTCACCCATCGATAAAATTAATAGCGCTAACATGGTGCGCGAAGCTGAAAAATAAATGTGGCCTTTAAATCCACCATGCACGGCAATGATGCCGGTGTAATCATAAATCGGCGGCAGATTTTGCTCGTCGGCCAGATAGGCCGAACGCACCGTCGCGCCTTCGTCAGAGAGCTGGCGAAAAAAACGTAGTATCGCGTCTACAAATACTTTAATGTCTGGTTCTGAGAGATCGTTCATTCGCGTCGTGGTTACCTATCTTAAACCGTATTAAATTCTGCGCAATTCGTTGTTGAATCCAGCTCTATTTTATTCTTCCTCTACCACTTCGCGCAACGCCGTCAGCAATTCTAAATCGGTGAAAGGCTTATACAAAAAGCCGTGAGCACCACGCTTTAATGCTTGAAGCGCTGTTGCTTTGTCGGACAATGCACTGACGATGAGTATGCGCAGATTAGGGTCAACTTTTAACAACTCTGTCACGCATGTCACGCCGTCCATTTCCGGCATCGTAATATCTAACGTTGTTACTGTTGGTTGCAAATTCTTGCAGAACTTAACGGCCTCCACGCCGTTTGGCGCAAGGCCAACAATGTTCCAGCTGGAATCGCGGCTGTCCATGAGCACCCGCGTAATGCGCAAGCGAATTAAATTGGAGTCATCCACGACGAGCAATTTATGCCTTATGCTCATACTGAGACTCGCACCGTAAATTGGGTAAATTGATCCGGCGCAGAAGATAGTCCAAGGCGACCACCGAGGCCTTCAATTTTTGCCTTCACCACATCCAGTCCTACTCCGCGGCCCGCGTCTTTGGTGACTTCTGACGCGGTTGAGAATCCCGGCTCGAATATTTTCGCTACCAAATCACGCGGCGCCAACAATGCCGCTGCACTCGCATCCATCATATTATTACGCACCAACGCACTGCGAATATTTTCAGGTTTTATGCCGTCGCCATCGTCGCGTACTGTGGCTTCGTACTTGCCGGCTTCAGTTGCTTTAATGGTGACAATAATCATGCCCGCCGCTGGCTTCGCGCGCGCTTGGCGCACCGAGGGCAATTCAATGCCGTGAACAACCGCGTTACGCAATAGCTGCACCAGTACGTCTTTTAACTCGCGCTGATGGCTCTCAGATAGCCGACCAATATCCGCAATGTCGGTGCTCACCAATACCGTCTTACGTAAATCACCGGCGATGCGCGTGGCTAAGCTGCGCATTTGCTCGGCAAATTCTTCCGATGCGGGCGTTACAAACCCCGGCCTTGCGCCAGCGATGGTCAGCGAACTTTGGCCGCGGCCATATTCTGTTAGCTTACCGCCGATGGTTTGGAGGTTGCGTAGGCGGTCGAAGCATTCGGTGAGCGCAACCGATAGGCCAATTAAATCTTCACCACCAATGTTTGTTCGTGATCGCACTTGACCAATGTCGGTTTCAAAATCATGGCAGGCTTGTTCGAACGTGGATATCCCCAATGATGCCGCTTCACCCTTCAATGTGTGGATCCGACGATAGGCGTCATTAACGGTTGCGCGATAAGTATCTGGCGAAGCACCGGTTGCGCGCAACACCTCATTTAAGCGATTTAGTGATTCATCAGCGTTAAGTAAGTAATTAGTAAGCGTGTGTGGCGGCACTTTAAGTAGCTGAAGGAGCACCACCATTTCATTCTTGGCGCGCTCTTTAGCCTCTCTAATTTCATCCCCTAGCCGTACGCGCTCCGTAACGTCTTGCACGGTAACCAACACATGTTGAAATTGGCCGTCACGCATCACGCGATTAAAGTTCATCGACAAATGGCGAGTGCCGCTTGCGGGCGAACTCACTTCAAATTCGGAAAGCGGATTCAAATCGTTCATCAACGATTCTTTCACGCGCCCAGCAAACAACAGCTCCAAATAGTCCCTCGCCGCTTCGTTAGTAGCCGGATTCACCATAGATGCCATGGTGGTAAGGAAATCAGCGCCGGGCGTGGCCGGATGGCCGAGGATAGCCTCAACTTTTTTCGATTGCTGCTTACCGATAGTAAAATCAGCTTTCACCAAAAATAAACCTTCCCCTACGGTGTTTAAAATATCTTCAGTCTCTTGGCCTGATTTTACGAGCGCCGCGTCAGTGGTGCGCACTTTACGCACGATGAGCATAACCACCAAAGCAAAAAGGCAGAGCGCCAAGGCAATACCAATAATATTGGCAATCTTTAGCTTTTCTGCCAAGCCTAACGAATTCTCTTCTACTGCAATCGTTAGGTCATTCATTGCGGCGAGCAGCGGTGCGGCATTAGCACGGACTTGGGTGGTGAGTGCCGCCATCGTTTCCGGGGACTCTTTAGGCGCTGCGGCTAAGACGGTATCAATCAACGGCTTCCATCCTGCCCAAACTGCCTTTCCCACTTTAATGGCGGCAATCGCTTTCGGTGAAGTTTGTGCGGTCAGTATCGTGTTGCTCGCATCGGTCGAAGCAACAATGCCGCCTTTCTCCAAGGCGTTGAGGGTAGTGTCAAACAATCTGGTGGCGGCACTTAGCTCATTCAAATCAGCTTCCGCAACCGGTCTGGTTTGAGCCATCGTCGCTTCAATGGCATGTACTGATTTAGCGATGCGCTGCGATAACATCCGCTGCCGGCTCGTTAAATTTATATCGGACGCGTTGGCTGCGATTTGCTGGCTGGCGATAAAGTTAACCGCCAGTATGCTGACATCAACAATTAAAAATAAGCTGACGGCTATCAGAATTGCTTTGTAATTGGCGAGCGAAGACTCTGTTCTCTTTGTTACTGCGGCTACTGCCATAAAATTTCCACCCTAGTTGATGTGTCCGGCGAGGCTATTGAAGTGCCTCGTCTCTATTCTCTATTTCTCTATTTTGCACATAGCGGTGCCGCTGGCCGAGCTGTCAACAATACTACGGGCTACCGCAACATGTTTTGAAACCGAGATACAAAGTTTTCGGCTTCGTCTTTGCCGGTAAGCAAAAAATACTCCCTAAATTTCATTACCCAATCCATCACGTCATCTACAGTTTGCACCGTTTGAATTTTGGGTATGAGTCGCTCTGCGTCAGCACCCAAGAGCCGTCTCGCTTCCACGACTAACGCGGCTTTAGCTGCATTTAGTTTTTCGGGTGACATCGTTTTCTTGCTAACAGCCACCAAACCGTCCTCTGCTAATTTTTTGTAGTGCGAACTCGGTGGTATCGTCAGCGAATTATCAACCGCTACCGCGTGTTCAACCGCTTTTTTGATCGCGCCTTCGTTGGCAAGACGAATGAGCTCAGAGTTTTTGGCGACAAACTTTGGCTCAGAACTTGGGCCCAACGTAGAATTTGTGCCACCCTCTCCGCGCGCAATAATTAGCTTCTCTTGAAAACCAGATACCGGACCGGGATCGGAATATGAAGCACGCTGCTGCGCGGCGCCTGCACCAGCAGCATCGGCTTTTTTAGCTTTGGTTGAAGGCGTAACTTGCATGGAAGGTACCAACGGCGACTTTGCCGCGGTCGGCTTAGCGGCGGGGTTACCGCTAGTTGCGTTGTCCGAAGCGATTTTAGTCGCAGGCGCTGTTTCAACCTGTGGCGCGGGTGCCGCGATAATTTGCAGCGTCTGGGTTTCATCAACCCGAAGGCCGCTAACTTCTAAAAAACCCAAATCTATCAGCAGACTTAAATTTTCTTCGAGACCGGCCAGCCCGCTAGTAAGCTCAGTAAGCTCGGTAATTGACGCAATCGTCTGGTCCCCGTCGACCAAAATCAAAATACGACGCAAACTAAGCGCAAGCTTGTGCGAATGTGTAACTATTTCGTCTCGACCTTTTGCAGACTTTTTCAGCACAACATTAGGCCCAAGAAGCACGCCCTTTATCGTGCTACCAGTGATGCCGCGAATAGGGTTATTTGGTGGAGTGGTCACTGAGAAGTGTGGATTGTATTTTTTTGGTTGAATTGCCGCTAAATCATCATACTAGGGAAACCACTAGCGCATGTAAAACATTGTTAACCACACTGCGACAGGCACAATTATTGAGTTAACCTAGCCCCAGATTTTAACCGATTTGTATTTGCGCTGCGCAATGACCTGTAGCAACACATTTGCCGGATGCCGACCCTGGATCGTGTTCAGCCCGCTTCTTAACAAATGAACTTAATCGTAGCGCAATATTGATGCAATCCGCTTGAATTAGCCACACGGGCAAGATGCCTAGAGGTTCGCAGAAGCTATTTTCTGTAATAACATACCATTCCAATAGCCAGCTAGCGGCCAGTTAACTGCTAGCTAAGAGAATTACGCGGCGAAAATCGAAATTCGCCACACCTACTTGTCACCCCTTATGAACCGACTCCAAACCAATGCCGAGGCCGCTGCGCGCTCTGCCGCCGCTATCTGGCATCCCTGTACGCAGATGAAGCAACTTGAGCGCTTTCCGCTCATCCCCATCGCGCGCGGTGAAGGCGCGTGGCTTTATGATTTCGAAGGCAACCGGCTGTTAGACGGCGTAAGCTCTTGGTGGACCAATTTATTCGGCCACGCCAACCCGCGCATCAATGCCGCGCTCGTTGCACAACTGGGCACCTTAGAACACGCCATGCTCGCTGGCTTTACGCATGCGCCAGCTATCGAGCTTGCCGAACGCTTAAGTGCACTGACTGGCTTAGGCCACGCTTTTTTTGCCAGCGATGGCGCGTCCGCCACCGAGATTGCGCTGAAGATGAGCTTTCATGCTCACCGAAACAGCGGTAACACAAAAAAGCAAAAATTCATTATGCTCGACGGCAGCTATCACGGTGAAACCATTGGCGCGTTAGCAGTCACGGATGTCGCAATTTTTAAAGATGCTTATGGCGATTTATTGAATCACAATTTTGTACTGGCTGGCCCGAGCTTTGCGGATGCACCACACGGCGTTGCGTTAGAGAATGGCTGCTGCGATGAGTGTGTTCCGGCCGCAAACGCCAGATTAGACGCGCTTCTTCACGCACAACATGCAGAAATTGCCGCTTTCATACTTGAGCCACTCGTGCAAGGTGCCAACGGTATGCGCTTCATCCCCGCCGCCTATTTACGCCACGCACGGGAAGCAACCGCCAAATACAATGTGCATTTAATTTGCGATGAGATCATGACGGGCTTCGGCCGCACCGGCACGATGTTCGCACACGAACAAGCCAACATTAAACCGGATTTGTTGTGCCTTTCCAAAGGCATTACCGCAGGCTATTTGCCGCTTTCGTGCGTACTCAGCAGCGACGCCATTTACGCGGCTTTTTATGAAGATGAAACCGCGAAAGGCTTCCTCCATTCTCATTCCTACACGGGTAACGCACTTGCCTGCGTAGCGGCATTGGCGAGCTTGGATATTTTTGAATCCGACGATGTGCTGGCAGCCAATAAAGAAAAAGCCGCTCGCTTCAATATCATCGCCAAACCACTAAAACAACACCCACACATCGCCAACTTCCGCCACATCGGCATGATTTGGGCCTTCGACATTATCGGCCCCTACGTCCAGGAACCAGCATTCGGCAAACAGTTTTTTACCCGCGCGATGCAGCACGGTGTAATCCTCCGGCCTATCGGCAACACAGTTTATTTTATGCCGCCTTACGTAATCGAGGATGCGCAATTTCAGCTAATGATTGACGCGAGCTTAAAGCTGATTCATGACTTATCGAACACCTGAAAGCGCCCTCAAATAGGGCGTTTTCGGATGGTCGACCTGAGTGGCAAACTAACGCCGCGATCCCACATAATCCTTCGCAAACTGCACCGCTACTCGTCCGCTGCGCGCACCGCGTTCCAGCGCCCAAAGTAATGCCGCTTTGCGAAAATGCGCTTCGTCCAAAGTTATACCTTCGCCCACGATACCCTCTGACGCCGCCCTATTTTCGGCCATCTTCAGGTAGTGTTCTACCCAATGTTTAGCCACCGCTAAATACTGCTCTTGGTCAAACCCATAAAAGGTCAGGCAGAGGCCAAAGCGCTCGGATAGCGAAATTTTTTCTTCTGTGGTTTCGCCGGGATGAATTTCACCGTTGTCGGCGTGTACGGCTTCCATGTTTTCGCTCATTTTTTCGGGCATCAAATGACGGCGATTGCTGGTGGCGTAAATGAGCATATTATCGGCAGCGTGGACGATGCTACCGTCGAGCGCCACCTTCAACGATTTATAGCCGGGGTCGTTGGCTTCAAACGACAAATCATCACAAAATATAATGAAGCGCTGCGGCGCATTCGCAATTAAATCGGTGATGTCTGCAAGATCAATAAGGTCTGCTTTATCTACTTCAATAAGCCGCAGACTCTTGCGCGAAAACTGATTGAACGCCGCTTTTACTAACGATGATTTACCCGTGCCGCGCGCACCAGTAAGCAACACATTATTTGCGGGTTTACCTTGCACAAACTGCCGTGTATTGGCCTCAATACGCTCGCGCTGGGCATCGCAATCTAGCAAATCAGTAAAGCGTATCTTGTGCGGATGCGGCACGGGCTGCAAAAAGCCGTGGCCATTTTTTTTGCGCCAGCGAAACGCCAACTGCTTCGCAAAATCAGGGGCTGCAGGCGGCATGGGCAAATAGGCGTCCATGCGCTGCTGGAGCGATTGCAGAATATTGATAAGTTGGTCGGCTTGATTTGGGTTCATAGGCGTAGGGGTAGTGACAAACCAACATTATCACTCATCGACTATGCCTTAGCGGCTATTGAACGAAACCGGCGCGCCGACAACTGCCCTACGCTAGCCCTTACTGTGCAAACGCCACCGTAGCGTCTTCATGCTCATCGCTTTCTGCGCAGAAGCTAGGATTTGCATAGCACTGAAGATAGCCTTTCCATGAACATAGTGGTTTTCAAGGGTTTTCTCTTATAGGCACCAATGTCTGCCCGAGTTGTTTGGCGAGGCTTTGGAGTGCGCGGTGTTTGTT
>JANNXI010000271.1:0-5303 GCA_031409495.1 Betaproteobacteria bacterium
CACTGCATTGCTCGGTGCCGTGATGCACAAGCATGACGCAAATCAGGCCGGAGCGCACGAAATTATTTTGTTACGCGATGGGTTTCAAACCTAGACTTCAGACCGCAAAGTGGCGATGGTAACAGACGGCGTAATACAGTGCCCACCGATGGATAATTTAATTTTAGGTGGCATCACGTACCAATTAATGCAAGACCTAGCGCACGCCAATAATATGGCTGTAGAAGCCCGTAAAATAAGGCGTCGCGAGGTATTGGTAGCCGACGAACTATGGATGATGTCGTCCACCAAAGATGTGATTCCGATTACCAAGCTTGACGGTAAACTCGTCGGCTCGGGCAAACCCGGTGCTGTATTCAAGAAGATGAGCGCATTGTTTCAAGAATACAAAGCCAAACTGTAAGGAGCGTGCAATGGATGTAAAACCAATACCGCCAGAAGAATCACTGCTGCAATTTCCTACTTCGTTTCCGGTAAAAGCGATGGGGCGCACCAACCCAACGGAGCCGAACGGTTTGGCGCAAGCGGTGTTAGCGATAGTACTTAAACACGCGCCCGACTTTGACGCGGCGACGCTTGAAATGCGTCCGTCGAGTGCTGGAAAATATTTGGCCGTCACCGCCACCATTAACGCGACGTCGCGGGCGCAAATTGATGCGATTTATTTGGATTTAACCGCGCATCCTTCAGTCATCATGGCGTTGTAATGGGCGTAGAGACGCATTCTTTGCAGGTGAGCAAATTAGGGCTGTGCGCCTATGAGCCGCTATTTATGAGAATGCGCGAGGAAAATAGTAGTAACTACGCTATCTTCCAAGCAAAAATGCCTGAAAACCCCCACCATTGCTGGCTTTTACAACATGAGCCCGTTTTTACCCAAGGCTTAGCGGGAAAGCCGGAACATTTGCTTGATGCGGGCAATATTCCCGTTGTTCAAATCGATCGAGGCGGTCAAATTACCTATCACGGCCCTGGCCAATTGGTGTGCTATTTAATGCTGCAATTGCGCGCGCTCAACTATGGGGTTAAAGAGCTAGTGCGGCGCATTGAAGCGGCAGTCATTACCTTATTGGCGGATTACAATATTGTTGGGTATCGTATTGACGGCATGCCGGGCGTTTATGTGCAAAAAAATGCACTCAACGCAAAAATTTCTGCGATTGGTTTACGAGTGGCTAAACACGCCACGTATCATGGCTTATCGCTGAACGTAGCGATGGATTTAGCACCGTTTTCGCGCATCAATCCCTGTGGCTTTGAAGGGCTGCAAACTACGCAATTGGTCGACTTTGCGGGATTTCGCGCAAGCGGGGATAATATCGATCAAGTAAGTGACAAGCTAGCGCATCACCTTAATAAAATTTTGTTTTCTTAAATCGTTCGTGACTAAGAAATAGCGGAAGGAAATATCATGGCAGAAGCAGGCGTTAAAGAAAAAAGTGCGGATAAAGTTGCGCGCATCCCCATCAAGATTATCCCTACTAACCCCGTCGAGCGCTTAAAAAAGCCCGATTGGATTCGCGTAAAGGCAGCGTCAACTAGCACCCGCTTCAATGAGATAAAAGAAATTTTGCGCGATGCTAAATTGCACACTGTTTGCGAAGAAGCAAGCTGCCCCAACATCGGTGAATGCTTCGGCAAAGGCACAGCCACCTTTATGATTATGGGCGACCTGTGCACTCGCCGCTGCCCGTTTTGCGACGTCGGCCACGGCCGCCCTCTGCCGCTAGATATCGATGAACCGCGCCACTTGGCTGAAACCATCGCCAAGCTAAAGCTAAAGTACGTTGTTATCACCAGCGTCGATCGTGACGATTTGCGCGATGGTGGTGCCAAACACTTTGTAGATTGCATCGTCGCCGTTCGCGAGCTTTCACCTACTACCCGTATTGAAATCCTAACCCCAGATTTCCGTGGCCGCTTAGACCGCGCCATCAACATTCTAAATGCTGCCCCACCAGATGTAATGAACCACAATCTTGAAACCGTGCCACGCCTATACAAGCAAGCCAGACCGGGTTCTGATTATTCCCATTCGCTAAAACTACTAAAAGACTTCAAAGCCCAACACCCCAACGTGCCCACAAAAAGTGGCTTGATGGTAGGCCTAGGTGAGACCAACGACGAAATTTTAGAAGTGATGCGTGACCTACGTAGCCATAATGTAGACATGCTCACCATCGGCCAATACCTGCAACCTTCCCAGCACCATCTACCGGTATTGCGTTACGTAACACCAGATGAATTCGCAATGTTTGAGCGCGAAGCCGTGGCCATGGGATTCAATCATGCGGCATCTGGGCCGATGGTTAGGTCTAGCTATCATGCTGATCAGCAGGCGCATAGCGCGGGTTTGATGTAGTAAACATCAACTCAGCCACTTGCCAATATAGGCTGTAGATGCCCTATTTTAGGGCGTTTACAGCCTTTTATTTTCAACCCACCTCGCGCGATGAAGATGTTATTAACAGTGGCCGGCGCGGTCGATTAACCTCGTCAAACGCCACTACATTTTTAGTGCCCTCTTCGCGTACAATCCCCCCTCCTTTTCACTTATAAATTATCAAATATGCTGCCTTCCATTGAAGCTCGTTTAAGCGTTGAAGTTGCGGCCAAGCCCGCGCAGATTGCTGCTGCAATCGCCCTGTTAGATGAAGGCGCTACAGTGCCTTTTATTGCCCGCTATCGTAAAGAAATTACTGGCGGGTTGGACGATATTCAATTGCGCTTATTGGATGAGCGTTTACGTTACTTGCGGGAGTTGGAAGAGCGGCGCGCAGCGATTGTTGAAAACATTGAAAGCCAAGGCAAGATGACGGACGCATTACGCGCCAGCATTGTGGCGGCGGAAGACAAAACGCGGCTGGAAGATTTGTATTTGCCCTACAAACAAAAGCGCCGCACCAAGGCCATGATTGCGAAAGAAGCGGGCTTAGAACCGCTTGCCGATGCTTTGTTAGCCGACCCAACATTAATCCCTGAGAATGCAGCGGCATCCTATATAAGCTTGACGCCTAAAACAGAAGAAAAAGACACGGCTGTGCCAGATGCCAAAGCGGCGTTGGATGGTGCTAAACAAATTTTGATGGAACGCTTTGCTGAGCACGCAGCCACGCTTACATGGGTACGTGCATATTTGACGGATCATGGCGTGGTGGATGCAAAAATTATCGCGGGTAAAGAAACCGAAGCCGCTAAATATTCCGATTATTTTGCGTATTCTGAAACGCTCAAAACCATTCCTTCGCACCGCGCCTTGGCCATTTTCCGTGGGCGCAACGAAGGCTTTTTGGGCATCAATTTGCGGTTGGATTCTGAAGAAGAAAAGCCAGCGAGCACAGCCGCATTTAACCCCTGTGAGGAAGCGATTGCCCGTCACGCAGGCATTGCGCCAAAAAATCGCGCCGCTGACAAATGGCTGTGTGAGGCCGTGCGTTGGACTTGGCGCATCAAGTTGTCGCTGCATTTAGAAACAGAATTGATGTCCGCTTTGCGTGAAAAGGCGGAATTAGCGGCGATCAATATTTTCGCCCAGAATTTGAAAGATTTATTGCTGGCAGCACCTGCAGGCCCACGCGCGACGTTGGGCTTAGACCCCGGCATTCGCACTGGCGTAAAAGTAGCCGTGGTGGACGCAACAGGCCGTGTATTAGACACCTCCACCGTGTACCCGCACGAGCCGCGACGCGATTGGGACGGTGCTTTGCACACGCTGACCTTGTTATGCAAAAAACATAATGTGGATTTAATCAGTATCGGCAACGGCACGGCATCGCGCGAAACCGACAAATTGGCGGGCGATATTATCAAAGCCGCACCGGAATTGAAGATGACAAAAATTGTAGTCTCCGAAGCCGGGGCATCGGTGTATTCGGCCTCCGAATTTGCGTCCAAAGAACTGCCTGGGTTAGACGTGAGCTTGCGCGGTGCGGTGTCGATCGCGCGGCGCTTGCAAGACCCGCTGGCTGAGCTTGTGAAGATTGATCCTAAATCAATCGGTGTTGGGCAATACCAGCATGACGTAAACCAAAGCCAGCTCGCACGATCGCTCGATGCTGTGGTGGAAGATTGCGTAAACGCTGTGGGTGTTGATGTGAATACTGCTTCAGCCGCCTTATTGGCCCGGGTTTCCGGTCTATCGGCGTCGGTTGCGGCCAACGTAGTAACGCACCGCGATACAAATGGCGCGTTTACAAACCGGCAAGCGCTCAAAGCCGTGCCGCGTTTGGGTGATAAGGCTTTTGAGCAGTGCGCGGGCTTCTTACGTATTCGCAATGGCGATAATCCGCTGGATGCGTCCGGCGTACATCCTGAAGCCTATCCGCTGGTTGAAAAAATTCTCGCCGACATTCAAAAAACCGTGCCAGAAATTATGTCAGATGCCAACTTAGTAAAACGCCTAGAACCCAGTAAATACGCAGATGCGCGCTTTGGTGTGCCCACCATTGTAGACATTCTAAAAGAGCTAGAAAAGCCCGGCCGTGACCCACGTCCGGCCTTCAAAGCCGCCACGTTTCAAGAAGGCGTCGAAGCGCTTAAAGACCTTAAAGTTGGCATGATTTTGGAAGGTGTGGTCACTAACGTGGCCGCCTTTGGTGCGTTTGTAGACATTGGCGTACATCAAGACGGTTTAGTACATATTTCGGCGCTAGCGCAGAAATTTGTAAAGGACCCGCGCGACGTGGTTAAAGCTGGCGACATTGTAAAAGTACGCGTGTTAGAAATTGACCTCGTACGCAAGCGCGCCGCCCTCACCATGCGCTTGGACGATGTGCCACGTGGCGGTGCGTTTGGAAGCGCTCCGAGTGGCGCAACTGCCGCTCCCACCGGTGGCAATGGCAACCGTAACGCGCCACGAGCAGGTAGCGCACAACCGAGTCGTGGCGCGCCTGCTGCGGCTGCACCTTCAGCGATGGAATTAGCGTTTGCCAAGCTGAAGAGCACCGCAAAAGCATAAATTCTAGCCGAACAGAAGCCCTGAAGAAGCCCTAAAATAGGGCTTCTTCAGGGCTTTTTTGCATGCTGCGCAGTTGCGTGCGAAAGCGATTCACATTAACAACATAAAATCAACGTGATTTAACGATTGACATCTTTTGAGTCTGGTGTAATGCTAAGGAAGCGGTGTCACAGCAGCAAAAAGGCGGGTAGTTTAGATCAATGAAAATACGATCAAACGTCATGTAGTAAGTAGCATAAACACGAAGCTGCTAGTCGTCGACCGAGAACCCAAATTATTCGGGCGCCGCATTTTGTAGAATAGGAAAATTCAAATGCACCCTAAAATCGGCTCGCATCGCAGTAAG
>JANNXI010000272.1:0-8087 GCA_031409495.1 Betaproteobacteria bacterium
CAAAATATCACTCTCTATGGACGACAAACCTGGTTGGCGAAAAATTGCGGGCTCCGTTGTTGGCCGCTTTGTTAGCTGCGTCATCATCAGTTACCTGGGATTTAAGATCGGCGGCGTACATGGTGGCGTGGCCAGCGTCGCGGCGTGGGGCGTGCTATTTGCCAAGCCCATTATGGATTTTTTCATTTGGTATTATCAAACCGCGTCGCAAGCACCAATAAAAAAATACAATGGCAACTACTATGAATTTGCCAATACCCAAATACGCGTTTTTGTGGTGGCTAAAAAACTTTGGTGCGTGGATAAAGATGTGCTGAAAGTAATCGGGCAGAAGCCAAACGTGATGTTGGAATCGCTTTATACGGCGACTGAATATGACCAAATTAGCGGCACGACACTCAACGGATTTTCAGAGGATGGTATAGAAAAATTACTCTCAAAAAGCACGCACTTTGAAGCCTTGCGCATGCTGCATTGGTTTCAACGCGAGGTTAAAATGCCCCACTACCGCAAGATCGAAGTGGCGCGCGAATTAGCCAATAAAAAGGCTGTAGATGCCCTAAAATAGGGCATCTACAGGTATATAAATACAGAATTTTGATGTTACGCGATAGAAAATAACAGCGCAATATTAGAATACAAACGGTGCTATACCCATTGCTGGGCGTAGTGATTTTTATCGTGCTTTTGGTATTGCTTGCCATTTTTTGTTCAAACGAAAATGGGTAAATATAGTGAAATGGCAAAAAATCCGGTGGCGGTGAACACATCACGCCGCGCATTCACCAAACCGCCACCGCCGAACCTTTGCAAATGCAGCCCGCACTCAATTTCATTAGCCAATTTGACGTGATCGGCTACGCCAGCATTGGCACCTACGATGTACCTGAACTTACCGATACACGCATTTTTTGCCATGCACAACGCGGAGCACAATTTAGCCGCAGCGGTGTGTGAAGCGCAAAAACAAAATTGCCTAGTTTGATGTAACGGCCATGGGCGTCGACGTAACTAACTCGATCCTCGCGTCGTGTTCCCCCGTATTTAATCGCGCTAACCATCCTGCGTCTGCACGCATTCGCAGCGACCCAAACTTATCACCCACGGCAGCGCAGCAGTGGATGCTTGAAAACAAAGGTGCCGGTCCTTGGCGCACTTTAAATGCGCAACATTTTTGCGCATGAGTTCGAGTGCGCCTACGCCCGATCAATGGATTTTCAAATGGCGTGTGGCGGGCCAGATATTACTGCAGTAAAGTTGTCGCTAAAGCAACTAAACGATACCCATGCTGACTCAGAAGAGGATTTAGGAAATGCGGTTGAAATGCAAGCAAACGCGTTTCGTTACGCCATAGCTGAAGCCTACTTGGACAATTTTTTAGAACAAAGCAGCCTACCCGCCCACGAGTGGGAGCGCATTCGTGACGATGTGCTGGTGGCGCACGAACGTCTGCCACTGGATGAAGCCGCTTACATGGCAGCAAACGAAACCGCTGAAGATTTTGATGTGGAAGAAATCGACTTTGCAGCAGCGGGCGTCACCACACCACAACAGGCATTTATGCATGCGGTGACAAAGCAAAATTTAGTGCGGCGACTAAAATACCTAGGTGCCGTGAGCGAGCCTTTTGCCGCAAAACTTTACTACTTTGACGGCACCCCGCACTGAGCACCACACTAAGCCCCGCATTAAGCAAGTCACCGGGCTCCTCTACCAATACCGCAAATACGACCGCCCACCGATCAGCACCCAGTAAGGCCGTGCACCGTTTAAGGCGTAAAACGCGCTGCTGCCAAAGTGATCCTGCCGCCCTTCGCGCCGGCCTTCGCGCTGCGCCATTTTCATCTGTTCGCCCAACATAAAGTCGAGAACTGGTTCCGGCACGCCGTCTTTGGCGAGCTTGATGTATTGCGATGCTTGAATATCGAAGGCTGAGCGGGATTTTTTAATTTCCGCAATAATGGTCGGCGCGTCTTTTCCGGCTTTGGCTAGACTCACGATGGTTTCCAACGTGAGTGGCGCTTCTTCGGGCTGCGCGGGAAGACTGACGCAACCAGTAATGTAAGTCAGCACAAAAAAGCATAAAACGAGTAAACTGCGGTTCATTTTTCGTTCTCCTTACGGTAATTAAGTTTTCATAGCTTACTCCAAAAGAGTAAGCTATTGATGAGCAAACACCACGCAAAAAGTGTGCGGTAATATCGTAAAAGAATCCACAAAGTTCTTAAGGAAAAACCATGACAGACGTATTTGAAAACCCGATGGGCACGGATGGCTTTGAGTTCATTGAATATTGCGCACCTGATACCGCTGCCCTTGGCCGGTTGTTTGAAAGTATGGGCTTTACCGCCGTGGCAAAGCACCGCTCCAAGCGCGTCACACTTTACAAACAAGGCGGCATTAACTTTATTGTAAATGCCGAGCCTGACAGCTTTGCGCAATCTTTTGCGCGCGTACATGGGCCATCTGCCTGCGCGTTTGGCATTCGGGTTAAAGATGCGGCGCTGGCTTTCAACCGCGCGGTAGAGCTTGGTGCTAAGCCCTACGAGGCAACGGTAGGGCCAATGGAATTGCGCATCCCCGCAATTCAAGGCATCGGCGGCAGCTTGCTGTACATGATTGATCGTTACGGCGAACGCAATATTTACGATGTGGATTTTGTGCCCATTCCGGGTGTCGACCAACACCCGCACGGCGTCGGGCTGCAGTATGTGGATCACTTAACCCACAATGTGTACATCGGTCGCATGGATACTTGGGCGGATTTTTACGCCAAGCTGTTTAATTTTAGAGAAATTCGCTACTTCGATATTAAAGGCAAAAAAACTGGCTTGACCTCGCGCGCGCTCACGAGCCCTTGCGGCAAAATCCGTATTCCGATTAACGAACCATCAGATCAAAAATCGCAAATTCAGGAATACCTTGACGCCTATAATGGCGAAGGCATCCAGCATATTGCACTGGCGACAGAGAATATTTACGAAACCGTAGAAGCCTTACGCACCCGCATGGTACGGTTTTTAGACACACCGGACAGCTACTTTGATGGCATAAACGCACGTGTTCCCGGCCACGGCGAGGATTTGCCGCGTTTAAAATCTAATAAAATTCTGATCGATGGCGAAGGCGTTGATAAAGACAGCAATGAAGATAAGCTGCTGCAGATTTTTACTGGGACCGTCATTGGGCCGATTTTCTTTGAGGTAATTCAGCGCAAGGGCAACGAAGGTTTTGGGGAGGGCAATTTCAAAGCGTTGTTTGAAGCGATTGAAGCCGACCAAATAAGCCGTGGCGTAGTGTAACCGTGGCGCTGCAATATTTAAGCGGGTTCGGTAATCAACATAGCACCGAGGCCATCACTGGGGCATTGCCGCAAGGGCAAAATTCTCCGCAGCAAGCGCCGCTAGGTTTGTATGCAGAGCAAGTATCCGGCAGCGCGTTCACTGCACCGCGGGCACACAACTTGCGGTCATGGCAATATCGACTGCACCCTTCTGTTGGGCATGGCGCGTACGAAGCCGTTAACGCGGGCGCACACTGGCTTACGGCACCTGATGCGTCCGCCCAGCCCACGCCCAATCGCCTGCGGTGGGATGCCTTACCCCTCGATGCACTGGCCGCAGGCACGGATTTTATTGACGGCATGTTCACCATTGCCAGCAATGGCGCGGCGCGCGGACTTTCGGGCGTTGCGACACATGTTTACCGGGCAAATCAATCGA
The DNA here is from genome assembly GCA_031409495.1 of Betaproteobacteria bacterium. Lineage (GTDB taxonomy): Bacteria > Pseudomonadota > Gammaproteobacteria > Burkholderiales > Usitatibacteraceae > JANMDR01. The sequence continues at coordinate 3,723 of JANNXI010000272.1, forward strand.
GTCGACTTTTTTACAATGCCGACGCTGAGATGCTATTTGTACCGCAACTGGGGACGATGCAACTGCAAACCGAGTTTGGTTTACTTGATGTGGCGCCGGGCGAAATTGCAGTGGTGCCGCGCGGCATTAAATTTAGAGTGACGCATGACGCTAGTGTTTACGGCTATGTTTGCGAAAACTATGGCGCACCGCTTGCGTTGCCTGAGCTTGGCCCGATTGGTGCGAACGGTTTAGCCAACGCACGGGATTTTTTATATCCCGTCGCATGGTTTGAACAAGTTGCACAGCCAGTCGAAATCATCACCAAATACGCGGGTAAATTTTGGCACACCCAAGCCGAAACTTCTCCGCTCAATGTCGTGGCGTGGCACGGCAACTACGCCCCCTACAAATATGATTTAGCGCGGTTTAACACCATCAATACAGTGAGTTTTGATCATCCTGATCCGTCAATTTTTACCGTGCTTACGTCCCCTTCCGAAACTGAAGGTACGGCCAATTGCGATTTCGTGATATTTCCCCCGCGTTGGTTGGTGGCAGAAAATACCTTCAGGCCGCCATGGTTTCACCGCAATTGCATGAGCGAATACATGGGGCTAATTCACGGCGCATACGATGCCAAAGCGGCGGGCTTTGTGCCAGGCGGCGGGTCACTACACAATGTATTCTCCGCGCACGGTCCGGATGTTACTACCTTCAATAAGGCGAGCACGGTAAAGCTAGAACCCCAACATGTTGCCAACACCATGGCATTTATGTTCGAGTCCCGCTTTGCGCTTGAACCTTCGCTGCAAGCCATGAAACACCCATCACTACAAACCAATTACGACCAAGTTTGGCAGGGCTTTTCGCCAGCAATAACGCCAATATCACTCAAAGAACAACTATGAAGCTAGCCAGCCTAAAAAGCGCATCATTAGACGGTATTTTACTAATCGTAAATACCAACTTAACCCGTGCTGCTGCAGTGCCACACATCGCACCCAACATGCAGTACGCACTCGAAAACTGGGCAACTGTCGCACCCCTGTTATTAGAGGCCAGTGAAGATATCGGCTGCGGTGGCATTGCCGGCGAATTTGATTTTCAACAAGCGCTAGCTGATGGCAAAATTACCGCACCACTGCCGCGCACGCATCAGTGGCTCGACGGTTCAGCCTATCTTTCGCACGTGGAACGCGTGCGTCGCGCCCGTAACGACGTGGTGCCGCCTAGCTTCTTTCATGATCCCCTCATGTACCAAGGTGGCGGCGACGCTATGATGGGCGCGCGTGATGATATTGCGGTATTAAGCGAAGACTGGGGCGTAGATTTAGAAGGCGAAGTTGGCGTAATTACCGGTGATGTGGCAATGGGTGCAACGGCCACAGAAGCAGGGTTGGCGGTACGTTTGGTGACATTGATCAATGATGTTTCCTATCGTCGCTTAATTCCAGCCGAGCTTGCAAAAGGCTTCGGTTTCGTAAATAGCAAAGGTAATAATGCATTGTCTCCGGTAGCAGTGACGCCAGATGAATTAGGCAGCGGGTGGGACAACGGTAAGCTTAATTTTCGCTTGGTATGCCACGTGCGCGGCGAATGGTTTGGCAATGGTAATGCCGCAACCGACATGACGTTTAGCTTGAATGATCTAGTTGCCCACGCTGCAAAAACGCGAGAATTAAAAGCGGGCACATTAATTGGTTCCGGCACGGTTTCAAACCAAGATGAAGCAACCGGCTATGCCTGCATTATGGAAAAAAGATTGGTGGAGCAAGTGAAACTGGGTGAAGCAAAAACTGATTTTTTACGCTTTGGCGACACGGTTGAAATTGATATGTTCGACCATCAAGGTAACTCAATATTTGGCGCGATAAAGCAAACGCTAGTCCAATATGTCAAAGACAATCAAGGCTAAAAATGGCGGGCGAAACCAAACACGCATTACGCGGCGATTATAAAAATATTCGCGCAGATTATACGGTTGAACAAGATTACGGCGTCTACACCGAAACAGAACAATCCCTCTGGAAGCGCCTATATTCGAGGCAATCCAGCCTGTTGCCCGCTTATGCGTGCGACGAATTTGTCGACATTTTGAGCGGCCTACATTTTGGCGAAGGCATTCCAAAATTTGCCGATATCAACGTAAAACTTAAACAGGCCACCCAATGGCAAATAGTTGCTGTGCCAGGATTATTGCCTGATGGATGGTTCTTCGAGCACTTGGCTAACAAACGGTTTCCAGTAACGGTATGGCTACGCACCCCAGAAGAATTTGACTACATCGTCGAGCCCGATATTTTTCATGATTTCTTCGGCCACGTGCCGCTATTGTTCAACCCAACCTTCGCTAATTTTTTAGAAGCGTATGGCAAAGGCGGTGTAAAAGCACAGGGCTTAGACGCGCTAGATTATTTAGCCCGCCTGTATTGGTACACGGTAGAATTCGGGCTCATCCAAACGCCAAAAGGTTTACGTACTTATGGCGCTGGCATATTGTCGTCAGGCAGCGAATTGCCCTACTGCACAACATCCACAGCTTCACAACGCATTAAATTTGATTTGCTGCGGGTAATGCAATCCAAATACAAAATTGACAGCTTTCAAGAAACCTATTTTGTCATTGATAGCTTCAAGCAATTGTTTGATGCCACCGCGCCCGATTTCACGCCGTACTACAGCGAGCTTCGCGGCCGCGCCACTCTTGCAGCCAACGCCACTTTACCCACCGACCAACTTTTATAATTTATGTTTGAATTTTCCGCTGAAGCCGGTCTTTGGGGCTTGTTTGCCGCTGCCTTTATCTCTGCAACCGTGCTACCCGGCGGCTCTGAATTTGTACTCATGGCGCTACTAGCCAAACACCCCGACCAATTTTGGCCAGCCATTGCGGTAGCCACTGCAGGCAATACACTCGGTGGATTAACGTCCTACTGGCTAGGTAGATTACTCCCCAACAAAGCCGAAGGCCGCGCAATTAACTGGCTAAAAAAATACGGTTATTGGGCGCTATTGATGAGCTGGATTCCACTATTTGGCGATGCAATATGCGTGGCCGCAGGCTGGATGCGTTTGAACGTGTGGGCGGCACTTCCGCTATTTGCCATTGGTAAACTATTCCGCTATGTGCTCGTCGCGGGTGGCTGGGCTTGGATTATGGCGACGTTTTTTAAGTAGCTAAAGCCCTGCACTTACAATACCATTGAGCGACCTAACTTTAAGGATTACCAATGCCAGATATTCGCTGGGTACAGCGCTTTAACAACTTTACCAAGGCTTTAGAGACCCTACGCCGTGGCATGGCGCTTAGCAACACCCGTCCTCTGTCTGAGTTAGAGCAACAGGGTCTCATCCAAAGCTTTGAATTCACGCATGAGCTCGCTTGGAATGTCATAAAAGACTACCTTGAAGAGCAAGGTTTTGTGAATATCATCGGCTCCAAAAACGCGACCAGAGAAGCATTTAAGAATGGCCTAATTACAGATGGCGACGCGTGGATGGACATGATCAAAGCGCGAAACCTCACATCGCACACCTATAATTTTGACGTTGCTAATGGCATCGCCACTGACATCCTTACGCGCTTCTTCCTGGCCTTTGAAGCCATGAGAAAATCCTTTGCTGCGCTCCAGGCGCAACTAAACGACGAAGCATGAAATACGGGTTAAGCGACGCGACAATCGCTAAAATCTGCGGCGTTTTTACACAATTTTCGGACATAGAAAAAGTGATTCTCTACGGTTCACGCGCTAAAGGTAATTACAAAGCAGGTTCAGATATTGATCTCACGCTAGTAGGCGCGAAGTTATCGCAAATGAACTGCATGACGATTGCCGAAGCGCTAGATGAATTGCTTCTTCCCTACTCCATTGATTTATCCGTTTTTGCATTGCTCAACCACCCAGATTTAGAAGCGCACATCGAACGAGTTGGGCTTATTTTTTACGAGCACTAGCATTGCATTCATGTCTTAAGTCGGGTGACTCAAGATTTATCCGCAGTGATTTTTTATCTCTGCGCGCACAAATTAAAGCCCGGCAAATTCTTATAGAAAACGCTGTAGGAGCCCTATTTAAGACCTCTGCACAACCCAGATTTATGCCCGCATGCAGCCCATAAATCGCGGCTCAACTATTTTCTGATTGGTATAGCGCCTAATTTTTTCGCGCCAGCGTGAAGTCAGCTGCTTTTTTGCCCTTTTCGGGCATTTTTACCGCGCTTCACGCTCATCCCACGTTTTGTAGACGCACCTCTTCGGCTTCGATTGGCAGCAAACAAAGTTTGTTGGCCGCTTTCAGCAAGTTCATACACATGGCTTTGATGGTGAACTGCGCGTTGACCTTCACCGTACCCATGTAGCTTGCGCGGCTCATACCAAATAGC
>JANNXI010000273.1:0-14013 GCA_031409495.1 Betaproteobacteria bacterium
CGCGCTTGACCTGAGTGAACTCGTTAACGCGACGAATTGTAAAGCGTTCGGTTTGCCCGCAGAACTTAATCTGCGTATCGCGTTACACGCGGGCCCGGCCTTCGAGATTCTTGATCCGGTCACACGCAACAAAGGCTTTACCGGCACGCATGTCAGCCGCGCCGCGCGCATCGAGCCCGTCACCCCGCCGGGGTCCGTTTATTGCAGCGAATCGCACGCGGCGCTGGTCGCGCTTGAGAATAACGATTCGTATCACTGCGAATTTGTCGGCAACTTGCCCTACGCTAAAAATTACGGCGTGTTCCCGATGTACAGCCTCACGCGCCGCAAGGTTGCACTTCAATGATCGAAAACTCCGACTCCTTCTGGGACGAACTGCTGGCCTTCGTCGAAGCCAAGAGCGTCATCCCGATCATCGGCCCGGAACTGGCCATCGTCGAATATGAAGGCCGCCGAGAACCCTACCAGCAACTCCTCGCCCGCCAACTCGCGCTCCGACTTAAACTCACTGGCCTGCCCGAATCCCCTGCGCTCGCTGAAGTTGTTTCCGCCTACTTGGCCCGCCCCGGTGCCAAACGCCAAAGCATCTACCGCGAACTTGGTGACCTTTCCTCTAAACTCCAAGTTGGCATTCCCGACGCCTATATCCAACTGGCCCGCATTCACGACCTTAATCTTTTCACAAGCTTCTGCACCGATAACTTGCTGGCCCAAGCGCTCAATCAGGAACGCTTTGGGGGTCGTGCCCAGACCGTGGAACGCGCCTTCACACCCAACGAAGCCAGTGATCTGCCCGCAGGCGATCGCGATGCCCCACTGATCTACGGCCTGTTCGGCCGCATGTCGGTACTACCCAAATACGTCGTCGCCGAAGAAGACATGATCGAATGGGTCACGGCCCTCCAGATCCCCGAAAAGCGCCCCGAACAGCTATTCGACGAACTTGGCAAGAACCATCTCCTCTTCCTCGGCTGCAACTTCCCCGACTGGCTCATGCGCTTTATCCTGCGCACCGCCAAAAACAGCAAGCTCTCGTCTGAGCGCGGCTTCTCGGAATACTTCGTCGATGAAACCGCAAAAACCGGTGCACCGCTGGTCACTTTCTTAAGCAGCTTCAGCCGTGAAACGCAGGTACTGGCTGAAGACCCGGTTGCCTTCGTCACCGAGTTCGCCCGCCGCTGGCAGGAACGGCAAACAAGCAATGGCTTCAGCAGTGGCCTATCAGCGCACCCAGCCCAACCAAACAAGATGGCCGAAACCATGCCCCCCGGCAGCCTCTTCATCAGCTACGCCAGCGAAGACCGGCCCGCTGCACTGCGTCTGGCCACCGACCTACAAGCCGCTGGGTTACCGGTATGGCTTGATCGCCAGCAACTTGACTGGGGTAGTGACTACACCGCCCGTATTCGCACCGCCATTGACCAATGCGGCCTGTTCCTGCCGGTACTCTCCCAGACAGCCGAACAACGCACCGGCTTCTATCGCAAAGAATGGGCGTGGGCGGCTGAGCGCAATCTTGAATTCACCGGCTCATCGGTAAGCTTCTTGTTCCCTTTGGTCATCGACGACACGGCGGTGTTCACCAGCAACGAGATCCCACCGGCATTCAAATCCCGACACATCGAGAAAGTTCCTAGAGGCCAACTTACAGAAAGCCAGACTGCCTCCATCGTCGGCGCCTTCAACGCGATGCGCGCACGTATAGGGGTAGCGGTATGACCAACACAGCTAACACCACCACCAATAGCGCGCTTATCGACGCCGACCACCCGTGGCCGGGATTGCTGCCATTCACCGAAGACGCAAAAGCCTTCTTCCACGGCCGTGAGACCGAGACCACCGAACTCACCAGACTCATCGAGCGCGAGCCGCTCACCGTCCTGTTTGGTCAATCGGGCTTAGGCAAATCATCACTCCTCAACGCTGGCGTATTCCCACGTCTGCGCAGAGCAGGTTATCTGCCGCTGTACCTGCGCCTGAACCTCGACGCCAACGCCCCGGCACTAATCGATCAAGTCTGGCAAATACTCAAAGACGAATGCGCCCGCCATGAAGTCACCGCCACGCCACCAAGAGAAGGCGACAGCTTCTGGAAGTACCTGCATCGCCCCGGCACGCTCTTGCAAAACCCGCATGGCCGCCCGGTCACGCCAGTATTGGCGTTTGACCAGTTTGAAGAACTATTCACTCTCGGTCGGCAGACGCCAGAGCAAAACAGGCGCGGCCAGACCTTTCTGCGAGAACTGGGCGAACTGATCGAGAACCGCCTACCTCCGAGCTTGGAAGACGAACTGACCGAACATCCAGAAGCGCTGGACGACTTCGACCTGCTTAAACAAAACCTGAAGATCGTATTTGCCTTCCGCGAAGACTATCTGGCCGAGTTTGAGGGATTAAAAACCCTCATCCGGCCGATCATGCAAAACCGCATGCGGCTCACACCGATGACCGGTAACCGAGCAGCGGACGCGATCAAGCTCGCGGGGCAGGAGAAAGTGAGTGAAACAGTCGCAACACGTATCGTCCGATTTGTAGGTGGTGCGGGAAAAGACGAGGCCACGCCACTCGAGCAAGTGCAGGTTGAACCGGCACTCTTATCGCTGGTGTGCCGGGAACTCAATGAGCAGCGCCTGAAGCGCGGTGAGGCCGAAATCAGCGCAGACCTGATTCAGGGTGAAAACACCCAACAGATCATCGAGCAGTTCTACCGGCAAGGCTTTGCAGGCGTTGATGTTAAGGTCAGGCACTTCGTCGAGGATCGGCTGCTGACTACGGCGGGCTATCGGGACAGTTGTGCGCTTGACAATGCACTGGCGGAGCCGGGCATCAACGAGGCGGCGCTACAGAGATTGGTGGATAAACGCATCCTGCGACGTGAAGAGCGCGGCGGACTGGTGCGCTTGGAATTGATTCACGACGTGTTAGCGGGCGTGGCGAAGACAAGTCGGGATCAGCGGCGCGCAGAGGCAGCGTTGGCTGAAGCGCAGCGGCAGATAGCGAGGCAGAAGAAGCGGCAGCGATTCTACGCGATGGCGGGCGCGGTGTTGCTGGCGGTGTTTTTAGGAATATCTTGGCTGGCCGTTGAGGCGAGTCGGGCGCGCAACGTGGCCGAAGAACAGCGCTTGGCGGCTATCAGCGCAAAGAAGGATGCCGATATCGCGCGTGAAGGTGCCGACGCGCAACGGGTGCGTGCGGAGGCACAGCAGCTGCTTGCAGAAGCGGCGGAAAAGCGTGCCGAACAAGGCAAGGCAGAGGCCGACTTGCAGCGTCAAGCCACCGAGGTACAGCGCGTTGTTGCGGAAACGGCAAGGGCTGGGGGTGAAACAACACTTGGCTTCGCATTAGCGGAAAAGGCGGATCGCTCGTTTACAGAGGGCCGTGCAAATGAAGGCCAAATTTTAGCGGCACATGCACTGGCGCGGTTGTCGCGCTCTGGTGATGAACGGATGGACAAAGTGGTGGCACGTCTTCGCGCCACGAGGATTGCAACTCCGGGTGTCGGGACCTTCGTGCTCAGTGGAACCAAAGCGCTTTCTGAGCGTGTTGTGTTCACGGACGATGGGCGCCTGCTGGCGGAAACGTCTGTCGGTTCTGAGGTTCGTGTCTGGAACACCCAGAGTCGTAAATTGGTCGCGAAGTTTATGAATGGCGATGACGGTGCATATAACATGATGTTTTCGCCCGACGGTCGGACGCTCGCAACCACGTCGCATGACCGAGCAGTGCGACTTTGGGACGTGGTTGAGCAAAAGCTCATGCATGTGATGGTCGGGCACGAGCAGTTTCCTGACCATATTGTGTTTTCCGCGGACAGTGGACGGATTGCTTCTAGGTCAACCGACAAGTCCGTTCGCGTTTGGGATGTCCTGAGCGGCAAGGCACTGCATGTGCTGAAGGGGCATCAACTTGACCCGATGGGCATGGTGTTTTCCCCAGACGGTCGTCGACTTATCAGTTGGTCTGGGTTAGCGCCTACGGAAAGTGATCCGGGGCCGCGGCTTTGGGATATGGCCAGTGGCAAGCTGATCGCCATACTTTCTGGACATCAAAGCTCGGCTACAACCGCGCGCTTTTCACCGGATAGCCGAACCCTTGTGTCGTCGGCGTCGGGAGATACTGAGATCAAGCTTTGGAGCAGCGAGGACGGGCACCGTATCGGCGAATTTACTGCCCCCAACTTTCGGCAACCAAGCTCGGCGGTCTTTTCGCCCGATGGACGTCATTTGGCAGCGGTAGGAGTGTTTGATGGAGGCATCCGCCTGTGGAATGTCGAGTCGCGTGCGTTCGTCACCCATCTGTATGGCCTCCGGCAAACATTCTCGATTCTGCGGTTTTCCGACGATGGACGCACGCTGAGTGCGTTCTCGGGGCAGGACCCCGTAATACGTCGGTGGGAAGTCGCAGGTGGCCGACCGCTCTCCGCGATCGACGCCATGGGCGCGCGCGTTAACACCAATAGTTGGGGGGCTACCCCCGATCTGCGCACCATGGGAATCGCGCTAAGAGGCGGTGGCGGCGTCATGGTGGCGCAACAGGCAAGCGGCCCATCATTGGTGTCCTCAGCGAGTTCGGGCGTACTCGCGAGCTGGTGGCCTTCAATTGGGCGGCCGCTGGTGCTGCTGCGGTCAACAGGCTTCGCCAGTGCAGTGATCCGCGATGCCGAAGGCGGACCGAATCTGATTACCATTCCAGAGAACACACGTCGGCTGCCCGCAGCCGGATTTTCACCGGACGGGCAAATCGTCGCGTTAGGCGCAGCAGACAACGCGGTGCGTTTGTGGGATGCAAAAACTGCCAAACTGCTGGCAACCCTTAAAGGCCACACAGACGAGGTACATGCGGTTCGGTTTTTCGCCGATGGGCGGATGATCGCCACTGTCGGTAACGACAAAACTCTTCGACTCTGGAATGTAGCGGATGGGGCGCTGATTGCCACTCTGCTGGGGCACACCGCGCCGGTCTATGCCGTTACTATTTCGCCCGATGGGCGGACCGTTGCGACCGGGTCAACAGACAAGTCTGTTCGCCTTTGGGGGGTTGCGGCGAAAACCCAAGTTGCCGCACTGATGGGCCATACTGGCGCTGTCGTCAGCTTGGAGTTTTCGCCAGACGGACGGATGCTGGCGTCCGGGGGAATCGACAAATCGGTGCGGTTGTGGAACGTGTCAGATCGCTCTTTGCGGGTCTCGCTTCCCGGTCACTCATCCACAATCTTCACTTTGGCCTTCTCGCCGGATAGTCGTTTGCTGGTGTCCGGTGGGGAAGCGAGCGAGACGATTCTCTGGAATGTTGACTCGGCGAAGGCTATCAGAATTTTCGATGTTGGATTCGTCCGGCACCTGGCGTTTTCACCAGACGGAGCTGCGCTCATGGTTGGTTCGGAGCGACCTAACTCGGTCGCTCTGTTGCGCGATTTCAAACGCGAAGATAGCATCACCGATTGGCGCGCGCAGGCCGCAAAAGATGAAGCACGTTACGGGATGAAACTTGACGGCATTACGCTGGTGCCGAAATGAGTCCGCGCTTTATTTTAGAAACAGCGATTGATTTTGCAGGTTTGAAAGTGGCCGGTTGTGAATCCATTGACGTTTCTTAGTGCCGAAAAAGTGCAGAGCAAGCTGAGAAAAGCGTCAAAAAAATATTAAAAAAGTGGCTGGAGGTTCCCTGAAATAGGGCATCTCCAGCCACTTTTTTTCTTAAAATTGTAGGGAGGCAGCGATGCCCGCTACAAACCCTGCGCTTTTAGCACAGCCAATTCAAACTCACCATCATCACGTAGCCGCAACCAGCCATCAAATTTTTCGATGCCCAGTGCGCGCGACATGGATAGCAGCAGGCTTTGTCCCGCTGCACTTAACGCGGGTTGTAGTTGATAAACGGGATCCGCAAAAGCTTGCGCGGGCGTGTTAATTGCCCAGCCCTTGGCTTTAAACATCGAGATCACATCGTCTAGCCACAGCGCATTAATTAAATTGTGATGTAGCAATATCACCTGCGCAATATCGCGGCCTTGTAGCTTTTGCGAAAGCGCGCGGTAGGCCTCAGCGCGCTGCCAAATATGCTCAAGGTACACGCGCTTAATCGCGCTTACGTCGGCGTTTGAATCTTTAGCAAGTGTATCGGTAAGCTTTTGATCGAGCGCCCAATCGCTGGTGTCTAGGCTTACATAAGCGTTGCGATAGTTTTGTTCCTTTAAAAACTTCACCATGCCATCGCGTTTTTCTGGCGTGTTGCCTTCGCGCAAATAGGTGTAGCGAAACCACTTTTGATAGCCCGGAAGGGTGCTGATGACTTTGTCGCAGTCTAAAACTTCTTGTGTGTACTGCGCTAAGGTCACGTTTTTGCTGTTTAGGTCGGGGTGCGACATTGTGTGGTTTGCGATGGCATGCCCGGCATCGCCCCACGCTTTAGCAAGCGCTAAGCCTTCAGGCGTATTCGCACCGTTGTTTACGGTGACGAATAGCGCTGCAATAACGTTATGTTTGGCCAGCGAATCGAGCATTGCTTGGTTCCGTGCTTTAGGCGAATGCAGCGGTGTTGCTTTGGTGTGCGGGCCATCATCGAAAGTGAAGGCCACGCTTTGCGCGTGTGCGCTGCCAATGCAGGCTGCGCAGAGCTGGGCACAGAACAAAAGTGTGAAGCTTGTGAAGTGTTTAATCATGATTTTCTATCCAAAATGATTACGGGCTTTTTCAACCATAAATAGTTGGAAAAGCCCTCATGGAGTGACGCTTTATTGTTTGGACGCGAAGGCTGATTGCAGTACGCCATTATCAAAACCTTCGGTTTGCTCGCCATTGGTGGCAAACCGATACAACGCTGCGGCATATATTCCAGAAAGTGCTGCTGAAACTAATGCCGCTACCAGCACCGCGCCGATGCCCAGTAGGGCTACGAAAACCATCACGGCGGTGCCACCCGAAACTGCTGCGACGATGATTAAAGTGACGCTAAGCAAAATAATCGCGAATTGCACCAGCATAAATACAAGCGACATTCCCACTTGACCGATCGCGTTTTCGCCCCAGGTTTTATGCAGTAAGCCAACGCTTTCTTTTACCGCTTCAAGCGCATTTACATCGCGACTCACTAGAACCGGCACCACCATGAAAGTAGCTAAGGTCCAGCCCGCACCTAAAATACCGACGATGATGCGGCCTGCAAATGGCACGCGCTCTTGAATGACGCGCAACAGCATGCCGACAGTGGCGGCGATGGCCGCGTAGCCCAAAATGCTCAGCCACTTCGAGGCGGCAATCTTCAAGCCATCGCCAAGCGTTGGCGTGCCACCGTTTAGGCGAATCATGGCCGCACCCACTAAGGCGATGTTAAAGAAGAAAATCACAAAATATTGGGTGATGTAGAACAAAAATGCGACTACAAAATGGCCAACGCCCCACACTGTAGGGATGCCAGCGCCGCGACCTGATAACCCGTCCATTGCTTGCAATCCAAACATCGGTAACGCGAAGCAGGCCAAAACAATAAAGGCGGCGATGCTTGATATAAATGGAAATACCATGAGTTGTGGTGATTCCATTAAAACAGCGCCGCTAGCTTTTACCAAACCCCAACTGCGCGATAGTTTTTCAAACATGTTTTTTCCTTTTTCGAATGATGAAAATGTAGCTAAAACATTGTCTGAAGAAGCCCTATTTTTGGGCATCTTCAAGCATTATTTGCGCAAAATTAAGGGTTGTTAGCGATGTCTGTCAAGCATTCATGGCCGCGCGTAGTGACTGCAAATTTGCCTTCAGCGCCGTCTACGCCTTCAGCAATGTAGCCTTTACGGCCCAAAAAATTTTGCACGGCAGGATCGAGTACGGCGTCAGGCGATGCGGCCATTTGCTGCAAGCCGGTAATGCATTGCCTTACAAAAAGTGATTCCGCACCTTTTTCTGTGAGCACATAGTTGCCATCTTTTTTGAGTGAAATCATTTTGGTGCCAATTAAGTGCCGCGCGTTACGGGCGATGCAGGCGCTGGGCTTAGCGTCTTTCTTGGCTTTTTTTACTTGATCTAGCGCGTCGAATTCGTCGCGCGTTAATGGGTGGCTCATACTTGGCTTTCATAAAATATAGTGGTGCTGCACAAACGGCTTTTGATGTTGTAAGATTCAATTTTCAACAACGCAAAGGAGGTGATCCGATGTCTAAGGCAAAAGATACAAAGAAAGAAACGAAGAAAGAACCTGCTAAAACGCCTAAGGAAAAGAAAGAAGCCAAAAAGCAGAAAAAAGCTGGTTTGTAGTTCCTTAGCTTCGTTATTTCTGTTGACCCCAAAGCCCGGTAATGAAAATTACTGGGCTTTGCTTTTTGCGCCCTACTTTTTGCGGCCTATATTGCGGCCAAGCGCCACAGCGAAGTAACCTCAGCCGCGCGCGCCGCATGCAAAGGGTCGTCTGCATCGCTAACGCGTGGGTGCGTTGGGCGCACATCGCGCTGCTCCACAACGGTTAAGCCGCCTGCGGCAATCCATTCCAGCAACTGTGCACGAGAGCGCAAGCCCAAGTGTTCGGCAATGTCTGACAATATCAGCCAGCCTTCGCCGCCGGGCGTTAAATGGGCGGCCAAGCCGCTTAAATAGCCACGCAGCATGGCGGAGTCTTGATCGTAAATGGCGTTTTCGATCGGGGCACTCGGGCGTGCGGGAATCCATGGCGGGTTACACACCACTAGTGGCGCGCGGCCTTCAGGGAATAAATTGGTTTGTAGCACCTGCACCACCGGCGCTAGCTTTAAGCGGCGCATGTTTTCATTGGCGCAAAATATGGCGCGCTCGTCTAAGTCTGTTGCTACCACGCGGGCTACGCCGCGCTGCGCGAGTATGGCTGCGAGCACGCCGGTGCCTGTGCCGATATCAAATGCAATTGCGGGTGTTTTGCCGTCGGCAAAGGTGGCTTCAGCGACTAAATTTACGTATTCACTGCGAACAGGCGCAAACACCCCGTAATGCGGGTGTACCCGCCCGTCGCCGGTTAAGGCCGCAACTTCTACGCCTTTCTTGCGCCATTCGTGTGCGCCAATTAAGCCCAATAACTCACGCAACGAAACCACCCAGTCGCGAGTGATGCCACCGGTAACGGGCTTGCCATAGGCTTCTTCGCACGCTAGTTGCAAGTCGGGTGCGCGGCGTAATGGCACTTTGTAATCGTCGGATAAGGGTATTAACAACATACCCAAGATGCGCGCGCGTTGTGATTGTGCCAAGCGGTGCTTATGAAACGCATCAGTTGGCGTAATGACCGGTGCAGGCTTTTTGCTGGGCTTAGCTGGAGGGGATTTCTTTGCCGCAGGTTTGTTTTTAAGGGCTCTGCGGGTTTTTTCGTCCACTCGCCGGCCCATGGCTAACAACATTTGTTTTGCGTTTTGAAAATCACCGCGCCATAACAATGCCGTGCCTTCGCAAGCCAAATGGTAGGCTTCGTCAGCGGCCATTTGCTCATCGGCGATTACTACGCGTTGGTGAGCCGGTACGCCGGCTTCAGATCGCCAACCGGCTGTGCTAGTGTGCCCGGCCTCAGTCCAGCGGATAGTGGGTTGTGCAGTCATTGGAACGGCCCTTAATAATATTTTAATGAGACTTTGGCAGCTGCAAAGCACCCAACGGTTGCGCCAGATACGGTATTGGCGGGGGAAGCGAATTATAACGCGCCAGCATCAGGGCGAGGGCTAATTGCTGCACAGTTGTGTAGTTTTATACGGTTAATGGCGCATAATCTCGCATCCTCAATGTGCTTACAGCGCGTTCATTTTGATTTAACTTTAGGGAGTTTCCAGTGCGACATTTGAAATTAATTGTTTCTACGTTGGTGGCATCGGTGTTTGCGATGGGTAATGCTAATGCGCAAAACTTCGATAAAACCGAAATTAAAACCGAAAAATTGTCAGCCTCCACCTATGTGCTATTCGGTGCGGGAGGCAATATTGGCGTGTCCGTAGGCGAGGACGCACTTTTTTTGGTTGACGACCAATACGCGCCACTCACGCCAAAAATTCTGGCTGCGCTCAAAGCTATTACCGACAAGCCGGTTAAATTTGTACTCAATACCCATTGGCATGGCGACCATTCCGGTGGCAATGAAAACATGGCTAAAGCCGGTGCGATTTTGGTTGCGCAAGACAATGCCCGCAAACGCATGAATAGCGAGCAATTTAGCTCTTTATTCAAGCGCACCACGCCGCCATCGCCTAAAGCCGCGTTGCCGCACGTGACGTTTTCAAGCGATGTAACGTTTCACATCAATGGCGACGAAGTGCAGGGCTTCCACGTACCCAAGGCGCATACCGATGGCGACACCATCGTGCACTTTAAAAACAGCAATGTGATTCATATGGGTGACACCTATTTTAATGGCTGGTATCCGTTCATTGATGTATCTGGCGGCGGCTCAGTTGACGGCATAATTGCGTGTGCAGATAAGGTCTTGGCCTTGGCAAACGATGCGACTAAAATAATTCCAGGCCACGGCCCAGTGAGTAACAAAGTGGAACTGAAGGCCTACCGCGATATGATCAGCACAGTGAACGGGCGGGTTAAGGCGATGCTGAAAGATGGCAAAAAATTAGAAGATATTCAAGCCGCTAAACCGTCGGCTGAATATGACGAGCGCTGGGGCAAGATGTTCATCAATCCAACGCGTTTTATTGAAATGCTCGTTGGTGCAAGTTCTTAAATAGTTCTTAAGATCCATTCAGCAGGTTTGGTGGCATTCGTCCCAATTAATGCCTTGTAGATGCCTTAAAATAGGGCGTTTACAAGGCATTTTTCTATTTGAAATGCCTTCTAATCAACGCTTTCCAATAGGTAATCGCGCACGCGACTTACTGCGTCAGATGGCGTATTTTTAGAAAATAAATGATAAGCGTGTGGCGACGGTAGGCTGGTTTTGCCAATCTGCACGAGCTTGCCTGCCTGCACCGCCGTGGTGCAAAACGCATCGAGCAAGAGCGCTAGACCGCCACCGTCTTCGCAAGCGCTCGCTGTTAAATGAATGAGGTTAAAGTGTGCACCGGGGAGCTCAGCCGGAGCGTTTAATTTTGCAGCTAAAAACCAATCGCGGAGTCGCGGATAGCGCCAGCCGCGTTCAATGAAGCTGGTGTGTAGCAACGGCTGCGCGAGCAACGCGTCCAACGTTGGCGTGGTGTTACTGAATTGCGCCGCAATTTGTGGTGCGGCATAGAGCTTGAATTTACCGCGCAATAGAAAATCTTGTTTATAGCCTTCTATAGTATCGCGCTCATGAAAAATGGCGAGGTCGGCGCCAATTTTTACGTGTGGCCGATCCAAATCCGCCTCCACCTTGATTTCAATGTCGTCGTTACCGCAGCTAAAAGCAATCACTCGGGGCACCAGCCACCGCGCTGATACAGTGAACTGTGCGCGAATAGTCACCACTGTCCTTGCTTGCGCAACACGTGCATGTGAGGTGGTTTGAATCAAATGCTCAAACACCTCTTGAATATGATTTGCGTAGTCAATCCCGGCGACTGTGGGTGCGACCCCATTGGCGCGCCGATCAAATAGTGCCACGCCGAGCCATTTTTCGAGTTGCTTGACTTGGTGGCTGATAGCCGCGGGCGTTAAGTGCAATTCTTCTGCAGCGCGCTTAAAGCTCCGCGTACGGGCAGCGGATTCAAAGGCGCGCAAGGCATTGAGTGGCGGTAGCTTTTTGATCATCTTTAAATTTGAAAATTGGCTTAATTTGGTTGAGCCTAAGGCTAAAAATCATTAGTTTGATTGAAAAAATAGCTTAGTGATAACATCGATTTTAGTATTTTAGGCTAAATATTATTAAGTCAGAAATTTTCTGCTATCTGATTTGTAGCGCAATAATTTGCGCAAAACTTGAGAATACAGTCAACGATTTTAAGTCTAGCGCCGACCATTCAGCCAGGCTGTTTCGTGAACGAAGGCATCTGCACCGAAAAATCCGCAATCGTAATACATCTGTTGCACCGATAAATTATTTCCCCCTTTTGAAAGTTCGCCATGCGCCAGTTTCCGTTTTTATCGTTGCCACACGCCCTTGTTGTATTGCGTGTTGCTGTGGCTATCTTTTTTATGGCGCACGCCGTTGTGCGTTTGGTCTTGGACACCATTCCCGGCTTTGGCGGGTTTCTAACGAGCCGCGGGTTTCCTTTTGGCTTGGCGATAGTTTGGGCAATTACCCTGTTTGAAATTGGCGGTGGAGTGCTCTTGGCGTTAGGTCAAAAAGTACGCCTGCTCAGCATTGGCTTTCAAGCCATTTGCTGGGGCGGTATTGTAATTATTCACGCTAAGCTTGGCTGGTTTGTGGGCGAGCATGGCACGGGTGGAATGGAGTACAGCTTGTGTTTGTCGGTGGCGCTGTTGGTACTTGCAGCAGCTGACCGGGAAGGGTATTTTGCTAGGAAATCTAGTTAAATAATAGGCTGAAGATGCCCTATAATCGGGCATCTTCGTCTTTCTATTTAAAGAAACTAGAGCAAGAGACGTATTTTCCGGCAGGCTGAGCAACTAATTCGGCCGATTTTTTTGTGGGCTTAAAGATTCCTTATACCAATTGTTGTCAACAGCGAATGCCTAAGTAAAGTCGAGTAGACGGCCACTTAATTTTGCCCTGAAAATTCGGCTCCTCGGTCGAGTAAAGCAGGCGTTGATCGGAAAGTCCGGTTGGAAGGGATTTATTTGGTTACTATCGAATTTTGCAATTACAGGCCGCGATTTCTTGCAAGGAGGCGTTAAATAAGTTTCGCCTAAGAAAACTTGGGCACTATTGAACAATGAATGCCGCGCACTGAAATCGTTTCCGTTGCGCCTGCATTGGCATGAAAGTTAAGTCGAGTTTATGAAAATTTTGTTTGCCGATGATGATGTGCAATTTAGCGCGGCCATGCAGCTTGAGCTGGTGCGCTGTGGCTTTAACGTAGCGGATGTCTGCGCGCGTATGCGTGCAGTAATTGCCTGCGTGCGACCGATGCCTAAAACGGCGCTCACGGTTCGACAAAAGGAAGTACTAGATCTAGTCGCCAAAGGCTGCCCAAACAAACATATTGCACGCGAGTTAAATATTGCTGAACGGACCGTAAAAATGCATATTTCATCATTGCTTGAGTTGGTTGAAGCAAAGAATAGAACGCATCTTTTGGTACTTGCTGGCGAGCGCGGGTTGCTTTGAGGCCTCGCCGCACGGAGGTTTGCGAAAAGCGGCGCTGCTCAATCGGAGTGGTTGCGTCAAAGGCGGTGATGGCGATCGCGGTACAACCCGCGATGCTGTCGTAAACGGTTAACTAAAAAGCACTCTAAATGCGAATTTTATTGGTTGAAGATGATGCGATGTTGGGCGAAGCCACCCGAAGCGGCTTGAGCGACGATGGTTTTGCTGTTGATTGGGTTGAGACTGCAGGCGCTGCTCTTGCCTCCCTGCGTGCCACAACTTACAGCGTGATCCTACTGGATATTGGCTTGCCCGCAAAATCAGGCATGGAGGTGTTGTTAGAAATGCGTGCCAACGGCGACGCGACGCCGGTCATTTTTTTAACTGCCAGAAGTCACGTACAAGACCGTATTTTGGGGCTCAACACGGGTGCGGATGATTACATTATTAAGCCCTTTGATTTAAACGAAGTGGCTGCGCGTTTGCGTGCATTGGGGCGGCGTGCGGCAGGGTTGGCGGGGCAGGTTATTACGGCACAGTGCGTGGCGCTTGATGTGGCTGCCAAGCAAGTAAAGCTCAATGGCGAGAGTGTGGAGATGACAGCCCGTGAATATCAAATTTTGCTGTACCTGATGGAACGGCAAAACCGCATTGTGTCGCGCCCGCAATTGGAAGAATCGCTTTATGCGTTCAACGATGAGTTGGGTAGCAACGCGGTAGAGGTGTATGTGCATCAATTGCGAAAAAAACTGAAACCGTTTGAAATTAAGAATGTGCGAGGGTTGGGTTATGTTATTAAAGGATAGCTCAGTAATAAGTCTCCAAAAACGTTCTAGCATTTCGTCTGAGGGCAGCGAGAACAACGGTGCTTTTTCA
>JANNXI010000274.1:0-8448 GCA_031409495.1 Betaproteobacteria bacterium
GTCCGCACTCGCGGGCGCCACAGGGTACAAACCCGAGCGCCACAGTCCTTTATCACCGCAATCTAGTGGCAGCGCTAATTGTTGTACCGCCTTTAGATACGGCAGATTGCGATGCTCGTGCAGCGTCGTCAATATGGCGCAATAGCCATCGGCTTCAGTGTTGGCGTCCATCCGATGTTTTAGCGCTGGCATCAATAGCTTAAATATTTCTAGCTGAGGTTTTGTAATGCCGCATTCGAAGATGATGCCCGATAGTGCAAAGCGTGGCACCCACGGTGCGTCGGCGGGTTTTTCGGCCGCCATGCGGGCGGCAATTTTATCTGCCTCACCGGCGCACGCTTCTTGGTGCAGCGGATTTTGTTCCATCGGAATGCTGCCACTGTCATAGTCGCGCTTAACTTTAGCCGCAACTACTTCAGCCTCGCGCACGGCTTTTTTCTCGTCAAAAACTTGGCATGATTGAATCGGCAGCGCCGCCAAGGTGGCCTTCCACGCGGCGTTGTCATAGCGATATTTTATCGGTGCTTCGCGGTCAAAGCCGCGATAGCCGCGACGATTACCTAAATCAAAACTACCGCTCCAACGCACCAACAGCGGCGCATCGATATTGGCAACAAGCTGGCTCTCTAAGTACGGCAGATATTTATCGTCTGGTAGATAAACTTTGCGGCAGGGCAAGGCGTTGAATGCGTCTGTCATCGGTAAGTCGGGCATCGCCTGACGCAAGCCGTTTAGCCAAAACACTTGTTTGACGGTGTAAATACCCGCTGGCAATTGCGTGCTGCCATCTGGCACTGCGTCGTACGCCAGTTTTTTATACGCCGCCATTCCGGGCAAATCGGCTAAGGGTTTGCCATTAAAGGTGGTGATAGCGAGGTTGCGTGAATCTTCAAAGGGCGATGTGCGACTGCCGTCTTTAACTTGCGCCCGAAGTATGCTCACGCTGTTCATTGATTCCAACACAGATCTGCCAAACCGATCCACCGTCACCGTTTCTGGCAGCTTTAAATTTACCGTAACGGCGATGCCAGCTTGGCTGCTGGTATCGCCGGGAACCAATAAATACGGGGCTTCCAAGACACTTTCTATTTGCAGTGGTTTGGTTACGGCGGCATATCTACTCGACCACATTGCAGGTTCCACCACCGTGTGCGACATCATTCGACCAAACCAAAAAATGCCCACCCCCATCACCACCAAAGCGATGAGTTGCAGCGCCCGCACCCAAAGTGAGCGGCTGTTTGAAAGTACCGCCAGTGCTGGCACTGTGGCTACTACCAATGCACCAACGACGGTTAAAAAAAACGCACTGTTACTTGCCGACGACCCGTGCGCCAAGCCATATCCTGCAAGTGCCACGGTAAAAAAACCCGCCACTAATATAGCCAAAAAGTACGGTATGAGCAGCCACCGCGCCCACTTCACCACGCGCCAAAATGGATGCGGGGGTGCTTGATTAGTATCTACGTTGCCAGTGATATCAACCACGATAAAACTCCTGCAAACTTAAATCAGCGTAGTCACGTTTTCGGCCTTCCAACACATCGCGCAAACGCGGGTTATTGGTAATGTCTACCGATGCTTCAATAGATGCTTCTACGCGGCTTCCCCATGCAAATTGCTCGACTAAATCAGCAAACTGAATTTGATCTAGCGTTTTAAGTAAGCGATAGCGACCACTTAGGAAGCTCACTGTGCCAGCATCGATGAGCTTATGCAAAATATCCTCAGCTTGGTCAATCGGCATGGGTGCGCGATGGCGTACTTGTTCAAAAGTTTGCCCCGCATAACCGCTGTTGCTGCCCGTAGATAGGGCTTCTTCACGGTGCTTTGCCATCGATAGCAGCACGCCGATGGCATCGCGCAGGCGGTGCGCAGGATAACTAAATTCGGCTAACTCATGCAAGCGGGCAGACCGAAAATACGACATCGTGGCCGCTATTTCTGCACCTAACAACACCACGAGCCAACAACAAAAAACCCATAGCAAAAAAATTGGAATCGTCGCAAATGCGCCGTACACCACGCTGTAAGACGGAAACAAACTCATGTAAGCGACAAAGCCGTGTTTAGTCATTTCAAACGCCAGCGCTGCCACCACGGCACCCACGAGTGCATGGCGCGCGGGCACATAGCGACGCGGCACCATGCGGTAAGCCATAAACAGCGCGACTGTTGTGAGCAATATCGGAAACACCCGCAGCAGGGTGTCATCCAACAGCGGTAAGGTGCGCTCTAGCTTGTGTGCTGCGCGCATCAGCTTTGCGTTTAGCGACAGGCTGATACCGATTAAAACAGGCCCCGTTAAAATCAGCAGCAAATAGGTGAAGGTGCGCTTCATCCATTTTTGCTTGCGTTTAGCGCGCCAAATAGTATTAAACGCTTCGTCGATAGTGAACATTAACGCGACTGCCGTGATGGCAATAATGACTAAGCCAATCAACTTTAAGCGAATGGCGTTTTCAGCAAATTGCTGCATGTACACGCCGATAACGCGGCTAGATACATCAGGCACCATGTTTTTTAAGATGAACACTTTGAAGTTGACGACAAAATCGCCAAACATCGGAAAAATAGAAACCACCGTCAGCGCTACCGTAAATAGCGGCACCAATGCCAACAAGGTTGTGTAAGTTAGGCTACCGGCTATTTGTAAGCATCTATCTTCGAGCAAGCGGGCTGCCAAATAGCGGGCGTAGCGCCACAATACTTGCAACCATTCGCGAATAGTGAGCCGGTGTAGCTTAGAAACATGAGGTGCGATTGGCGTGGAGGACATGACTTTAAAATTATCGGTTTACGCTACGAAGAGTCGTATTTTACGCTGGTGCGGCCACCTGAAATTTTGCTGACGATTACACTACGCCGCCGCGGCAGATGCCGCGCCACAACGTATAATTTTAGCGGTGCGATGCCCTATCTCGGGTGCGCCAAATTATTCGAGCAAAAAATGGCTGAAATATTAGTTTTGTATTACTCGCAATCAGGATCTGTGGCGCAGCTTGCAAATCACCTCGCACGCGGGGTCGATAGCGTGGCGGGCATGAGCGCACGGGTGCGCACGGTGCCAAAAGTTTCCACCGTAATTGAAGCCACCGCGCCAGAAATTCCCGCTGCAGGCCCGCCATACGTAGAAGCCGCAGACTTAGTTGAATGCGCAGGCTTGGCGCTAGGCTCACCCACGCGCTTTGGCAATATGGCGGCACCCATTAAATACTGGTTGGACGGCTTAGGCGGCGAATGGCTGCGCGGTACGCTTACAGACAAGCCTGCAAGCGTTTTTACCGCCTCTAGCAGCCAGCACGGCGGCAATGAAGCTACGCTCCTCAGCATGATGGTGCCGTTATTGCACCACGGCATGGTAATTGTGGGCGTGCCGTACAGCAAAGTGCCGGTGTTGAGCACTACGCAAGGCGGCGGCACGCCTTATGGCGCCAGCCACGTATCTGGTGGCGGTGACAAAAGCGGGGGGAAAGGCGGCATGATTTCTGAGGATGAAAGAACCATCGCCTTCGCCCACGGCAAGCGCTTAGCGGAAATGGCGAAAGCGTTGCAAGTAGGTGGCGTGCTATGAAAGCCAAAAAACCGTTCGTACTTTCCCCCTTCGGCAAAAAATGCGCCACGCCGCAAGGCTTAATGGTGCTGCAGCAAATATGCGTGGTGTCGCTCATCGCGCTCATCGCACTTTGTGTTGCTTGGGAAGGCAAACTCGCCCCCCTAAAACCCGGCGGCTCGCTACTAATTTTAAAAGTGCTGCCGCTGCTACTGCCGCTGTTCGGCATTTTGCGCGGCAATCGCTACACGTTTCAATGGAGCAGCATGTTTATGCTGATTTACTTCACCGAAGGCGTGGTGCGCGCGTATTCAGACACAGGATTATCAGCGCAATTGGCGTTAGTAGAAGTGCTGTTAGCGAGCGCGTTTTTCATGGCGTCGATTTTTTATTCGAAGTATTCATCGCCGGGGGTGCAGGAAGTATTTTTGAAGGGCAAATGACCGTCTCGAAACGCCCTATTTTCGGGAATCTCCAGGGTATTCGTTGTCAACAAATGGTCGCTCTAGCTTTCGCAGAAATATCTGCTTTCTAAAACTGTCAAACAAGCCTTGAATTGTCTCAACTCGCGCCGATCTGCCCTCTAGCGAAGAATTTCTTCGTTAAATCACATCAAAAAGAGCATAAAAATGAAGCAAAAAGTAGCGATACAAGCGCCGCCATCGCCAGCAACTCCCGCATCGGAAAAAACCGGTTTGCAAATTCTAACTAATAGCGTTGTATTCGTAGGTACATTTCTCAACGACATATTTCAAATAGTAAAAACCGAGTTGTCGATTAAAAGTCCGAGCAATTCAGTTGCGCCAAAAACAATTCAAGCAGGAACGGACTGGACTATTTTTTTGGTTGGCGCGCTGCTCAGCACGCTTGGGATAGTCTTATATATCGTAATGAACGGGAACGGGAACTCCATACAGCATGATTTAAATACCTCAAGAAGTGCCCCTGATTTCAAAAACATCATGGAGGCTCTAAAAGCGTTATTTACCCCATCGAGCTGGTTATCGGACACTTCTCCACTCCCAATTTTGCTTTTTCTACTGCTCCTTAATACGTTCTGTGGCGGGTTAATCATAAGCGTTTTTTTCCTAGCCTCAAACTCATTTAGTAAGCTAAACCTGTCAGCGATCCCTCGTACAGCTGGGGCAGTATGGCTGCTTCAATTCCTAGGATTTTTAATTGGAAGCATCGCCATGTACTCGTTATCGCGTTTTTTTGGTGATGCATGGGATTTCGGTAAACGAAACACTTACGAACCATATATTTTTGCTAGCGCAGTCATGTTTCCCGCGATTTTGCTTATTGGATCGTTGCTAGTTCGGAGATTGTTGCCGCCAGCACAATCTAAAGGATTAATTTATCAAGAAAAAAAAGTTGCTTGGGCTCTCATATTTATCTTTATGTGCTTACCTGCTATCGCTCCTTTTGCCGCACTTCTTTTCATTCCGCCTCCGGAGAGACCGCTTCAGCTTTACGTGGCCTCAAGCTGCATCCGTAGCGCCAACCCATATTGTGAGGCAACTATGCAATCCCCCTTTGCAAATCCAATTCAGATTGACCACATATATTTTTCATTTGATGGTGCCCCTGCAATTATTGGCGCGCTGGACAAGACTATTTTTGCTTTAGAGATAACGCCCTACAATGCTACTGGTCCCGTTATTTTAGAAAGTAAACGCCCTACCGTTATCAAGCTGATCCCGTCTTTAAACCCGAATTTTGGGTTTAAAAAGACTTGTCCTCAGATACTAATTCAGGCAAAAGCCCTGAAAGCCGCCTCAGTCGGGCGTCTATCTCATTCCATCTACTTTAGCCACCCAAAGGTCAGAGTTGTGACTTGGGGATCTCAAATGAAAACGAACCCGGCAAATCCGGTAAATGCGGTGGCACTTCCATATTTAATGGATTGGTTCGAACGTCAGTGTGAAATTGCAGCGGCGGCCTCCGTTAAGCCATAACCAGCTTGCTCCGCACAGGTGAGCTAAATTCAATCAATTCGATCCGTGAAAATAGCAATCTTATACCGCAAGCTCCGTTGTCCATCGTTCACTGGATCCACGAAACTTAGGTAGAAACTTGACTAGCTCAGCAGAAAGGATGCTGATTAGAGAGCCCATATAAATACTGTAGACGCCCTATTTTAGGGAGTCTACAGCTTATATTATCAATGCGTATATAACCCGTTGCAACTTATTCTTGCCGATCCTCGCGCTGAACACGACCTTCGCGCACTGCCGTTACCGCTGTGCCGTAACAGAGCACTTCGGTAAGCCCTTGCTTCAATTCAGTGGTGTCATAGCGCATACCAATGATGGCATTTGCTCCCATTTTATCGGCGTGATCAGACATAAGGATATAGGCTTCGCCGCGTGTTTCCTCGCATAAATCGGTATATACCGAAATGTCGCCGCCAAACACAGACTCAAGGCTGCCTATCGCATCGCCCGCAACGGATCGCGAGCGCACAAGTAGGCCACGGCAAATTCCGTGGCTTTCCGTCAGCTTATAGCCGGGTAGCGTGAACGCGGTGGTGATCATTGCGTGGAGCATAATGTTTTTCCAAAACGAAGTAACGAAAAGCAGAATCCTGCGAAGCCAAAAATGCCCTACTTTACCCAAAAGGATCAGTCGATAATTTCATCGCCTTGTAGGCGGCATCTTCGCACATTCAGCATCTATTGAAACTTACTCAACCGCCCTACAAACCGCTGAAAACTTATTTCCCTGCGGATCGCGCACGTAGGCGATGTACATATTGGGGCCGTAGGCATCGCGTAATCCCGGTGCGCCTTCGCTGGTGCCGCCGTTGGCGAGCGCGGCGCTATGGAAGGCATCCACCTTCGCGCGCGTTGCGGCTTGGAAGCCGATCATGCAACCATTGCCAACCGTGGCTGGCTGTTGGTTAAGCGGCTTGCATAACCATAAGCTCATCGTAGATTCAGCATGTTCGCCATAACCTAACCAACCGCCTTCGGAATAATCATGGGTGCGTTTGTAGCCAAGAGCAGCCATTACCGCATCAAAAAATGCTGCAGATTTATCAAAATCATTAGTACCGATGGTGGCGTAGGCGAACATGGTATTCCTCGTAATTGAGTGTGTGGTTAATGTAAGAAGGTACTGCTTCAAATCAAAAATTTAGTTCTAAGCAGTTAGAAACAACACCTATTTTATAGCAACGTACTTTACCAGCTCTGAATACTGCGTGAGCATCGTGTCGATAGTCAAAAAATAGGCGGGCAAACTCATTGCTTGCGCGATCATCAGCCGATCAAATGGGTCGCGGTGATGCCACGCCATCTGGGCCACTGTAAAGGTGTGCGTTGATGTGACGGTTAATTCAATGAACCCTGTTGCTATTGCAAGCGCGTGGGCATTTTGCGGGGTCATTGCAAAATTGGCCTTATTTAAACTGCTTTTAATGGCTATTTCCCAAATGCTCGCGGTGCTGAAGTAAACCGTGTGATCCGCGTCGGTAAGCTGCGAGCGTGCCGCTGAATCCAGTCGATCGGGCGCAAAAAGCGCGCAAATCAAAATATTAGTGTCAAGTAAAAAACTTTGCGGTGACATCGTGCTACGCCGGACTAGCGACCAGTTTCAAACATGGTTTGAATTTCTTCTGCGTTTAGCGCGTCGAAAGTAGCAAAAAAATCCGCAGGTAGGGGGCAAGATTGTTGCCCTAAGCCGAGCTGACGCGGCTTTTTAGGCGCGTCTAATGGGACGAGCTTTGCAACGGGTTTACCGGCGCGTGCGATGGTAATACTCTCGCCATTCTCCACCTGATCAACAAACCGCGAAAGGTGCGTTTTTGCTTCGTGAATGTTTACGATTTGCATGTTCGCCTCGCTACCAATTAGATGACTAAGCTTAGTCCAAGTAAACACTGGTTGTCAAGATTTTAACGGGGCAATGGGCTTTTGCAGATACTACGGAGGCACTAAAAAGTGCTTGGAGATGCCCTTTTTTAGGGCATCTACGGGCATATCTAGGCAGCTTGCTTTTTATCGAAATGCGCTTTTACAACAGCGTAGAGTATTGGCAGCAAGCTGATAAAAACAATTGCAATTGCCAGTATGCCGATGTTCTTCTTAATCCACGGCACGTTGCCGAATAGGTAGCCAAGATAGACTAATGAGGCGACCCACGCAACACTGCCGACTGCGCTGTAGAGCGTGAATTTACGGCGACCCATTTCGCCCATACCGGCAACAAACGGAATAAATGTGCGTAAAAACGGGGCGAAGCGCGCCATTATGACAGCGATACCGCCCCACTTTTCGTAGAACTCATGGGTTTTTTCTAGCGTTTGCGGCTTAAAAAAGCGGGCTTTTGGATCAACAAATAGGCGTTTGCCGAAGTAGCGGCCGACGAAGTAATTAACCATATTGCCGGTAAACGCGGCAATGATTAGCGTGAAGACTACAATATGCACGTTCATATCGCCGGGTGCTGCTACTGCTGCTAAGGAACCGGCAATAAACAGCATGGAATCACCCGGTAAAAACGGCATGACCACCAAGCCCGTTTCTGCGAACACAATGGCAAATAGCACAACATAAATAAGTGAGCCGTGCTGCGCAACTATTGCCGCTAAGTGCTTATCAAGGTGGATGATTAAATCAAGGATACCTGTTAAAAATTCCATGTTAAAACCTGCGCTTATTGCCCAGCGGGAATAACTTCTGGATCGGGTTTTGGTGGTGCTTTTTCAACCTTTACAAAATTTTCACGCGAGGCACCCAAATATTTTGCGAGAGGGCACGCGACCAACACTGAAGAATAAATACCGAAACAAATGCCGATTGTCAGCGCCAAGGCAAAATAGTGCAGGGTTGGGCCGCCTAAAATTAGCATCGCCAACACCATCAACTGCGTGGTGCCGTGGGAAATGATGG
>JANNXI010000275.1:0-2516 GCA_031409495.1 Betaproteobacteria bacterium
ATCGCACTTAACCGCTTTTTTCGCGTGCGCATCTGGATCATACGGGGACTCGCCGGGGCCATCGCCTAGGCCAAACAATAGCCAGCTGAGCAAGCCGGGCTTTTTCTTGGGTTTGGCGGCCATGTGGATCACGCCGTAAGGGCAATTGCGCTCGCAGTTGCCGCAGCCGATGCAGTTGTCGGCGATATAAACCTCGCCATTCGGCGAGCGGTGGATCGCGCCGCGGTTTTCTGCTTAGCCATAATTCCCTGGCATTCAGCTACAGAAATTCAATACAGTATCCAGTTTCGGTACTGGATCAAAACGAAATGAGCTTGCGCGAAGATATTCGGGAACTTGGTCAATAGCGATCCAACGTCGATCTAGACTTTCAGCTATCGATCCGGTTGTATTCGATCCTGCGAATGGATCGAGCACCAGATCTCCGGCTTCGGTGAGCAACTTAATAAAAAATGTGGGTAACGCTGCGGGAAACCTAGCTGGGTGAATTTTCACGCCTGCAGCCTTGCATCGCTCTGTGTAGCGATCATTGGCTGCATTATTTCCGAACCGCAGCATATCAGTGGGAATTTCGTTTTCTATGACATTTGGCGGTATAGCACCACCTGCGTCGCCATTGGCAAATGAGGCTTTGATAGCATGTCCAGACGGACGGACAGTAGCTTGAAGTCCTCGACGGACAAGTCGATGCATGTCTTCACTGTATGGTGTTAAAACATTTCGATTGTTGGCTTTAGGCCAAGCGCTTTTCGAAAGCCACCATACATATTCGACGGCATCCTTTACCCGTATTCGACGAACATTTACCCATTCTGCTGGTGTCGGCATTTTTGCAGGATTGAACCAGAAGCATTCCTGCGCTAAATGAAAACCAACATCCTCGACCAAAGCAATCAGGAGCTTAAAATGGTATAGAGAACGAGTGGGCGTACCTTTATTATAACTCCCCCCAATATTAAGCACAAAGCTTCCGTCTTCGGTAAGCACTCGCCGAATTTCCTTTGCAAAGGGCAACATCCAGGCGATATAGTCTGCTTTATCCGCGTTACCGTATTCTTTCTTAAAGTGCAGGGCATACGGTGGCGAAGTAATTACAGCATTTACACTATTGTCCGGTACACGACGCAGCACATCCATGGCATCGGCAAGGTAAGCAGAACCATGACCTGTGTGATACACCGGAGCCAGCCCCTGAACAGTGGGAGGTTTTGTTTCAAGTTTGTTCGTAACCGGTTGAAACAAGTCGGCTTGGCACGAGTCAGTGCTAGAGACTGCCATAAAACATCCACACTAAGTCCGCAAAGAACGCAGGGTAACAACAATTGGTTGTCAACGTCAACATATTAATTCCAGAAGAATGGGTGAGTCAGGCAGAAGCCGCGCGCCTGCGTGGCACCAGTCGCCAAGCCATTGCCCGACTCGTAGAGCGGGGGCGCTTGTTGGCTTTGGATGTTGGCGGACGCAAGTTGGTTCGTCGCAGTGACGTGATGGCGTTTGACCCTATGCCAGCAGGCAGGAAACCTAAAGAATGAGTATAGATGACATCCGGGCATTGCTCCGAGGTTTAAACGATCTGGAACGGCACGCGGTGCTTCAAGCGCTGCGCCATGAGTTCAGAACAGTTATTCACCCGTTGGAACTCGCCTGGAATACTACAGCCGAAGCTATTTTAGAGGCCATACACAGCGCACCCGATCTTACGCAGCGTGGTGTGCGGGGCATTTTGGCTGAAGCAACTTTCCGCACCACCGTTGTCCCAGAACAACTTACTCGTTGGAGATCTGTTCCGTTTCAAGGCGAGCGCCCTTACGATGTTCTACTGGACGACAGCAACTGCACTCTGAAAATACAGGTCAAAAACCAGCGTCGTGAGCGCGGATCGGCCAAAATTGACAACAAACTGAGTAAACACTGCGGCTTTCCCGTCTATGTTGTTGAGACACAACGCACCCGCAATGGTCAGAGTCAAGCTGAAGATGGATCCACTTCCGCTACCCGCCCTTACCGCTTCGGTGACTTCGACGTCTTAGCTGTATGTTTACAGCCGTCATCTAACAGCTGGAAGGATTTTATTTACTGCCCAGCGCATTTGCTGCTTCCGCGTCCCGACCAGCCCACACAACTCAAAGTAATGCAGCCGATTTTTTGTAACGACGGCAATGGCTGGACTCGTGACTTTGAGCAAGCAGCAGAGTCTGCGCGCTTATCTGGCAAATTAACGAGCACGGTCTAGTCAATCTGAATCATGCATGACAAGTGCGTTGGATGCTGTGAGCTAAAATTGCGCAATGCAATTTTCACACAACGCCATCGTGCCTAAACCACGCCCATGATCCAGCCGCTCATCCTACCTTCTAGCAAACGCATACGCCGGCAATTGCTCAGGCGAAATCCGAATCGCAGCACCGGTTGGACACGCGCGTACGCATGACGCGCCGCCTTTAATGTCTTTGCACATATCGCACTTAACCGCTTTTTTCGCGTGCGCATCTGGATCATACGGGGACTCGCCGGGG